>CAMHOK010000130.1 GCA_946186735.1 uncultured Bacteroidales bacterium
TGAAATCGTATCTTCATTTCCTTTCACGCAACAAGCTCTATACCGCTATCGAGGTGGCAGGTATCAGTGTGGCATTGGCATTTATCATTCCGCTTGTCAGTTATGTGAGCGATCTGTGGCTTGTCAACCACGACAATCCCGACTACAACAGGATATACACCTTCACCTTCTATCCCGATTATCTTGCAGGTTGCTTCGATGAGCCTGAGTTTCTGACGACCAACATCCCTGAGGTGGAAGAGACGACGCTGTTCTCAGCCACCCGTCCTGCCGACATCAAGATAGGCGAAGAGAGCTACAGCATACGTTGCTTGCTCTGCGACCTCAATTTCTTCGACTTCATACCTACGCACTTTGTGAGTGGCAACAAAGAAGTGCTCAGCGATGTCAGTTCGGCAATCGTCTCTGAGAGTTTTGCACGCAAGGCAGGCTTTGGCAACGATGCCGTAGGCAAACATTTCGTGCTTGACAACATTGAATACACCATCGAAGGCATAGTAGCCGACTACAACCGCTCGCTGATGCACCCTCACGACGTGATAATAAACATCGCCGGTCCGACACTGCACTACTATTGGGAGCACCCCCAGCGTATTCATCAGAAAGACTTGTGCCTCTTTCGTGTGCAGAGAGGTACCGACCGCGAAGAGTTGCTCGGCAAGATACAAAAGGCAGCCAAGATCAACTATGCTGCTATGTATGAGGGATACGAAGTCCAATTAGAGAACAGCATGCAACTCATACGCTACGACGAACTCACCAACTCGCGCAGCCATACGTTGACAAACATCAATCCATTTGTTTTCAGAATAATACTCATACTCAGCCTTATACTTCTTGCATTTGCTATATTCAACTACATAGCACTCAATGTGGCTATGGGTACTTTCCGTGCTAAAGAGATGGCAACACGCAGGTTGTTGGGGTCGTCGCGTGCAGGCATCATAGGCAAGATGCTTGGCGAAACTTTCTGCATGACCTTGGTGTGCTTCGTGGCGGGTCTGTTGCTTTCGTATGCAGTACTGCCTGTGATCAACGGCGTCTTTCGTGCTGCATCGTTGGGGTTTGACGTCAGGATAGCCTACACATGGCAAAGCGTATGTGCATACGTGGCGATGATAGTGGTGGTGAGTCTGATATCAGGACTGGTACCGGCACTCATCATCTCGCGCTCCAGCGCCATTGATGTAGTAAGGGGTGAGTTCCGCAGCATGAACAAGATGGTGTTCAGTAAGGTGTTTGTCTTTACCGAGTGTATGGTAACCGTGGTTTTGCTGTCGCTGTCGGTTGTATATGCCGCCCAATACAGGAAGATGACAAACCTGCCCTTGGGAGTGGATGCGGATGACGTGTATTATCTCTACGGTCCGTATGCCCATCACGAATTAGACCCTGCTGTAGAAGCACTGCGAAGCCTGCCTTGCGTAGAGAAGGCAGGCAAATGCGACGACCATCCGGGATGTGTCTATAACGAGGTTTTCGTGCCGGTTGATGACGGAGATGTTACACGCATGCTGCGAAACGGTAACGGCAATATGGAGGAGTTACAAGGAGTCAGTATAGCGAAACTTATCTGCACGAAAGACGCTTTCGAAGCATACGGCTTCCAACCCTTGCGCGATTTCCACCGCGATGGAGAGAGAGTAGTATGGTTGACAGAGTCGTGTATAGAACGTCTGCACCTCAATTATGAGGACCCGCGGCTGAGCGAAGAGCAGATGAGCCTCATGGGTGTTACCACGATAGGCGGCATTATTCCCGACTTCCGAGGGAGTTATTATTACGACAATGCATGCTTCGTCGCGGTGCAGGAGGATTGGTACGAGAGTCCGGTGGCATACTACAAGTCGGTGGCAATAAAAACGACAGGTCCGCACGGCGAAGCAGAGAAACAGATAATGGAAACGCTGAGGCGCTCGCTTGACGAGGCGTGGGGAATTTACAAAGAACCCCATACGCATGGTTTTGTTGAGGAGCTGAACAAAGAATCGCTCGACAGGGAGCGTGTCATGATGCGTGCAATCACGGTGTTTGCCGCTCTGATGCTTCTGCTTTCGCTGCTCGGTCTGACAGGCATGAGCACATGGTATGTATCGCTCCGCTCACACGACATAGCAATACGCAAAGTGTATGGCGGCACGGTGGCGGGCGAGACGCTGAAAAACGTAAAGACATATATGCTCGTGGTGCTTTTTGCATGCCTTGCAGGTACGCCAATAGCATGGTATTTTGCACAGGAACTGCTTGCCACATACGTCCACCGCATCACGCTTACCCCCATCATCTTCCTTGCGGCAATACTTGTTGTACTATTGTTCTCGGCGGCAGTAGTGAGTTTGCAGACATGGCGCACAACACGACTCAATCCTGCACTGTCGCTAAAGAAAGAGTGAGAGCAAACATCGGCAAAGCCGTTGAGAGAAGTTGAGAGCGGAAAAATGCAATTGTTTTCTCTGTTAGAGATATTTTTAGTACCTTTGCAATCGTAACAGATATTTGTGCTTCTGCACCCGATGGTGCTGCAAGAATATGAAAAAGACAGGCCGCATATTGGTTGTTGACGACAACACAGGGATACTCCGCACGATGGAGATTCTGCTTCGAATGTATTTCGCCGAGGTGAAAACGCTGCCTTCGCCCGTGCAGTTGCATAGTGTACTCAGTGAGTATCGTCCGCACGTCGTATTGCTTGACATGAACTTCAACGACACACTCAACACCGGCAACGAAGGACTGTATTGGATTGACAGGATACATAGTCTTGCACCGGCGACCGAGGTGGTGCTCTTCACTGCTTACGCTGACATACGACTTGCTGTGGAGGGGATGAAGCGGGGAGCTTTCGACTTCATTGTCAAGCCCTGGGACAACAACCATCTGCAGGCTGTGCTGACTGCAGCCCGCGACAAAGCTTTGCAGCGCGACAAGAACGACCCCGCCCGTCAAGGCGAGCGTGAGAACGGCAGACAGGAAATGTTCTGGGGTCATTCAGAGACGATGCGGCTTATACGTGCTACAGTAGAGAAGATAGCGCCTACCGACGCGGCAGTACTCATCATCGGCGAGAACGGCACAGGCAAGGACATGCTTGCGCGTGAGATACATGCTCTGAGCCGCCGGAGCGCGAAAGCAATGGTGGCGGTTGATGCCGGTGCTATACCCGATACGCTGTTCGAGTCAGAGCTGTTCGGACACAGGAAAGGTGCTTTTACCGACGCCCATACCGATCATACGGGGTTATTCGAGCAGGCAGATCAAAGCACGCTGTTCCTCGATGAGATAGGCAACATCCCCCTGCACCTGCAGGCCAAGCTGCTGCGTGCACTGCAGAACCGAAGCATCACACGCTTGGGCGACACCAAGCCGAGGAGCGTGGATATACGTCTCGTCTGCGCTACCAACAGCCCTATTGACGACTTGGTGAGATCGGGACAGTTCCGAGAGGACCTCTTCTACCGTATCAACACCATCAGGCTCAATCTGCCGCCACTCAGGGAAAGGCAAGAGGATATAGTACCCCTTGCACAAATCTTCCTCAGCCGATATGCCGAGCGTTATCACAGGCAAGTGAGAGACATCGGCAGTGATGCCGCACGACTGCTTGTCTCGCAACCGTGGCACGGGAATATACGCGAATTGCAGAACTGCATTGAGAAGGCCGTGATCCTCTCCGAAAGCACCGAGCTGACGCCCGCCGACCTGCAGTTGTCGGCACCAGATTCCGGCAACAACGAGTCGGCTGTAACCTTCCTTGCGGGCAACGAAGAGCGCCTCATCAGGCAGGCTATGGAAAAAAACGACGGAAACATATCGGCAACAGCCAGGATGTTGGGTATAAGCCGACCTACATTGTACGCCAAACTCAGAAAATACGGACTATGACCTTCTCCCTCACACATCTGTTGCTGATAGTGGCTGCCGTCGTCACGGCAACGGCAGTAGTTGTAGCTGCTGTCATGCGGAGGCGTGACAACAGGCGTCTCAGCTTCATGCTCGATGCATTAGAAGACGGGGAACTGAACTTCCGGTTTCTTGAGAACAGCCGCTTCAACCGCACACTCAACCGTATACGCACGCTCTTCGAACAACAGCGGCAACAGGGAGAGCAGGAGTCGTGGGTCAAACTCATACGAGTACTGACGCACGAAATAATGAACACCGTTGCACCTATTGCATCACTTTCCGATGCACTATCCAAATCGCCTGATGTCGGCGAGAACAACTCTGACATGAAAAACGGACTCGCAATCATCTCCGAAGCGTCGCAACATCTCATCGGATTTGTTGAGAACTATCGCAGGTTGGCGGGTGTGGGCGCACCCGTGCGCAGGCCTGTCGTGCTGCAGACCTTGCTCGACAAAGTGATCGCACTCAATCATGAACAATTGGAAAACAGCGGAGTTACGTGCTCCTCTCATACCGATGACACCGGAATTGTCATTTATGCTGACGAAGGGCAAATATCGCAGGTATTCATCAATCTTATTCTCAATGCCATTCAGGCAGGTGCAAGCACAATCGACATCACCGTCAGGAGTGTCCGGACAGGAGGTGACGATACTGTCAGCGTAACTGTCGCCAACAACGGCGCACCTATTCCTCTTGCCGTACAGGAACAGATTTTCACGCCTTTCTACACAACCAAACCCAAAGGCTCAGGCATAGGATGCGCCATAGCTCGACAGATAATGCTCGGTCATGGCGGCTCACTGTCTCTCGTCGGAAGCGACAACGAACAGACCGTGTTCCGGCTTGTTTTCAGATAAGGCAGCCGGTGCGGCTCATCGCTTATGAAAATAGCGACCCCGGATATTAGCAAGAGACGACGTATCGGCGCTCTATCTCCTGCCAGTTGATGATAGCCCGGAGTGCAGCGAGATGTGCGGCACGACGGTTCTGGTAGTCGAGATAATAGGCATGCTCCCATACGTCCATCGTCAGCAACGGACGCAGCCCTTTGGTCAGCGGATTGCCGGCGTTCGGCTCCTGAGTGATGACGAGTCTGCCGTCTCGGTCTGCCGACAGCCACACCCAACCCGAACCGAACAGACCCGTGCCTGCCTTCTCAAATTCTGACTTGAAGTTGTCAAACGAACCGAATGTTTCGTCAATAGCTTTGGCTATGCTCCCGACGGGATGATTGTTTTCTTTGGCAGGGGCAAACTGCGTGAAATACATCTCATGGTTGAGTATCTGTCCGGCATTGTTGAATACCCCGCCCTGTGAGCGGCGTACAATGTCCTCTAACGGCAGGTCCTCCAACTCGGTGCCGGCAATGAGGCGGTTGAGGTTGTCAACGTAGGTCTGCAGGTGCTTGCCATGGTGAAAAGCGAGAGTCTCCCTGCTGATAACAGGCTGCAATGCATCCTGTGCGTAAGGCAATTCAATGAGTGTAAACATAATGATTATGTGATATATGGGTTATGATGTTAAGATTATGATATTAAGATTATGATATTAAGATTATCTGTTTCGGAGTGAAACTTTACTTTTCCAACACCAGGTGAAAATAGTCAGGTCCTTCGTCACCACCAAATCCACATACATACTCCCATT
>CAMHOK010000131.1 GCA_946186735.1 uncultured Bacteroidales bacterium
TGAAGAAGAGCGACAAGAAATATCTGTTGAGGATGATATACTTATCGTTCTCTGCCATTATCACATGAATGATCCACAAAGCCAGTATGGAGAGCATCAAGCCTGACTCGGTGTGCAACAGCTTATCCCACCACGGTATGCGTCCGTAGAGGTCGAGCGAGTCGCCCATGATGAGCGAAGAGAAGCAGAAGATGACGATGATGGTGGTGAGTTGCCACGGCACCTCTATCTTGAACCGCGTCTTGAGGAAAGTGGGGAGGAGCATGATGAGCAACATTGCCACATACTGCAGACCGCGGAAAACGATCTCGTCCCAGTTGGCTTTCATGTATATAAGCCATGCCACATTGAAAATACCAAGAGCAAGAATGAGATAAAAGAGAATGTTGTTGGCTTTGTGCAGGCGGACAACACTCTTGTTGAGTCGTTCTCGTCTTTTATCTTGGGCATGCTTGATGATGTCCCTCTTAGAGGTGTTAGTATCTTTTTGAGTGTCCATAGCAGAAAGATTTATGATTATTGGTGTTTGTTCTTCTTCGTGGCAAAATTACAAAAAATAATGTATATACAAAATTCTTGTGTCAGATAAATAGTTTTATAGTGTTCGTTGTTGCTTTGTCGGGTAGTTATCATAACCCTTTGTAATGATAATCTTCAGAAGAAAAAATGCTTGATATTTGCTTAATAAAGAAAAAAATCTTATCTTTGCATGCTAAAATAATGGTAGTGTACGGTGATGAGTCGTTGTATGCTACAATTATCTGCAATGTATAAACTGATAATCATTTAAACCATATATATTTATGAATACCACACTACAAGAACTCACCGACAAGATCTACGCTGAAGGAGTAGAGAAAGGTAAAGAAGAGGCTGCCGCCATTGTAGCCCAAGCTCAACAGAAAGCCCAACAGATAGTAGCTGACGCTCAGGCTCAGGCTGCAGCGGTGTTGGCTCAGTCGGAGCAGAAGGCTAAGGAGTTGGATAAGAACACTCGTGCTGAGTTGCGTTTGTTTGCGCAGCAGAGTGTCAACGCTCTCAAGACTGAGGTTACCAATCTGCTTACCGGTCGTTTGGCTACCGATAGTGTCAAAGCTGCAACAGCTGATGGTAAGTTCATGCAGAAGATTATCGCCGACTTAGCTGCTCAGATGGCTAAGACGGGCGATGTTACCATCGAGACCAACGATGCCAAGGCACTCAACGACTATTTCATGAAGAACGCTAAGGGTCTGCTTGATGCCGGTGTTGAGATTAATGAGGTGAAGGGAATAAAGACTCATTTCACCATCAGCGCCAAGAATGGCGGTTATAAGTTGGCCTTCGGCGATGAAGAGTTTATAGAATACTTCAAGCAATATCTGCGTCCCCAACTCATAGAGATGCTCTTCTAACATGTTGTGTTCGTAAAAACAGAGTTATGCAATATCATTATCTATTATCAGGTCTTGACGAGCTTGAGCTTGGTCAGAAGTCGCGGCTGAGTTTCTCGGAGCTCAGGCAACTGCTTGAGGAGCAGATGTCGGAGAAGGACTTTGCCCTCATTGAGCTTCTTGAGAAGAAGAACGACGATGCTCAGTTGATGAGCATGATGGAAGACGATGCCGTTCAAGACCGCTTTCATGAGACCAACCTGAGCGAGGACGATTTCCGGACGCAGTTGCTGTACGAGCAAGGTGCCAAATGCAGGAATAAGTTCCTCAGAGCGTGGTTTGAGTTCAATCTCAACCTGAACAACGTGTTGGCAGCCGAGGTATGCCAAAAGCACGGATACGATGTGGCTCAGTCGGTGGTTGGCGACAATGAGGTGGCTCAGGCTCTTAGGAAGAACGGAGTAGGGCGTCAGCAGAACTTAGCCGTCCTTCTCCCTGAGCTCAAGGAGATAGTGGCAATAGCCGAGATAAGCGACTTGCTCTCGCGTGAGAAACATATAGATGCACTCCGCTGGCAATGGATAGAGCAGGCTACTCTCTTCAAGTATTTCACTGTTGATAATGTTCTTGCATATTATCTTCAGGCATCTATTCTTCATCGTTGGGATGATCTGAGTCGCGAGCAGGGAGAGCAGATCTTCCGTAGTCTGCTTGCTGACTTAAAGAAAGATGTTAAGTTTTAAACTATCATATCAATACTCCATAAAATACTCCATATCATCATGACAAACGGAAAAGTTAAAGGTATAATCTCCAACCTCGTAACAGTAGGTGTTGATGGTCCTGTTTCTCAAAACGAAATTTGTTATATCCATTTAGGTGGTACTCGCCTGATGGCAGAGGTAATCAAGGTGACCGGCGACAATGTGTTCGTTCAGGTGTTCGAATCGACTCGTGGTCTGAAAGTGGGCGACACGGTTGAGTTCACCGGTCACATGCTTGAGGTTACTCTTGGTCCGGGTCTGCTCTCTCGTAACTACGATGGTCTGCAGAACGACTTGGATAAGCTGACGGGTGTGTTCCTCAAACGCGGTGAGTACAACTTCCCTCTTGACGAAGACAAGCTGTGGCACTTCAAACCCCTCGCTAAGGTAGGCGACAAGGTGGAGGCTGCTGCATGGTTAGGAGAGGTGGACGAGAACCATCAGCCTCACAAGATAATGGTTCCTTTTGTGTTCAAGGGCGAATATGTGGTGAAGTCGATTGCCCAAGAAGGTGATTATAAGATTAGTAACACTATGGCCGTGTTGACCGACTCTGAGGGCAACGACCATGATGTGACGATGGTTCAGCGTTGGCCTGTGAAGAAAGCTATCACGGCCTACAAGTCGAAGCCCCGTCCGTTCAAGCTCTTGGAGACCGGTGTTCGCACTATTGATACTGCCAATCCTATCGTTGAAGGTGGTACAGGCTTTATCCCCGGTCCTTTCGGTACGGGTAAGACTGTCCTTCAGCATGCTATCTCCAAGCAGGCAGAAGCCGATATCGTTATCATCGCTGCTTGTGGTGAGCGTGCTAATGAGGTGGTGGAGACCTTCACTGAGTTCCCTGAGTTGGACGACCCGCATACCGGACGCAAGCTCATGGAGCGCACCATCATCATCGCCAACACCAGTAACATGCCTGTGGCTTCGCGTGAGGCTTCGGTCTATACCTCGATGACTATAGCCGAGTATTACCGTTCGATGGGACTGCGTGTGCTCTTGATGGCCGACTCAACCTCGCGTTGGGCACAAGCCTTGCGTGAGATGTCGAACCGTATGGAGGAGTTGCCAGGACAAGACGCTTTCCCGATGGACCTGAGTGCCATCATCGGTGCTTTCTATGCTCGCGCAGGTTATGTCTATCTGAACAATGGTCAGACAGGCTCTGTCACTTTCCTTGGTACGGTATCGCCTGCCGGTGGTAACCTCAAAGAGCCGGTGACAGAAGGTACGAAGAAAGCCGCCAGATGCTTCTATGCGCTCGAACAGGCTCGAGCCGACCGCAAACGCTATCCCGCTGTCAATCCTATCGACTCGTACTCTAAATATATCGAGTATCCTGAGTTCGAAGAGTATATCAGCAACCGTATCAATAAAGAATGGATACCCAAGGTTAACGAGATGAAGACCTTGCTTCAGCGAGGCAAAGAGATACAAGAGCAGATCAATATCCTTGGTGACGATGGTGTACCGGTTGACTATCATGAGCAGTTCTGGAAGTCGGAAGTGATCGACTTCGTCATCCTCCAGCAAGACGCTTTCGATAAGATAGACGCTGTCTGCCCGCTCGAGCGTCAGGAGTATATGCTCGACTTAGTGATGGACATCTGCCGTCATGACTACAACTTCGACAACTTCGTTGCCGTCAACGACTATTTCAAGCGCGTGATTAACTTGTGCAAGCAGATGAACTATTCGGAGTTCCAGTCGGAGCAGTTCAAAGAGTACGAACAGAAGCTGCATGCTCTGCTGAAAGAGAAACAGGTGGCAGCGTGAGATAGTTGAATTCAACCAACCCTGCCTCTCCTTGCAAAGGAGGGGAGTTGGTTCAGGAAAAGAAAAACGGAGAGACAATTTTGTTTCTCCGTTTTTTATTGAGTCGGGTTGGTCGGATATTCATCTCAATCACGCAATAAATTGTTTGTTCTACTTTTCAGCGATATGTCCACTCTTCAGCGATGATTACTCGAACCATAATTGTTTCTTACAGAGCGCAAAAGTAACATTTTTTTTGAAAATGACAAAAACTTTTATTTGTTTGATTCATTTTTTATTCTTAACTTTGCAGTTGTTAATAAATCAACCAACCATGCGAAACCTTTTCTTTATTGTTTTGGCAGCACTCACTCTTGTTGCTTGCAGCAAGCAACCCCGTTTAGAAGACGAATGTCTTTACACCAAGTCAGCAACTCATTTCTGCTTCTGGTCTGATGAGGCCGAGCAGATGCAGTTGAGTCTTTACGATGATGCTCAGACGACCGACCGTCAGACTTATGCGCTCGAGAAGGGCAAGAATGATTTCTGGCGCCTGAGCGTGAAGGGTGATCTTGCGGGCAAGTATTACACTATTCGCTCCTATCAGGACGGCGAGTGGACAGAAGAAGCTCCCGGTATCTTTGCCAAGGCTGTGAGCGTTAACGGCTCGCGTGCCGCTATCATCGACCTTAGCAAGACCGATCCTATGGGCTGGGATAAAGATAAACGTCCCGCCATGGCTGATCCTACCGACATCGTGGTGTACGAGACGCACCTGCGCGATTTTACTATGTCGCCTTTCTCGGGCATAGAGAACAAAGGTAAGTTCTTAGCGCTGACAGAGTCGGGTACGGTTACCCCTGATGGTTTGGCATCGGGCATCGACCATCTCAAAGAGCTTGGTATCACTCACCTGCAGATACTGCCCATGTTCGATTACGGTAGCATTGATGAGACGACGCTGGAGCGTGGCAACTACAACTGGGGCTACGACCCTATCAATTATAATGTGCCTGAGGGCGGCTATTCGACCGACCCATACGACCCTGCCAAGCGTATCACCGAAGCCAAGCAGATGATTGCAGCTCTTCATCAAGCAGGGATACGCGTTATCATGGACGTTGTTTATAATCATACTTACAATGTGGCAGGTTGTGCATTGGGTAGGGTGGTGCCGAAGTATTTCTATCGTCTCAACGATGATGGCACTTTTGCTAACGGCTCGGGTTGCGGCAATGAGACAGCGAGCGAGAAAGCGATGATGCGTCAGTTCATGGTAGAGTCGGTGTGCTATTGGGCACGCGAGTATCATGTGGATGGTTTCCGCTTCGATCTCATGGGTATTCACGACCAAGAGACGATGCTCGCCATACGCTCAGCTCTTGACAAGATCGACCCGACTATTCTTACCTACGGCGAAGGGTGGGCTGCTATATCGCCTGCTTATCCTTATGACAGTCTGGCGATGAAGCAGTGGACCTACAGAATGCCGCGCGTCGGTGCGTTCAGTGACGACATCCGTAACGCGCTCATCGGTTCTCCTTTCGATCACGAACGCGGGTTTGCTTCAGGCAATGTGGCAGGCCGACAGGCTCTGTGCTTCGGTCTGGCGGGTGGTATCAACTACCGCGATAA
>CAMHOK010000132.1 GCA_946186735.1 uncultured Bacteroidales bacterium
CTGAGTGAAATTCCATTATCATCATCTGTGTCATCTGTCATGGCGAAGCCAATCAGAGAATAAGAAAAATCTGTATAAATCTGCTTAATCTGTTCAATCTGCGGTTAAAAAAAAAGAACAATCTGCGGTTAAAAAAGAATTATCAGCGGTTAAAAAACGATCAGCAGTCTGCGGTTAAAAGAAATCAGTGGTCAGTAGTAACCAATCAGCAATCTGTGGTTTGTTTTTCGTGGTCATGGTATGAAATTTGTCCTTTATGAGATAGTTAACAGCTGTTTGCGTGAAGTTTTTTGTGATATTTTTGTCAAAAACTTTCCTGTGTGAATTATTTGTTGTAACTTTGCAGCGTCTGATGTGCGGATAGTGTTGCACATCGGCGAAGGATAAGTGTTTTTAGTATGAACAACAATGGTGTAAACGGTGCTTGCGGGTTACTCCTTAATGGATCTCGTAAGGTACAATCGGGTAAGTCTGTATGTTTTGGGCTTGCTGTGTTATGCGGTGTTGTTGGTTCGTCTTTTCTCGCTTTTCCATTCCAACGATTATATTCAGACAGTTGCCTCAATGTTCTTTCATAGAGCGTTGAGGTTTTGTTTGTTTTTTGTAGAGGAGAAATGGCGAGGACTTCTTTTAAGGAGCACCAACAATCAACCCATAATCTCATGAAACGCATACAACAAACTATTAACGTTAACCAAAACGATATGAGTAAGATTTCAACATGGAGTAGTAAGTTGCCGGCGAGCTTGTCGGCATGCTTGTTTGTTCTGTGCCTGCTTATGTTCGGCAGTAATGCATCAGCTCAGACCGAACCGGACCGCATGGCGGACGATTTTGTGTTGACGAGTCTGTGCATAGCCGATCCTACCGACTGGCGTGAGGATGTGTTGGGTACGACAGGTCATGCTTTCTTACGACTGCAATGTCCGTTTTACGGATTGGACTATTGCTTCTCGTACGAGGGAGAGAACATTAACGACAACCTGCTCAGGTACGTGAGTGGTGAGACCAAGATGGGTATGTTTGCCATCCCTACTGCCGAATATCTGAAGGACTATGAGCATTGGAACCGCTCGGTACACGAGTATCGACTTAACCTGCCTGCCGATGCCGAAGTGCGCTTGTGGGAGATAATGGACAACCATCTGACACAAGGTATAGTGCTCCGTCAGGACCTGAACAAATATGGTTGTGCTATCACGGTGGTGCGTTATGTGAAGAAAGCCTTGGGTAAGACTCGTATTGTTTATGCTAAAGATGAGGCGTTGTCGTCGATGACACGCCGCGAGATAGGTTATCGTTCGTTGCACCGCTATCCATGGCTTCGTTTGAGCAGTATGTTGATGACGGACAATAGGTATGACAAGCAGTGTCCTCTTGACGAGAAGTTGGTGGTGCCTGCCGACCTTGCTGAGGTGTGGCAGCATGCTAAGGTGGCAGATAAGCCTATGGCGACATATATAGGCGACCTGGTGGAGGGAGCTGCGCTACCGGACAAAGACCCGTGGTTCACGCCGATGTTGCTATCGGTGCTCATCCTTCTTATCACTCTTGCTTTTGTTCTGACGCGCTATGCTTATTGGGATTGGTTGATGCTATCGGTGCAGGCAGTCTTTGGTATAATGCTGATAGCAACATGGGTGATGATGAAAGAGTTCGGAAGCTCAGCTCTGCTGTTGTTAGTGCTGTTCAACCCGTTGCCTCTTATATGTATCCGTTGGCGGAGAGTGTGGTCGATGCCTTATGCTATAGTGCTGCTTGTGTGGGCGGTGGTGTTGGCACTATGGCCTCACATGTTGGTGGACCCGAGCCTGATAGTGTTGTGCTTGTCGTTCGTGGTTATATATAGCAAAGATTGGGTAAGGAAAAAGTTAAATACCCGCAAGAGATGAGCGGGATAAAAGATATTCAGACCGGAGACACTGAGCGTTTTGCTCTTCTGCCTTATTCGCAGTTGGTCTTTGATATGATGAGAGCTGAACCTAAAGTGTATTGGTTCAGTTACTCTCTGCGTCTTGACCCTTTATCAGCCGAGCGTCTTGCTCAGGCTTTGCAGCAGGTATTGCGTGCGCATGCCGTTTTCAGCATGGAGGTGGATGACGATGGAATGCAGCATTTGGTGCCAAAACAAGATATCTTTCATGGTCAGTACCACTCTTTCGACTTCATCGAAGAAGGAGGGAAGGTGGTGTTGCGGGTGGCTTACAACCGAATCTTGTTAGACGGGTTGAGCGGCATCATCATAGCAGAGGAGGTGTTGCGTGCCTATCGGGGGGTGCCGATTGAGGCTGACCGTTATGTTGATTATCTGCGTGTCACAGAAGAGAATAGACTGACTGAGAGATATACCCGGAGTCAACGATGGTTGGAGTCGGAGTTTGGAGGGATAACTGAAGCGATGGTTCATCCGAAGACCGACACTCCTATTGTAGGAGCTTTTATCGCTCATGAAGGTGTGCTGACAGAAGACTATAGTGAGTTCAGTAAGCTGATGAGTAAGTTAACAAACGAACAGTTGATATCTCCTACGGGCTTGTTCTCGCTATGTGCGGCATTGGCTATCATGAGCTATAATGCGCAGGATGAGGCAGCTCTCACGTGGGCGTATGACGGCAGAGAGAGCGAGGCGGAACAGCATATAGTGGGCAGTCTGCATCGCGACATACCTCTGAAGATAAACATAAACAACTATTGCTCTACTGCGGAGCAGAATACAATGATTGCCTCGCTCAGCGAGCAAGCGATAAGGAGCGAACGGCTCAAATTGTTCAAACAACTCAGACGGCAGATGCGTGAGGGTATTGTTCATAGCAACTACCCCTATACGCTTACCCGACCTAACACACAATTATGGAACTACGCTGTCAATGTGCTGGTGCAGCCTACGATGTCGGATGTGAGTGAGGTGGTGCCGTTTGATTTTGAAATGATTGAACCGACCAACGCCGAACCCGCAAAGGCATACTCTCTGTTGGATATTGAACTGTATGATGAGAGCTGTTTCACAGTGGTCTATCGATATAGTGCCACTCATTATAAGGAAGAGAGCATACGAAAGTATGCCGCGTTAGTTAGACAATATGCCGAATGGTTATTAACAGACTGAGACATATATTCGAAACGGACCCTTGCTTGCAGCAGCAGATGATGCAGGTTCTTTTCAACGCAGCTTGCAGCAATCCTGATCGTCATACCAACCCCGTGCGCTCTTTGGATGAGTTGTATCTGTGGTTAGAGCGGTTTCTGACTGTCATGCCGTGGGAGGGACTGACAGATGGAGCAAGGAACAAAGAGCAAAGAACAAAGACCGCTTCGCTGAAAGAACAAGGAGCAAAGAACAAGGAACAAGGACTGTTTCGCAGGATTGACCAGTCGATAGGCTATATGTATTTTATCTTCGGCGATTTGCAATATGAACCGAGGATTGCCGAATGGCTCAAGCAATATAATGCCGCATGGGCAGAACATCTCAACTCCGCCGAGAGTTGGAACAGCGAGTATTATGAACTGCTGAAGTCTGACCCGCTTTTTGAATTGGACACCGACAAATACGAGTCGCCTGAGAATTGGCACTCATGGAACGACTTTTTCTCGCGCCGACTGAATAGCAAAAGTCAAGTGCCTTGGGTGGCAGAAGGACAACAACACCCCTGGTTGCCGATAGAAGCGAACAGCAATCTGCAAGTGCCTGAGGCGATAAAGACAACAGATATCTTTGACATAAAAGCTCTGCTTGGCAATAGTCCGTATAACGACAAGTTTGCCGGTGGCAGTTTTATGCATATCACGCTTGATATGTACAACTACCATCATTTCCACTCGCCGGTTGACGGCAGGGTGCTTGACATACAAGAGATAGACGGACAGCTCACAAGCGGAGGTGAGATAATATGGGATGCAGAGCAAAACCGCTACCGCTATCGATACGATGACAACCTCGGCTATCAGATGATCGAGAAGAGGGTGGTGATAGTGATGGAGCAAAGAGCAAAGACCGCTGCGCTGAAAGAGCAAGGACAGCTTGTCGCTATAGTGCCGATAGGAGTGGCGCAGGTAGGTTCTGTTTGCATCGAGAAAGACATAACGGTCGGTGTTGAGGTACACCAAGGACAGGACTTAGGACATTTCCTCTGCGGCGGCAGCGATGTGATAGTGATGGAGCAAAGAGCAAGGAGCAAAGATCGCTGCGCTGAAAGAGCAAAGACCTTCGTTAGCTGACGGATGAAAGAACAAGGAGCAAAGAGCAAGGAACTAAGACCTCTGTCAGCAGACGGACACGTCCGCAGGAAAAAAACAAAAAATAAACCAACGTAGTGTTTGTTTTTTGTAGAGGAGAAATTGCGAGGACTTAAATGACTGCGAAGCATGAGCAGTCAGTCCGTGTCCGAGCACATTTCGACGAGATCTTTGACATATTGGATTACCGAAAAATTTTTTAAAAATATTTGCAAATGTTGCATGATATTGAAACTTATTGTATCTTTGCGAGCGGAAAATAGATAGCTAAAATATGATTAGAAGTATTGTAACATTTGGTGGGTATTTTGAGGAGTTTTATTATGGGCTTTCTGAAAGAGTCCAACGGAAATTTGACTATGCATTATCGCTTCTCAAAATTGCAGATAAAGTTTCAAAGAAATTTGTAAAGCATATTCGTGATGGTCTTTATGAATTACGAATTGAAATGGATGGAAATATCTACCGCGCTTTCTTTATTTTCGATGGAGGTAAGATTGTGGTATTGTTTAATGGTTTTCAAAAGAAAAGTCAGAAAACACCACCAAATGAGATAGAAAAAGCATTAAGAATTAAGGAGGAATATTATGCACACAAATGATTATCAATTAAGAAGTTTTGACGCTGTTCTTGATGCCAAGTACGGGAAAATAGGTACTCCTGAACGCGAAGCGTTTAATAACGAGGCTCGTAACTATTTTATGGGTCAGACACTTCTTGACGCTCGGCGTGAAGAACACATTACCCAAGCTGAGTTAGCCAAACGAATAGGTTCTAACAAAAGCTACATCTCGCGTATAGAGAACGGTCTTATCGACCCCAGTATCTCCACTGTCATGAAGATAGTAGATGCTCTCGGACTGCGACTTGAGATTGTCAGACCATTGAACTAAGTTCACTTAACATCCTAACATTGTTGCACATCGAGTAACGGTGTGTACCTTACGATTGCGGTAATCCAATATGAGTAACTGATACTCAAAGCGGATTACCGCTTTTTGTGTGCGCTCTGACGAGAAAACAATAACAGACAAATAGAAAACAACAATAAACAATTTAAGACAATAAATAATAGACAACATCCGTGTTAATCCGTATAATTCCGTTCAATCCCTCAGCAGACGGACACGTCCGTGGGAGAAAATAAACAATAATAAACCTATAAACTTT
>CAMHOK010000133.1 GCA_946186735.1 uncultured Bacteroidales bacterium
GCCAAGGATAACGGGTTCCAGACCTGTATCATGGCACCCACCGAGATACTCGCCAACCAGCACTACGACACCCTCTCACACATGCTCTCCAACACCGCCGACGGCACCACACAACCTCCCGTAGCACGAGTGGCACTGCTCACCGGCTCCACCACGAAGAAACAGCGAGAGACACTACACCTGCAGCTCGAGAACGGCGAGATAGACATCCTCGTAGGTACACACGCACTCATCGAAGATACGGTGCAGTTCCAGAACCTCGGACTCGCCATCATCGACGAGCAACACCGCTTCGGCGTGGCTCAGAGAGCACGACTGTGGGCGAAGAACATCAACCCGCCACACGTGCTCGTCATGACCGCCACACCCATACCACGCACACTCGCCATGACCGTCTATGGAGACCTCTCCGTCTCCGTCATCGATGAGCTGCCACCCGGACGCAAACCTATACAGACACTGCACTACACCAACCTCCGACGACAACAGATCAACGCTTTCATCCGACAACAGATACAGCGCGGACGACAAGTGTATGTGGTCTATCCGCTCATCGAAGAGAGTAAGAACCTCGACATGCAAGACCTCGAGAACGGCTTCCAATATATGTGTCAGCAGTTCCCCGAATACAAAGTGAGCATGGTGCACGGCAAGATGAAAGCCAAAGATAAGGACCGAGAGATGCAACGCTTCGCTGCCGGTGAGACGCAGATACTCGTTGCCACCACCGTCATCGAGGTGGGAGTCAATGTGCCTAACGCCAGCGTGATGATAGTGGAGAACGCCGAACGCTTCGGTCTGTCGCAGCTGCACCAGCTGCGCGGACGAGTAGGACGAGGAGCCGAACAGTCGTACTGTATCCTCCTCACTAAGGTCGAACTCTCTAAAGATACGAGGCGACGCATGGACATCATGGTTGCCACCAACGACGGCTTCCGCATAGCCGAGGCCGACCTCCAACTGCGAGGACCGGGAGACATGGAAGGGACACAACAGTCAGGACTGCCCTTCGAGCTGCATATAGCATCGCTCTCTACCGACGGACAGATACTCGAACAAGCAAGGCAAGCAGCCAAGCACATACTCGATGATGACCCTAACCTCGAGCAGCCGTACAACTATATCTACCAACACCAACTCCAACAACTCAAGACACAAGCCGTCGATTGGGGTATGATATCTTAATAACCGCACTCTTAACACCACCCTATATGATCACACTCAACAACATACACAAGAGTTATAACATAGGTCAGCCTAACCAACTGCATGTGCTCAAAGGTATCAACCTCCATATCGATGATGGTGAGCTCGTTGCTATCATGGGAGCCTCAGGGTCGGGCAAGAGCACACTGCTTAATATCCTCGGCATACTCGACAACTACGACAGCGGCGAGTACCTGCTCGACGACCAACTCATCCGTAGCCAGTCGGAGACACAAGCAGCACGACTACGCAACCAACTCATCGGCTTCGTCTTCCAGTCGTTCAACCTCCTTAACTTCAAGACAGCTCTCGAGAACGTGGCACTGCCTCTTTATTACAAAGGTGTGGGACGCAAAGAGCGCAACCGACTCGCCATGCAACAACTCGAACGCATGGGACTCGCCGACTGGTCCGATCATCTGCCATCGGAGATGTCGGGAGGACAGAAGCAGAGGGTGGCTATAGCCAGAGCTATCATCGCCAAACCCAAGATACTGCTCGCCGACGAGCCTACAGGAGCGCTCGACTCGAAGACCACCGTCGATGTGATGAACATCTTCAAACAACTCAACCAAGAAGGTATAACCACTATCATCGTCACACACGAACAGTCGGTGGCTGACATGACCAACCGCACCATCAGGATAAAAGACGGACTGATAGTCGAATAAACAACATGAGAGATTTCTTCGGTGAAATATGGTCTAACCTGTCTCGCAATCGTCTCCGCGGGTTCCTCACAGGCTTCGCTGTGGCTTGGGGTATCTTCATCCTCGTCATACTGCTCGGTGCCAGCAACGGTCTGACCAACGGCATACAAGACTCGTATGGCAGTCGCGTGAGCAACGCTATCGAGCTCAGAGCCTTCTGGGCTTCCAAGCCTTACAAAGGACTACCCAAAGACAGGTCGGTTTATTTCACGCCGCGCGAGGCTGCTCTGGTACGCCAACTGCCTTATATCAACCTCTTCTCTGCCGTTGCCGAGAAGAACATCACCGCCTCTTTCAACGCACAATACTCCTCCGTGCGCGTGCTCGGCGTGGAAGGCGACTATCAGAAGATCTACCGCAAGAGCCTCAAGAACGGTCGCTTCGTCAATGCCCTCGACGACAAAGAGCGCGCCAAGGTATGCGTCATCGACGAACGCACCCTACAAGAGCTCGGACAGACTGACCTCTTAGGCAAGTATATCATGCTCGGCGACATACCCTTCCTCGTCGTCGGAGTGTGCGAGAACGGCGACCGATGGGAGGGCGCCTCTGTGCATATACCCCTCTCCACCTGCCTCGCTCTCTACGCCACCGACCAACACTTCAGAAGCATAGCTCTCACCATCAACGACCAACAGAGCGCACGACTGATGAAGAAAGTGCCACTCAACAACACACCCGCCAACCGCTTCGAACCCACCGAACAGACCATCTTCGAACAAGAGATACGACTCATGCTTTCTCCCCTCATGCAGTTCGCACCCGACGACAACAACGCTATCTTCGTTCGCTCACAAGCCGAGAGAGTGGAAGAGACCAACAAAGTGATGGCTGCCATCCGTCTGTTCGTGCTCATCATAGGTATATGCACACTCATCTCAGGAGCCGTGGGCGTGAGCAACATCATGCTCGTTTCGGTCAGAGAGAGAACAAAAGAGTTCGGCATACGCAAAGCTATAGGAGCACCACCTGCCACTATCCTCGCCTCGGTCATCGGTGAGAGCCTCATCATCACTACACTCTTCGGATATATAGGGATGTTCGTCGGGATAGGTATCATGGAACTCATCAACCGACTCGTTCCACAAGGCGACTTCCCCTTCCGCAACCCCACCGTGGACCTACCCGCCGTCATCATTGCCACTACCATACTCATCATCGTAGGAGTGGTGGCAGGCGCTATACCCGCACTCAAAGCTATAAGAATAAAACCCATAGAAGCACTGAACTATGAGAAGTAGAGGTTAGAGGATAGAGGTTAGACCGCTGCGCTGTTAGAACGTTTCACTGTTAGACCGCTACGCTGTTAGACGTTAGACCCGCATGGCAGCTCCCCTCCATGATAAGGAGAAGCGATAGAGCCGCACCGAGAATGTCCGGTGGACATTCGAAGGAGTATTTGCGGCGCGCGACATGAACACCTTAGTCAGGGGCAGGGGTGGTAGATAAAAGAACAAAGACAAAAGATATGGATTTTCTTTACGAGATATGGCAAACGATAAGTAAGAACAAGGGACGCAGTCTGCTCACTGCTTTCGGTGTGTTCTGGGGTATGCTCATGCTCATGATACTCATCGGTTTGGGCAATGCCCTGACCAATGGTATCTATAGCAATATCCAAGGGTTCGCTTTCAACTCATGCACCATGGGGTCGTCACTCACCGGCAAGCCCTACAAAGGGTTCCAACGCGAGCGCCACTGGGACATCACCCTCTCCGACCTCCAACCCGTCATCGACCAGGTAGAGGGTATCGACTGCCTCTCACCTATGGTCTTCGGAGGCTCCGCCACCGTCACCTACGAAGAGATGCATGGCGACTTCTCTATGGTAGGCGTCACACCCGACTACACACGCGTCATGCTCACTAACCTGCTCTACGGACGCTTCATCAACACTATCGACATGAACGAGAACCGTAAGGTGTGCGTCATCGGCTACGAGGTCTATCACCAACTCTTCCCTTATGGAGGCAACCCCGTGGGCAGACAGATCATGTGCGGCAGCATAGCCTATAACATAGTGGGAGTGAAAGACAAGAACGCCAACAGCATCTATATAGGAGGCGACCCTGACCGGATGGTACAAGCGCCTATCACCACCCTGCAGAAAGCGTATAACTACGGCGAGGTGATACACATACTCATGGCTGTCGCTAAGAACGGCTATCAAGTCAAACAGATAGAGACGGGTATCAAAGATGTGCTCCGCCAACGCCACCAGATAGCACCCGACGACGAGAAAGCTCTCTGGAGCTTCAATGCCGAGGAGGAGTTCCGTGCTATGAACTACCTGCGTCTCGGTCTCACCGCCCTCATCTGGCTCATCGGACTCGGCACACTCATCTCCGGCGCCGTCGGGGTGAGCAACATCATGCTCGTCACCGTCAGAGAACGCACCCGAGAGATAGGTATCCGTCGAGCCTTAGGTGCCTCACCATGGGTCATAGCACGACAGATACTGTGTGAGAGCACACTGCTCACCTCCCTCGCAGGACTCACAGGCATCATGGCAGGAGTGGGCATACTCGCACTCGCCACACCACTGCTCGCCGCCTCCGACACTTTCCTCAAAGACCCGCAGGTGTCGTTCTCCGCCGCCTTCGCATGCCTCCTTATCATCGTCACTATCGGACTGCTCGCCGGACTACTCCCCGCCCTCCGAGCCCTACACATCAAACCCATAGAAGCCCTCTCAGAAGAGTAGAGGTTAGAAGTGAGACCGCTCCGCTGTTAGAACGTTACACTGTTAGAACGCTACGCTGTTAGAACGCTGCGCTGTTAGACCGCTCACGCCGCATGGAGCTCCCCTCCATGATAAGGAGGGGCAGGGGTGGTAGAAGTGTTAGACCGCTGCGCTGTTAGAACGCTGCGCTGTTAGGAGTTAGCCCGCTGCGCTGTTAGATACCCTGTGTAGAGACGCATTCACATGCGTCTCTACACAACGCGGATTCATTTTTCACCTTTCTATCACCCGCCCCCTCACCCCCTCCCTCCAGGGGAAGGAGGGGGAGACCATGCGGCGGGGAGGGATTCAACTCTTCAACTTTTCAACTTTTCAACTATCTAAGCCATCTGTTTCATCTGCTTTATCTGCGTCATCTGTGAGAAATTTCATTATCTGCGTCATCTGAGATGGCGAAGCCATCAATTAACAAAGAAAATCTGCAAAAATCTATCTCAATCTGCTTAATCTGCGGTAAAAAAACAAGCCATCTGTTTCATCTGCTATATCTGCGTCATCTGTGAGAAATTTCATTATCTGCATCATCTGTTATGGCGAAGCCAATCAATTAACAAAGAAAATCTGCAAAAATCTATCTCAATCTGCTTAATCTGCGGTAAAAAAACAAGCCATCTGTTTCATCTGCTATATCTGCGTCATCTGTGAGAAATTTCATTATCTGCATCATCTGTTATGGCGAAGCCAATCAATTAACAAAGAAAATCTGCAAAAATCTATCTCAATCTGCTTAATCTGCGGT
>CAMHOK010000134.1 GCA_946186735.1 uncultured Bacteroidales bacterium
CCGAACCCTTTCAGGTCAACGGTTTTCAAGACCGCCGCGATCGACCACTCCGCCATCTTTCCTTTCGGGCTGCAAAGATAATACATTTTCTTCAAACAGCAAAAAATTGCGCAAAAAAATCTTCAACCTTTCAACCATTCAACCATTCAACTTTTACTTTGGTGCTCTGGTGTATAAGAACATACCTATGGCAAGGAAGATAAAGTTGGGCAGCCACACGGCCATGAAAGGTGACATCACGCCATTGACAGTGAAGGTGGTGGAGACAGTAGAGAACAGCACATAGATAGCCGACAATGCCAGTCCTACTCCTAAGTTCTTTCCCATGCCACCTCTCACTTTCCTGCTCGACATCGTAACGGCAAGCAGTGTCATGATGAACACTCCTATAGGTGAGGCATAGCGTTTGTGCAACTCGGTCTCGAAAGCTTCGATATTGCCGGCACCTCTGAGTCGCTGCTGATTGATATACTTCTTGAGCTCGGGATTGGTCATCTGCTGCGACTGCTCTGCTGTGATGAACAGCTCCTCCGGCTCTAAAGGTAAGATAGTATCTAACCTCGCACCGTAAGTAACCTCTTCTCTGAGCCCCTCAAAACGCCGTTTGGTATAGTTCTCAAAATGCCAATGCGGCTCCATCACATGAGTGGAGTCGTTCTCTTTCAAACCATCGAAACGTATGCGCTCCGCCGTCACACGCGACACCAAACGCTTATCTTCGAAATGCTCGAGTCCCGTTCGATAACCCGACTTAGCGCGCATCTGGAAAGTCTCGATATAAAGCACACTCCCCGGAGCCAACATCATCTGTATGTTCCTCGCGTTCTCCGACTTGATCTTCTGGATGTTGTACTTATCAAGAAAATCGAGCAGCTTACCATTGGCAGGAGGGATGACATACCCGCCCATGATAAAAAAGATGAGGAACAACAACATAGCAGAAGTGAAGTAAGGTACCATCAGTCGCCTATAGCTCACACCCGATGCCAGGATAGCTATGATCTCGCTGTTGCCTGCCATCTTCGATGTGAAGAAAATAACGGAGATGAAGATGAACAGCGGAGCGAACATATTCATGTAGTAAGGGATGAAGTCGAGATAGTAGAGCACTATATCTTTGAGCGGCACCTGTTCCTCGAAGAAGTCGTCCATCTTCTCCGTCACATCGAAGACGATGGCTATAGTCATCACGAGCACTATAGCAAGGAAGAAAGTGCCCAGGAACTTCTTGATAATATATAAGTCGAGTCGCTTAAGCAAATCACATACGGTGTTTAATCTGTGGCATGACGGTGTCTTTCCACTGTTTGAAATCGCCGGCAAGGATATGTTCGCGGGCAGTCTTTACCAGTTCGAGGTAGAAAGCGAGGTTGTGTATGGAGAGTATCTCCAAGCCCAGCATCTCGTCGGAGTGGATAAGATGTCTCACATAAGCCCTCGTATATTCGCGGTCAACAAAGCTGGTACCTGTCGGATCCAGTTCCGTAAAATCGTCCTCCCATTTCTTGTTGCGCATGTTCATCACTCCGTTCCACGTGAAGATCATGCCGTTACGACCATTACGGGTGGGCATGACACAATCGAACATATCAACGCCTCTCTCTATGGCATTAAGTATGTTCCACGGTGTACCTACTCCCATCAGATAGCGTGGTTTGTTCTCGGGCAAGATGTCGTTAACCACCTCTATCATCTCATACATCTTCTCTTCCGGTTCGCCCACTGCCAATCCTCCTATGGCATAGCCGTCGCGGTCGAGGTCTCTGAGTCGCTTAGCCGCCTCTTGTCTGAGGTCAGGATAGACGCACCCCTGAACGATAGGGAACAGGTGCTGTTCATAGCCGTATAGTCCCTCGGTCGAGTCGAAACGCTTGATACAACGGTCTAACCATCGATGAGTACGCTCCATCGACTCCTTGGCATAACCATAGTCTGCCGTACCCGGTGTACACTCATCGAAAGCCATCATGATGTCGGCTCCTATCTCGCGCTCGATGTCCATCACGCTCTCAGGAGTGAAGAAGAGCTTACGACCATCTATATGTGAGGAGAACTGCACACCCTCTTCCTTCATCTTGCGTATCTGAGCCAGCGAGAAGACCTGATAACCTCCCGAGTCGGTCAGTATGGGTCTGTCCCACCCCTCAAAGCGGTGCAGACCACCTGCCTTGTGCAGTATCTGCGTACCCGGACGCAGATACAGATGATAGGTGTTGCCTAAGATGATCTGAGCCTTGATGTCGTCCCTGAGCTCACGGAAATGGATACCCTTCACCGTTCCTACCGTGCCCACAGGCATGAAGATAGGGGTCAGGATATCGCCATGGTCGGTGTGTATCTGACCGGCCCTGGCTGCACTCTGAGTATCAGTATGAATCAGTTGGAAGAACATAGATGGTTATTCTCAGGAAAAACGATTTGGGGTTTGAACTCTCGTGCCTCTTCCGGCGTCATCAGAGCGTATGCCATGATGATGACCACATCACCTTTCTTTATCAGGTGAGCAGCAGCACCGTTCATACAGATGACACCCGAGCCACGCTGACCCGGTATGACATAAGTCTCAAGACGAGCGCCGTTGGTGTTGTCCACCACACTCACACGCTCACCGCTCAAGATACCCGATGCATCCATCAGGTCCTCATCGATAGTGATACTACCAATATAATTGAGGTTGGCCTCCGTAACCACCACACGATGAATCTTCGATTTAAGAATTGTCAAATACATATTGTTGTTCGGCTTATCCTTTATTGATTTATTCGACTGCGAGCACCAGTCCTTTCAAGTACTCTCCTTCAGGATGATAGATATTGATAGGATGGTCTTGCGGCTGAGTGAGTTGATGCAGTATCCTCACTTTCCGTCCCGTCATAGCGGCAGCAGAGAACACTGCCAGACGGAACATCTCTTTGTCTATAGCCTGCGAGCAAGAGAAGGTGAAGAGCAGTCCGCCCTTAGCTATCTTCTCCATGGCGGCAGCGTTCAAGCGTTTATAGCCCTGCAGAGCGTTGCGTATAGCACCACGGTGCTTAGCAAAAGCCGGAGGGTCGAGTATGATAAGGTCGAAGGCATCGGAGGCTGAAGCCACCGGCGGGAGCGACGACAAGTACTTGAAAGCATCGCTCGCCACGGCACGATGGTGCTCCGCTGTCGGATAGTTGAGCTCCACATTTCGCTTAACGAGCTCAATAGCTTTCTCCGAGCTGTCAACCGACACCACCTCCCGCGCTCCGCCTCGCAAAGCATAGACCGAGAAACCACCGGTATAGCAGAACATGTTAAGCACCTTCCGTCCTTCGGAATAGCGCTCAAGCAGACTGCGGTTCTCGCGCTGGTCAACAAAGAAACCTGTCTTCTGACCCTCTATCCAATCCACATTGAAGCGCAGACCGTTCTCCATCGCCACAAAACACTGCTCCTCGCCGCCTATCAGATATCCGTCTTTAACATCATCGATATGGTTGTGGAAAGGTAGCGTGGCTTCCGACTTATAATAGACACTCTTCACGCCCTCCACCACCTCCACTATAGCCTTAGCTATCTCATGACGAGAACGGTGCATGCCTGCCGAGTGTGCCTGCATGACCGCTGTCGAGCCATAGACATCAACGATGAGCGAAGGCAGAAAATCACCCTCACCATGCACCAAACGATAAGTGTTGTTCCGAGTCTGTGTGCTCGTGGGAACAAGATGCAAGGCACGACGAAGAGAATAAGCAGCCTCTAAACGGTCGCGAAAGAACGACTCGGGCAGCGAGCTGCAACCAAACTCAAGGATCCTGACAGCTATACTCCCTTCTTGCCAATGGCCTACGCCAAGCTCGGCTCCTGACGACGAGCGTACAGCCACCACATCGCCCTCCTCAACATCACCCCTGACATGGGCAATAGCACCGGAGAACACCCAAGGGTGGAACCTCAGAAGCGACTCTTCTTTATTCTTTTTTAGATATATTGTCGTCATTGTTTTTGCGTTGTTCAAGTACCTCTTGTTGATGTTGTATCATCTTTTCTTTCTCTTCTTGGCGTAGTCGCATCACCTCTTTCTTTGGCAGACGGTGCATGCGCTTGAGCGCAAGATATATCCTGAGCGTTGCCCACGCATCGGTGGAGGCATAACGAGCCTGCTCCGCGGTGAGCGCCACGGTGTCCCAGTTAGTGAGCTGCTGACTCTTAGAGATCTTCTCTTCGAAAACGATAGCATAAATCTTCTGCAGCCCCATGTCGAAGATACCGTAGTCGTTGACCATCTGCTGTATATCGATGCAGTTCTGAGGCGTGAAAGGACGGAGCCGACGCAGACCGTTCAGATCGTCTTTGAAAGCCAACCCCACTTTTCTTATCGAGGGGTTAGCAAAGAAGTCAGCCAACTCTTCGGGCATACCCATACGATTGATCTGAAACAGATAGCATCGTTCGAGAGTGGCTATCTGAACAAGGGCAGTAGGATAATGCACACCCTTGACGAACGAAGGACGAGTCTCCGTATCCACCCCCACCACCGACTGAGCACACAAGTACTCCATAGCCTCAGCCATGTGCTCAAGCTTACTCACCACCTTGACATACCCCCCGAACTGAGCCAAAGGATAAGTGTTGAGTTGCTCTTTGTCGATGTGTTGTCTCATAGCAGCGTAAAGAATTAAGCAAAATAATCGGCATGAAGTGCACGCATAGCGTTCAGCAGTTTCTGACCCCAATGTTCACGAAAACCAAGGAGCGAATAAGCTACAGCCTGAGCCATCACACTCTCGTTCTCTGTCTGAAAATTAGCAGCCATATCTTTGAGCTCTTGATAGATATCCGCCATGTTCTCCGAAAGGAAACAAGTGATGGGAGTGTCCGAGAACTTCATCTCGTCCATAAAAACCTCTAAATAGGCATCGCTCTCACCCAACAGTGTTCTCACACCCTCTGCCACATAGTTGTAATCGTCCTCACTGACAAAATGCATGATCTCGTCAGCCTGCTCGTCCTCCATGAGAGCCAGCAACCGCTCAGCACCCACATAGACCATCGGCAGCAGAACCAAGCACTCTTTCTCGAAATCGCGCTTCTCCTTCTCACCTATCTTCTCAAGAAGAAGACAGAAACGTACACTCTGAGTTACATAATCAATAACCTCAGGCCGATAAATATCATTGGTTGACATTGACATCTTTGCTCTTTGTTCTTTGTTCTTTTATCTTTGCTCTTTTTTCTTTCAGCGTAGCGGTCTTTGCTCTTTGCTCAAACAAAAATCGTTCCTAACTGCGTCTGAGCCAAACCGAGTCGCCATCAACTGCTCTCATTTACAACAAGAAGAGCCGTCTGAGACGGCTCTTCTGAGAGGTACCTAGCAGATTCGAACCGCTGTCCCCGGTTTTGCAGACCGGTCCCTAACCACTCGGG
>CAMHOK010000135.1 GCA_946186735.1 uncultured Bacteroidales bacterium
GCAGGGGTGGTTTGATACACGGAATACTTCTTTTCTGTACGAATCACACGAATCTGACGAATGTTTATTTGAACGAACACGGACTGACACGGATGTTTCACAGAACTTCTCTTTGCTGTACGAATCTGACGAATGTTTTTTTGAACGAACACGGACTGACACGGAGGTTTCACGGAAACTAATATGCTTCGTTCATTGTGTTCGGATACTATCCGAACAATGTTTTTTCTGTACGAATCACACGAATCTCACGAATGTTCTGTACTGAACTCACGAAACACCTTTTGAACGAACACGGACTGACACGGAGGTTCTCGGAACTTCTCTTTGCTGTACGAATCTGACGAATGTTTTTTTAACGAACACAGATAAGCACGGATGTTCACTGAAGGTTAGCGGCTTCGTTCGTTGCGTTCGGATACTATCCGAACAATGTTTTTTCTGTACGAATCTCACAAATCTCACGAATGTTCTGTACGGAACTTACTGAACAGACGGAAGGCTTTTTTAACGAACACGGACTGACACGGAGGTTTCACGGAACTTCTCTTTGCTGTACGAATCTGACGAATGTTTATGTACGGAACTCACGGAAAACACGGAAGATTTTAAGAGACGTTCACTCCGCATGGTCTCCCCCTCCTTCCTTTGGAGGGAGGGGGTAGGGGGCGGGAGGTCTTTCACCTTTCACTTTTCTCCTTTCACTTTTCCCCTTTCACCTTTCCCCTTTCACCTTTCCACCTTTCCACCTTTTCACCTTTCACCTTTCCCTTTCTTCTCTTCCTTGGTTTTGTTTTTTTTTAACGAAAAAAATAGGCGTTTTGTTGCGTAAATAAAATAGTTTTTGTAAATTTGCGGTCGGATTTTAACGGCTATTTTATAGTGAAACCAAAGTTCTACATACTTCTTGTTGCTTTAGCACTTGTATCTATAGCATCTGAGGCGCAGATGCGCAACTATATGTATCTATCGCTTGGTGGCGAATATACGGGGCTGTTGGATACTAAGCGATTAGCGAGTCCGTGGCTTGGCGGAAGCGGCGAAGTGGGTATAGGCTACGAGATGCAGCTCAACCGATTCCTGATGGATGTAGGTATCTCTGCCTCTGTGGGTACCACCATCAACCGTATCATGGATACTACCGTTGTCTTTCAAGCTTACGACACTGAGGGTGAGCAGTTTGACTTTATCCACACCTACACTAAGAACAACAACCAGTGTGCCATGGTGTATATCAATATCCCGCTTCTTTTCGGTGCGAAGATAGGTCAGAATGGCTATTTCCTTCTCGGTGCTAAGGTAGGTATCAATGCTTATGGTACGACCTCGGTCAACTCGTTGCTCACTACCCGTGCCGAGTATCCGCAGTATATAGGCATCATGGAGAAGATGGCTAACCATCAGCTTGTCAGCAACTACCCTCTGTCGGGCAGCAACGTGCGTTCACGTTTCGACATGAACGTGGCATTAGGTGGCGAGCTGGGTTATAACTTCCATTCTTTCACTCGTGAGACGGGTTTTGATGTGCCCAAGCATACCACTCAGTATCGTTTCGGCGTGTATGCCTATTACGGTCTGCTGGATATGTTCTCTACCGTCAAAGGCACTAACACTTCTGCTTTCGGCCATTCGGGCGGCGGCTCGGAGCCTATCCGTTATCAGCTGACTCATATCTACTTGTCGAGAGAGTCGGAGGGTGTGAGGGTGCATCCGTTGTCGGTGGGTGTGCGTTTCACGGTGCTCTTTAAGTTGCCCGATCCCAAGAACTGCGTTATATGTCGTGAGTCGCAGGTGATACCTAACCCCTCAGGCACTCGCCGCGAGATACAGAGGCTGATAGATGCACAGTGAGAAAAGAACCTATTGAATCAAGACACAATAAAAACCATTGTCAATGAAACATCTTTATCGCAAGATCTTGCTTTTGGCGTTATCAATGTTGATGTTAGCGCCTATGTCGTGGGAGTCGTCGTTGATGGCTGCTCCTCAGAAGAACTCTGCTCAGTCTCAACGCCAGAAGGCTCTGCAGCAGCAGGCCAAGCAGCGTGAGCGTCAGAAAGCTCAGCAGACCAAGCAGCGTGAGCAGAAGGCAAAGCAGAAAGCGCGTGAGCAGGCCCGAAAAGACAAGGAGCGTGCCCGCGCCCAAGCACAGAAAGAGAAGGCGGAGGTGAAGAAAGAGGAGAAGAACGAGCAGGAGACCTATCGCCAGCAAGTGGAAGCGATAAAGAAACATAACCAGCGTGTTGCCAGAGCTGCCACACGCGACATACACCATTATCTGGGTTTCTGGGGTTATGCAGGCTACTCGTCGCTCTTCCAGAAGTTCGACGCCACAGCACCTTTCTCCACCAAGGCTGTGGGAGGCTTCGGCGGTGGTGCCGGCATAGGCTATCAGCTCAAGTACCGACATTTCCTCTTGAACACAGGAGTGGAGTATGAGCACTTCAACTCGCTCAACAATATCTTCGCTCCCGACGGTCAGCCTTTAGTCTCGGAGTTCTCGATGTTGCCATACAACACCATGACCTATACTTATACCTTCAATAAGTTCGGCACACGCACCTCGGCAGGCTTCGTTCAGATACCCGTCTTGTTTGGAGGCGAGTGGGGCAGGTACTATTTCCTTGCCGGTCCGCAAGTGGGGCTTAACCTCTTAGGTCGTTCCGCCACCTCCACTCTGCTCACCACCACCATCACCGACACCGAGCTTATCGACCCGCTCAACAACATGTTCACTCATGCTTTAGTGGTTGACGAGCCGTATAACCGCAAGCCCGCGACGGTCAACTATCAGAAGATGCAGTTTGGGTTGAATGTGGGTCTGCATGCTGAAGCAGGCTTGTATCTTGACGAGTGGATACGGCCGCTCTTCTCGCAGAAGAAAGGTCAGTCGCGTCCGGCACAGCGCGGAGGCAAGAAACAGCAGGGAGCCGACAAGTGGCGTTTCCGCTTGGGTGTCTTTGCCGACTATGGTCTAATTAATATCCAGTCGTCGGGTAACCTCACCCGCGATGACCTTAATGTGCCTGTTGCTTTCAACGACCCAACCTCTCCACTCGACCTCACTATGGTGCCCATGCTCAGCGTCGAGCCGGCTCGCACAGCCAAGGTCAACCCGTTCATGGTGGGCGTGAAGTTAGCCGTGTTCTACGAGTTGCCTCGCAAGCAAGGAAAGATGCTCAACCTCCCGCCCGAGCCGCTGCCAAGGATGGCAACGATGGTGGTGGACAGCGCTACCAACAAGCCTCTGTCAGGCGCAATGATATCGGTGTATAACGCCGACAAAGACCGCACCACCACCAAGACCACCAACCGCACCGGTCTGATAGTGCAGAAGTTCAAACGCGGCACATACAAAGTGTGGGCACAGCGCCCCGGCTATTTCGATGCTGACACTGTCAGCTACAGCCATGAGAACGACCTGCAAGACACTCTCGTCTTCGCTCTGGCTCAGATACCCGCTCCTCCTGAGTACTACCTGACAGGCTTCGTGCTCGACTCCGAGACCAAACAACCGCTCGAGGCGATGATAACCATCTATTCGGCAGATAAAACTCAGGTGCTCTATGATGGTCAGGCAAGCGATGATGGTCTGTTCGTTACACCGCTCAAGGCAGGCACATATATCTCTCACATGACCATGCCGGGCTATATGCCGCAAGACGACACCATCAGCTTCGAGCAAGACACGCTGTTGCTGACCCTGCAACATATCAAAGAAGGCAAGAAGGTTATACTTCACAACATGTTCTTTGCCACCAACAAGACTCAGATCTTGCCTGAGTCAGAAGAGGCTCTTGAGTTCCTTGCCACGTTCATGAGCGAGAACCCGACGGTGGAGATCCTCATCACCGGTCATACCGATGCTGTCGGCTCCGACGCTGCTAACCAACGCTTGTCGGAGGGCAGAGCGATGGCTGTCAAGAACGAGCTGATTGTTCGCGGCATATCGCCCGACCGTATCGACTCGGAGGGTAAGGGCGAGAGCGAGCCTATAGCCGATAACGAGACCGAAGAGGGTCGAGCTCTTAACCGCCGTGTGGAGATAACCATAGTGGCTACAGGCGGCGAGGACATAAGTCAGATCTTAGAAGAGAATACCGCTACAACGAATAAAAAAGAACAACAATGATAAGTAAAAAACATATACTGCTCATCTTACTGTCGGTGTTGGCAGTTTGGAGGTTGCCGGCTCAGGTAGCAGATCGTATATCTATACCTTTCGAGTGCGACTTCGAGGATGCCACCGAGAACAGCAAGTGGGTACTCAACGACGGGACCGCGAAAGCTACCGACCAATGGATCATCGGTCGTTCGGCCCGCAACGGAGGTGAGAGAGGACTGTATATCAGTTCTCATACCACCCCTACGAGCGATGGCATGGGCGGCACGGTGGCAGGCGACAGCGCTGCTCTGTTCGGCGCTGCCAAGAACCGTGTGGTGGCTTATCGTAAGTTCCGTGTGCCACACACCACAGCACCCATCACCTCCTACGATATATGTTTCGACTGGAAGATGCTGGGTAATGCCGCTGAGCCGGCTAAGGCGCAGTTCTATGTCTTCTTCGGCCCGGCTATCATGCTCACTCAGGGCAACTACCCTTATCTTAACTACGTGAGCGCCACTTCGGGCTTGGCTCTCCCCACCCGTATGCAGGGGCAGTTCTGCCCCTTCGAGGTGGATGGAAAAACACGACAGGTGTGGAACAGCCAGAACGGGTCGAAGAACTGGAAGCATGCGCATACTACCAAGGTGGCTCCTTTCAATGTGTCGGCGAGCGCCTCCGATGAGGAGTTCGTGCTGCTCTTCATGTGGGTGAACAACACCACCAATGCCGAGAACACGAGCATGGGTATATGTATCGACAATGTGCAGATATCGTCGGCAGCCATCGCGCGTCCCGACAATTTCAAGGCTGTGCTCGACTGCGCCAACGACGGTCTGGCACTCTCATGGGAGAGCACTGCCGACTATATAGAGTTGCAGTATCGCACTATCAACGACGATGCTTGGGTCAACACTATCATGCCTATCTCCGGTCAGTCGTACTCACTCCATCTGCGCAAGGAAGGACTCTATAACCTGCGTATCAGAGGCTACAAAGAGCGCGAGAGCATGGACGATGACATCAGCGCTTGGGCAGTGGTTAACGATGTGATCTATTGGTGCCCGGGCAACACTTGTATCGATTATATCGACTTGGAAGGACCTAACACCACCTGCCGATATGGTAAGTTCACCTCTTCTGAAGGAATACCTCCTTCTGACGTCACACTCACCGGCGGTTATATGCCGGATGGCAGTTATACAGCGGGGCAAGAAGACAACTGGGAGGAGTATGCTTGCCATCGCGTCATGT
>CAMHOK010000136.1 GCA_946186735.1 uncultured Bacteroidales bacterium
AAAGTATTCCGTGTATCAAACCACCCCTGCCCCTCCTTATCCAAGGAGGGGAGTTTACTCCACGTAGAGTTTCCGTGTCCTTCCGTGTAAGTCCGTGTTCGTTAAAGAAAGCTTCAGTGTGTTTTCCGTGTAAGTCCGTGTTCGTTAAAAAAGATTCCGTGTAAAGAGCATCCGTGTTTCGAGTGTAGATTTTTTTTATTACTTTTGCACCGCGATTATAACCTCACTCACACATGATTCAAGTCAACAACATCTCCAAGTGTTTCGGTCAGAAGAAGGCTCTCGACAGTGTTTCGCTCAGCATCCCCGATGGCACTATCTATGGCTTGCTCGGACCCAACGGAGCCGGCAAGACCACCCTCATACGCATACTCACCGGCATCACCATGCCCGACACAGGTGAAGCTCTCTTAGACTCTCATCGCATCACTCTCGACGATGCTCGCCTCATCGGATATATGCCTGAAGAGCGCGGACTCTACAAGAAGATGAAGGTGGGCGAACAGCTCACCTACCTCGCCCGGCTCCGCGGCATGAGCTCGCATGAGGCTGAGCAAGAGATGAACCAATGGCTCCAACGCTTCGACATCAGCTCATGGAAATACAAGAAGATAGAAGAGCTGTCGAAAGGTATGGCGCAGAAAGTGCAGTTCATCTCCACCGTCATCCACCGACCCGAGATCCTCATCCTTGACGAACCATTCTCCGGCTTCGACCCCGTCAACACTCAGCAGATACGCAACGAGATCATCGCCCTCAACCAAGCAGGGACGACCATCATCCTCTCCACCCACAACATGGAGTCGGTCGAGAGCCTCTGTCAGCAGATCTCGCTCATCAACCACGGACAGATAGTGTTGCAAGGTGAGGTGGCTGAGATCAAAGACCGCTTCAAAGACAATATCTTCACCGCCGACCTGCTCGTTGACGGGGCCGTCAAGCACCTCTCTGTCCGTAAGCAACCCGATCAGACCAACAACCAACTCCTTGAACAGCTATCCCTTCAGGGACAGATACTCAACTTCACCGAACACAAACCGTCGATGAACGACATCTTCATCCGAGTAGTAACACAAAAATGACGCACTATGAGCAACATCTCTCTCATCATAGCACACGAATATAAGACTCGAGTTCTTAAAAAGAGTTTTATCATCGCCACCATCCTCACACCGCTCATCATGATCCTGCTCATGCTTATCCCCACATGGCTCATGACGCGCTCCGACGACACCCACAAAGATATCGTCATTGTTGACCAGACCGGACTCTATGACAACACCTTCATCAACGACGACAACTACACATTCTTCTACCTCAACACCACCCTCGAGGATGCTCGGCAGAAGCATCATCACCCCACTGCCATCATGCTCATCACACAAGACCTCAGTCGCAACGATGTGCCCGTCATGCTCTATGCCGACAAACAGCTCAACAGCGAGACTATCTCACACCTCCGACAGATTCTCAACAAAGCAGTGCGCCAGCAGAAGATCGACGCCTCCGGCATACCTAACCTGCAGAACATCATCTCCGAGCTGCACACCGACATACAGATCACCTCTATCACCGTCTCCGAGGAAGGCAAAGAGAGAGTGTCGTCTGCCGATTTCGCCGAGCTCACCGGTATGATCGCCGCATTGCTCATCTATATGTTCATCGTCATGTACGGCTCCATGGTCCTGCAAGGGGTGGTGCAAGAGAAGAGCAATCGTATCATGGAAGTGATGCTCTCCTCCACCCGACCCTTCGACCTGATGATGGGGAAGATCATCGGGGTCGCTCTCGTCGGACTCACGCAGGTCTTTCTCTGGGTACTCATCATCGGTATAGCCGCTGCACTCATCATGCCCTCGCTCATGTCTAAATACGGTATCGACACCTCTGACGCTATGCTCGCCGCTGAGACTATCCAACAGCAAGGCTTCCTAACCGACATGCTCACCGCTATCTCCAACTTCAACTTCACACGACTCATAGCGCTCTTCATCATCTATTTCATTGGTGGCTACCTGCTCTACTCCTCACTCTTCGCCGCTTGCGGCTCGGCCGTGGACAACGAGACCGACACTCAGCAGTTCACCATGCCTATCACACTCATCATACTCATCGCTCTCTATGCCGGTATCTATGCCGCACAGCACCCCGACACCTCCGCCACTTTCTGGTTCTCGATGATACCCTTCACCTCTCCCGTGGTCATGCTCGTCCGACTCGCTTACGATGTGCAATGGTGGGAGCTCGCGCTCTCTATCGCTCTGCTCGTCGCCACCTTCATCCTCACCACATGGCTCGCCGCCAAGGTGTACAGGGTAGGAGTACTCATGTACGGCAAGAAACCATCATGGAAAGAGATCATTCGCTGGATAAGATACTGACATGAAACCCACACCTCAAGAACAACAACTCCAACTCCTCTACCGACAACTCATCAGGCTCTTCAACAAAGCCTGCGCCGACTACTCCCTCATCGCCGACAACGACCATATACTCATCGGACTGAGCGGAGGCAAAGATAGTCTCGCACTGGTCGAATTGCTCGGAGAAAGGCAGAAGATCTTCGTGCCTCGGTTCCACGTGAGCGCTGCTCATATCATCGTTGAGAACATAGGCTATCAGAGCAATGCCGACTATCTCCGACTCTTCTGTGAGCAGCATGGCGTTCCCTTCCATCTCATCACCACTCGCTACGAGCAGCAACCCGAGTTACGACTCCAACATAACCACTGCTTCCTCTGCTCCTGGTACCGACGCAAAGCACTCTTCGACCTCGCACAGCAGTTAGGATGCAACAAGATAGCCCTCGGACACCACAAAGATGATATCATACAGACCATGCTCATGAACATCATCTACCAAGGCTCTTTCTCTACCATACCTCCCGCACTCCAAATGCAGAAGTTTAAGATGCAACTCATACGACCCCTCTGCCTCATCCGCGAAGAGCAACTGCAACAGCTCGCACAACTCCGGCAATACAAACAAGTGCCTAAGCTATGCCCCTACGAGAAAGAAAGCTCAAGAGCACAGGTCAAGCAGCTCGTCGGACAACTCGCACAACTCAACCCGCATTTCTACGACTCTGCATGGGCTGCTATGGAGAATATCAAACCCGACTATCTACCACAAAAAAAACGGTAGGAGATTGCTCTCCTACCGTGCCAAACGGGGTCAACCGTCATTAGTTGTTCTTCATGTATTCGGCTACCAAGAAGCCCCGCAAACTCTTGTACTTCGACTGAGCCTTGAAACGAGCCTGAGCCGCTGCCCTCATATCTACATCTGCCAGAGTCTCAGAGGCCGACTGACATGCTGCCTTGAACTTGTTCTGATGAGCCTGCTCTTTCGACGAGTACGGTTTCTTGCTCACATCACGAGGGTTGCATACCCTGCGAGAAAAAACCTTGTCGTTGAGTACATACACTTGGTTAACGTCATCGTGACTGGGGTCTAACTTACCGCTCGCTGCGGTGAAGAAGGGATTCATTTTTACTTTCATCTTTGTTCGTTTTTAAGAGTTAATTATTCTGTTTGCCAAACCAACTCTGAGCTCTGCCGGCGTTGAGTCTCCTCGTCGTTTGCGCTGCAAAGATATGTCAACTCCACACTCTTTCCAACTGCCCCACTCAAACACCGACAACAACCTAATAATATCCTACTCTTTTTTTGTAATAACAGAAAAAATCGTAACTTTGCAACGCCAAACAACCTAACAAAGCAAAATCATCTATTATGAATACTATACTCAGCAAACAGTTCTTCTCCGACAATGTGTGCCAACTCGTCGTTGAAGCACCCCTCATAGCACGCTCACGCAAACCCGGCCATTTCGTCATCGTACGCGTTGACCAACACTCTGAGCGCATGCCCCTCACCATCGCCGATGCCGACATGCAGAAAGGTACTATCACCCTCGTCGTACAACGCGTGGGAGTGAGCTCCGCCAAGCTCTGTAACCTCAATGTAGGAGACTCCCTGCAAGACCTCGTCGGACCTCTCGGCAAACCTACCGACATCCGATATTACGGCACCGTCATCTGCGCCGCAGGAGGCGTCGGAGCCGCGCCTATGCTGCCTATAGCTAAAGCTCTCAAACAGGCAGGCAACCGAGTCATCACCGTTCTCGCAGCGCGCAACAAACAACTCATCATCCTCGAACAACAACTCCGAGAAGCCTCCTCTGAGCTCATCATCATGACCGACGACGGCTCCTACGGACAACAAGGACTCGTCACACAAGGGATAGAGCAGGTCATCAACAACGAACAGGTCAACTTCTGTATCACCATCGGACCCGCTATCATGATGAAGTTCGTCTCACTGCTCACACTCAAATACCAAATACCCACACAAGCCTCTCTCAACACTATCATGGTGGACGGCACAGGCATGTGCGGCGCTTGCCGTGTCTCCGTGGACGGCAAGACACGCTTCGTCTGCGTTGACGGACCCGAGTTCGACGCACACAAGGTCGATTTCAATGAGATGCTCTCACGACTCACCGGATATAAACAAGACGAACAACAAGCCTACGAGAACTACCAAAACCAAACAAACGAAGCCCACGAGGACTACCAGAACCATGCCTCCGCACCAAGCGCAGCAGCTCCCATACCATCCGCACCGCACACAGCAACTCCCCTCCTTACCAAGGAGGGGTCAGGGGTAGTTCTCCCCTCCGAAAACCAAGCCGAAAGCCAAACCGAGAACGACAACTCTGACCGCAACGCACCATGGCGCGAACGACTCCGCCAAGCCCTCAAGCCCAAACAGCGCGTCGCTATACCCAGAGTCAAGATGCCTGAGCTCGACCCCATGACCAGAGCTCACTCTCTCCACGATGAGGTCAACCAAGGACTCACACCTCTCATGGCACAACAAGAAGCACAACGATGCCTCGACTGCGCTAACCCCACTTGCCGACAAGGATGTCCCGTCAACATCAACATACCCGCTTTCGTCAAGAACATAGAAAGAGGACATATCATCGACGCCTACCACATCATCCAACAGAGCAGCTCGCTGCCCGCCGTGTGCGGACGCGTATGCCCGCAAGAGAAACAGTGCGAGGCGCAGTGTATCCACAACAAGATGGCAAGCCAACCCGTAGCTATCGGTTACCTCGAACGCTATGCTGCCGACTATGCCCTCAACCATATCGATACCACAACCGCTCCAACGACCAACAGCCAACCATCCAAAGGGAAGATCGCCGTCATCGGTAGCGGACCTGCAGGACTAACCTTCGCTGGCGACATGGTCAAAGCAGGATACGATATAACAGTCTTTGAAGCTCTACACGAGAT
>CAMHOK010000137.1 GCA_946186735.1 uncultured Bacteroidales bacterium
CATCCTTCCACAAAGATTACGGGAATAGACTTGAGTGAGCAGATGATGCTCCTTGGCAAAGAGAAAGTACGGAAAGCAGGTAAGAGCGAGAGAGTAGAGTTCATGAAAGCGAGTGCCCTTGACATGCCTTTCGATGATGGTCGGTTCGATGTGGTTACCTGTGCTTATGGTGTGCGCAACTTCTCGGACCTTGACCAAGGGTTGAGAGAGATGTATAGGGTGTTGCGTGAGAGAGGAGAGGTAGTCATACTGGAGTTCTCGTGATACGCTTCTTTTATGATCTGTATTTCTCATACATAATGCCCTTGATAGGTCGTTGGTTCAGCAAAGATAAGACAGCCTACGCCTACCTCAGGAGCAGTGTTAAGTCGTTCGTATGGGGTGAGCAGATGGTTGAGCGTATGCGCAAAGCAGGTTTTAGCAATATCTCTTTCAAGCCGCAGACAGCGGGTATAAGCACCGTGTATGTGGGATATAAAGGAGCAGAAGATGATCAGCGATAATGAGTTACGGCGTCTTGCCGACAGATATGAGACTGAGCTTTTCCTCGAGGGTGACCCCTCGTGGTTCATGCACCAGGTGAGCGGAAGAGACAACCAAGAAACGATGGCTTTTCTGGCTCAGGCGCTCAGTTATGGTTCGCGTCAGCAGTTCCTGAGGAAGATACAACTCTTTTTAGATTGGAGCGGGGGTGAGGTGTATGTCTATATGCGTGATGGTCTGTTTGAGAGAGATATAAGAGATGATAATAGTTGTTTCTATAGGCTCTATAGCAATCGCACGATGTTGCGTTTCTGTCGTTGTTACGAGCGTCTCATCCGTGAGTATCAATCGCTTGAGGGCTTGATAAGACAGTCGTTATGTCGGGACGGCGGTAAGACAACCGCTCTTGAAGCCATAGCTCTCATCTGCCGTTTCTTCTCGCAAGAGAAAGAGCAGAAGGTCATACCAAAGGACACGAGTTCGTCGTGTAAGCGTCTGTGTATGTTCATGCGCTGGATGGTGCGTTGTGGTTCGCCTGTCGATCTGGGGTTGTGGTCGGGACTGATTGACCGTGAGTCGCTTATTATCCCGTTAGACACTCATGTGCTGCATGAGGCTCAGCGTGTGGGTCTGAGCAGCTCGCTCACGGCGTCGATGTCGTCGGCGCTGAGGCTGACCGACAAGCTGCGTTCAGCTTTCCCCGGCGATCCCGTCAGAGGCGATTATGCTCTGTTCGGCATGGGAGTGGAAGCCGATAAGGTTTAGCTGTCAGCTATGCCGCTGAGTGGCCGGTGTTGAGAGGCAAGGAAGAGGCGATGGCGCTCGCGCATCTGCTCAGTGAGGTCTGGCGACAGGCACGATTGCGTGAAACGCTCCCATATATAATCTTCGGCAACAGAAGAGGGGTGGAGCATGTCGGAGGCATAGAAACGATAGTCGCGCAGCTCGTCCATGAGTATCTCGTAGGAGGGGAAATACATCACATTGTTTGCTTCTGTTTTATTGTTGTGTGTGGCTTTGTCAGGTTGAGACAGAGCCTCTTGTTCGTTGTCGTTGTGGAGCAGTTGGTCGATAGCGAGCAGCAGTGTACTCTTGCTCAGGTTGTTCTCGTGCAGTCCGTCGCGCAGATGTCGGATGGGTGAGACGGTGAGCACGACGAGTCGGAAAGACGAGGTTAGCGAGAGCAGTTGCTTGAGAGCTGTGGTAGTCTCGTTGACGCTCAGGCGTCGCCGGTTGAACTGTTTGTCGGATATCTTATGACAGTTGCTCACCACCTTGCCTTCATACTCATAGACGAAAGCGGAGCCGAGCGAGACGAGCAGCACCGTACTCTCTGCCCATGCCTGTTGTCCTTGTCGGAGGCTGAGGTTGATAGCCTTGAGGGTCTGTTCGGGGTCAGCAAAAGAGAACGCCTGACTATGGAGCATGGAGTGGAACAGTCCGTTGTGCTCTACCAGAGCTGAGCGCTCGAAGGCGGGTTGAGCGGGGCAGGAGAGCCGTTGCGACACGGAGAATATGCTCAAGGGGTTGTAGAGCGCACCGAAAGGATTGACGGTGACCTTAAACCCCCATTCGTGAAGTTTGTTGCCCATGTTCTGAGCAAAACACGAACCAAGACAGAGCACCTGATCATCGTAGGTGATACGATAAGGCGACGAAGGTATGTCAACAGGTGTAGAGAAATTCATAAGAGTGATAATTCAACTATTCAACTATTCAACCATTCAACTATTCAACCTCTTACTCATATCTCATCACTTCGGCGGGTGATATGCGGCTCACGAACCGAGAGGGGAGTATGAGAGTGAGCATGATAACGGTGAGGATGAAGATGTTAAGCAGCAGCCACCATCCCCAGTCGAAAGCGATAGGCACGAAATCGACATAGTACGATTGCGGGTCGAGCGGTATGATATGGAAAGCATACTGCAGGGCGCACAGAGTGAGTCCTATAAGGTTGCCCCATACCATTCCTTTTGCCACGAGCAGTCCGCCTTCGATGAAGAAGATACGGCTCACAAACTTATTGCATGAGCCCAACGACTTGAGTGTGCCAATCAGACGGATGCTATCCATGATGATGATGATGAGCGAGGTGGTGATGTTGGCTATAGAGACGGCGAGCATGAGAAGAATGATGATGAGCACATTCTTATCGAGCAGGTCGAGCCACTTGAAGATGTTGGGGTTGTTGTCGATGATGTTGTTCAGATAATAGGCATTGCCATCGTCGTCGAAGCGGTTGACGATGTTGATATACAGCTCGTCGTAGATACGGAAGATATCGTTTCTATCGCTGATGAGTATGTCGATGCCGGAGGCTTGGTCGTTGCTGAAAGCGTTGAGTTGTCTGAGACCGTCGATGTCGCCGATGACGAACATATCGTCGGCCTCGCTAAGACCGGTGGTATAGAGTCCTGAAATAGTATATTTCCTTACTCTTATGTCTTTGCCCACGAAGTAACAGAGGAAAGAAGAGTCGAGGTCGAGGCTGAGTTGGCGTGCTAATAAAGAGGAGAGGATGACCTCGTTGCTTTTCTCGGGCAGTCGGCCACGGTCGATATTGTGCGAGAAGAACTCCCAGAAGTCAGGGTTGTCGTCGGAGGGTAAGGGCTCGCCTTTCAAGACTATGCCATGAAAATTGTCGGCTGTCTTTATTATCCCGGGCTTGGTGATGAAGGGTTGTGCTGCACTTACTCCTTTGGTTTGGGTGATGAGCCGGAGAAGGGTGGAGTCGTAGCGGATGGGAGTGAGCTCGAAAGTGTTGTTGTTCTCGAAATTGACCACTTGTATATGCGACTGAAAGCCAACCACTTTGCGGCTCACCTCTTTCTTGAAGCCTGCGATGACGAACAAGCTAACTATCATCACCACCACACCGATGATGATGGCGGTGAGCGCCACCCTGACGGCAGGGCGCGACATCCGGCCGGTGCTGTCCTCTGAGAAGAACAGACGGCGAGCTATGAACCATTCAGACTGCATAGATAGGTGCGATGCAAACCACATCGGAGCGCAAAGATATGATTTTTCTTTGAATTATGCAAGGTGAGCAGAACCGAGAAAAAGCTTTTTGTTTAACCGATTGGTTTGGCACAAGTTTTGTTGCAGATAATGTCGAGATATCGGAATATCGAAACAACGAGATGTCGAGATAACGAGATGTCGAAATAACGGAATATCGAAATATCGAATAAACTTGAATAATACAATGAGAAAAACTTTACTTCTTTTCTGTTTGATGTTTAGTCTTGCTGTTTTTGCTGATGATAAGAAGCGCGAACAAGACTATCCTCCGGCTCCTCCACAAGAGCAGTTGACACCTGAGCAGCAGGCTCGCAAGCATACCGCCATGCTTACTCGTATGCTCAAGCTCTCGGAGCAGCAGGTGGATACGGTTTATAAGATCCACCTCAAGTATGCCAAGCTCAGAAACGAGGTTGAGAAGAAAGAGGACAAGCACAAGCTTTTCGACCAAATGAGCGAGGAGTTGCGCGGAGTGTTAAGCGAAGAGCAGTATCAGGTGTTCGAAGAGTTCAAGAAGAAAGGCACTAACGGTCGTCAGTTGCAGTTAGGTCGTCAGCATATCATGCCGCCCAAGCCTGAATAAACAGCTGCGACACAGAGAGTAAGAATAAGTGTGAGCCATATAGAGTATGGTGCATAGAAAGTGAGAGGGTCAGTGATGGCTCTCTTTTTTATGTAAGGTGGTGTGGTGGAGCAGATGCGCAGTTTAGTGGCGATAAGATAGAGCAGCAGTGCGATGATTGTGCCTAAGACGAGTCCTCCGAGTATGTCTCCCGGGTAGTGTACGCCCAGATACATACGCGAGTAGCAGTTGAGCACTACCCATAGTATAAGCGGCAGCGTTACTCTCCGGTCTCGCATGAGCAGAGAGTAGAACAGTGCCACAGAGAAGGTGTTGGCAGCGTGTGAAGAGACAAAGCCGAACTTACCCCCGCGATAGGAGTTGACTATGTGTACGAGGGGAGCGAGAGAAGGGTCTTGAGCCGGTCGAAAACGGCAGACGCTATGCTTGATGAGAGAAGACAGATAGTCGGACAGACCGAAGCACAGAGCTATTGCCACCAACAAGAGCACTATCCTGAGCCATGCTCTGAAGGGCGGTTCGTTGTGCCGATAGAAACTGAGGATGAGCAGTGCGAGCATCACCACATACAGCGGCAACCATGTCATCTTGCCGGAGACCAACCAGAAGAATTGGTCGAAGAAAGAGTTGTGACATGAGTTGATGAGCAGAAGCAGCTCTTGGTCTATCTCAAGGAGTCGTTGCATTGATACAAGAGAGTATGATTAGTTAGAATGACTTAATGAGTTTATAGTGTTTGTCCTTTCTGAACGATACGCTCTACATTGTCTTCTTTTATCCAACCGATGTTGTCGCCTACATGTATCTCTATCCATTCGCCTACGGTGTCGGAGATGTTTACTTTTGTTCCTTCGTGAATGACGAACAGGTCGGTTCCTGAGCGGTCGGGACTGGACTTGACATTGACTATGCCTTGCATGACTATAGCCTCTGTGGTGTCGTTAAGGTGTCGGTAGGCTCCTTGTGCTAAAGCCAAAGAGCTGATAGAGAGAAGTAGCGCTATCCACGAGATATGGAAGCCGACCTTACGCAGCACTATGGTCTTTGAGAAGAGGAAGAGTAGCACAGAGGCGAGGGCAAGAACGAAGAGAACAATGCTCATATACATCCATGTGGTATAGTTGAGCATGTTTCTCAGGCTTACCACCCACTGACTGAGGAAGAAAGAGCCTTTAGACTCTATG
>CAMHOK010000138.1 GCA_946186735.1 uncultured Bacteroidales bacterium
GAAGCCTGATAAACATCATTTGAGAGCTTCGAGAGGTAGGTGGTACCATAAGAATAGTTGATAGAGGTGGTCCAAGTAACCGGTGTTTTCTTGAACACATCATATTCGAGCGAGACCTCTACACCTTTGTTGGTTGTTGAGCCTACATTGACGAGTATGGTGTTGTGGATGAAAGGCGGTTGTGGTGCGGTGTATCGGTAGAGCAGGTCTTGCGATTGGCGGTCGAAATACTCGAGCGAACCTCGCAGGTCTCCGTTAAGCAGTTCGAAGTCGAAGCCGATGTTGAGTGCGGTTGATTTCTCCCATCCGAGTTGCGGGTTAGAGTTGACTGAAGGTCCGAAGCCTGTTACCCATTGTCCGTTGAAATAGTAGTATCCCCAATTGACATATTGTGCTGTTGATTGATAAGCGTCGAAGTCGCTACGTCCTGTCACACCGTATGATATACGCGGTTTGAGGCTTTTGAGAGTAGCGTTTTTAGCAGGAGCCATAAACTCGGCAGACATCATCTCCCATGCGAGTGATGCGGATGGGAAAGCACCCCAGCGGTGGTCGGCACCGAACTTAGACGAGCCCTCATAACGGATACTTGCCGAAGCGAAGAGCATGTCTCGCCAGTTGTAGTTGACTCTGCCGAAGAAGCCGATGAGTGTTGACTCTGATTTGCCGGTCCACATATTGGCCTTTCCATCGGCGAGATACGATCCGCTGCCTATGTTGTGATAAAGGAAATTGTCGTAAGCGAAGTTAGCATTCTCTGCTCCTACTTGCTCCCAAGTAGAGCGTTCCCACGAGTAACCGATAACAGCTTTGAGGTCGTGCTCTCCCAATGACATCTGGTAGTTGCCTAACCACTCTACGCGGTTGGTGTTCCATTTCTGATAGTTCACGTTGGCACGTCCGGCATAGCTGTTCCAATACGAGTCGGCCGAGAAGGAAGGAGTGTAGTAGTTCGATTTGAGGTCGTTGTATTGCATGGCATAGCTCACAGAGGTGGAGAGGTTGTGTCCCTCTATGCTGAGTATGTTCCATTTGAGGTCGGCATTACCGAGCAGATAGACGCGATCGCCGTTGTTGGTTATCTCCAAGAGCTCGCGAACGGGGTTGGTAGCGCCTGTGGGTGAGGTGGGCTGATAGTAGGAGCCGTCTTCGTTCTTGACGGGCATGGTGGGGTTCATGCTCAAAGCGGTGTCAAAGAGTCCGTCGTTTCCCCATTCTTCATGCACCTTGCGTGCAGACAGAGAAGCAGCCAACTGCAAGCGGCGCTCAAGGAAGTTCTGTTCCATACGGAAGCGTCCGCCATATTCGTCACGTCCGGAGCGCAGGTCCAAACCATTACCTTTCTTCCAGTTGATGGATGCACCGTAGTATCCGTTTTTGGTAGAGGCGTCAACCGATACATATTGGTTGGTGGTATAGCCTATTTTTCTGGTGATGAGTGAGTACCAGTCGGTGCTGTATCCATAGTCGTTGCCGCGTCTTGAGCGTCGGAACTCGTCAGCAGAGAGTACTTGCGGACCTTGGTTGGCGATGTTCATTCCGGCATAACTGTCATAAGTAACGACCACCTTACCTTCTTCGCCTGAGCCTTTCTTGGTTGTTACGAGGATGACGCCGTTAGCACCTCGTGTACCATAGATAGCGGCTGAGGCTGCATCTTTGAGGACGGTGATAGACTCAACGTCTTGTGATGCTATGTTCCTGAGGTCTCCTCCTGCTATACCATCGATGACAACGAGCGGCCCGTTGCTGGCTGTGATAGAGGTGGCGCCACGGACCTGGATGCTTGCCATTGAGTTAGGGTTGGCATCGGCAGTGGTGTTGACATTGAGACCTGCAATCTTTCCTGAGACGAGTCCCATAGCGTCGCTGACGGCTCCCTGGTTGAACTGGTCGCGATTGACTTGTACAACCGAGCTGGAGAGTTCTTTTTTAGCGAGAGAACCATAGCCGATGACAACGACATCTTGCAGGGTCTCTACATCTTCTTCGAGAGTGATATGAAGGTTGGCTTGAGCAGCCAGCTCTTGTGTCTTATAACCCACATACGACACCACGAGAGTGGCTGAGGCAGGGCACGAGAGCGTGAAGTTACCGTCAAAATCACTGACTGTTCCATTGGTAGTGCCTTTGACAACAACGCTGGCACCGATGATAGGCTCGCCTGACGGGTCAACGATAGTACCGTTGACCGTAGTCTGCGCCATCACCAAAAGAGGGAACAGAAGAGCCGCACATATTGTCAATATGCGGCATGAGTGTCTGTTTTTCTCCATAAGTAATTAGGTATTTGTTGGTTAGTATTAGAGTCGGATGTGCAGGTTAGGTAAAGATAAGAGTGTTATTCGAGAAAAAAGAACAAAACTTACAACATCGGACTATCACAGACAGATTGTTGCAGTTTTGTTCTAACAACACAAATTTAGATAAAACTAAAATTTGTTCTCATGAAAAACACAATTACTTTTATTACTTGCCTCAAGCAAGTGTTGCAAAAGTAGAGCATTTTTTTGATTTAGGCAATACGGGAAACTTAAAATCAAGAATAAAAAAGCACCACATCTGAAATACTCTGTTGATTATCTTTCAGATGTGGTGCAGTGTGGTGCTTTTATAATCAAGATAAATTTTCCTCTATTATCTCGTCTCCACGGCTTTTCCACGGTCTCGGGCCGAGTATTTTCTCGACATCTTCGGTTGTGATCACCTCTTTTTCGATAAGCAGCTCGGCTATCTTATGGTGTCCTTCTTGGTTGTCGAGCAACACTTGTTTGGCTCGCTCCATCTGCTGTGCAATGATTTGTTTTGCCTCGTTGTCGATAAGTTCGGCTGTTTTATCGGAATAAGGTTTTTGGAAGCCATATTCATATCGTCCTTGCGAGTCGTAGAAGGATATGTCGGGTAGTGCTTTCGACATACCGTAGTAAGCAACCATAGCGTATGCTTGTTTGGTAGCTCTCTCAAGGTCGTTGAGTGCTCCTGTTGAGGTCTGGTTGAGGAAGAGTTGTTCGGCAGCTCTACCTCCGAGCAGTGAGCACAGCTCGTCTTGTATATGGTCGATATTGGTGAGTTGCCTTTCTTCGGGCAGGTACCAAGCAGCTCCTAATGCCATACCACGCGGTACGATAGTCACTTTGACGAGCGGATTGCCCCAGCGCAACATCCATGAGATGGTTGCGTGTCCTGCTTCGTGATAAGCGATGGAGCGTTTCTCTTCGTCGGTCATTATCTTTGTTTTTCTTTCTAATCCGCCTATTATCCTGTCCACGGCGTCCATGAAGTCTTGCTTACCCACAGCTTTCTTGTTGTTGCGTGCGGCAATGAGTGCTGCTTCGTTGCACACATTAGCTATGTCGGCACCTGAGAAGCCCGGCGTTTGTTTGGCAAGGAAGTTGATGTCGATGCTATCGTCGGTCTTGAGCGGTTTGAGGTGTACGCCAAAGATCTCTTTTCTCTCTTGCAGGTCCGGCAGTTCGACATGTATCTGTCGGTCGAAGCGTCCGGCTCGGAGCAGAGCTGAGTCGAGCACATCGGCTCGGTTGGTGGCGGCGAGGATGATGACGCCCGAGTTGGTGCCGAAGCCGTCCATCTCGGTGAGCAGCTGGTTGAGGGTTGATTCTCTCTCATCGTTGCCGCCGGACATGATGTTCTTTCCTCGAGCCCTACCCACAGCATCGATCTCATCGATGAAGATGATACTTGGGGCTTTAGCTTTGGCTTGACTAAAGAGGTCGCGCACACGGCTCGCGCCCACACCTACGAACATCTCGACGAAGTCGGAGCCTGACATTGAGAAGAACGGCACATTAGCTTCGCCTGCCACGGCTTTGGCGAGCAAGGTCTTGCCGGTACCCGGAGGGCCTACGAGCAAGGCTCCCTTGGGTATTTTTCCGCCCAGGTCGGTGTAGCGTTTGGGGTTCTTGAGGAACTCAACAATCTCTTGAACTTCCATCTTAGCTCCTTCCAGACCTGCCACATCTTTGAATGTTACCTTATCTTTCTTGTCTTTATCTATCACTTCGGCTTTCACCTTGCCTACACCGAAGATGTTGCCCATGCCTCCGCCTTTCATTCCCCGGCTCATCCATACGAAGAAGAGTATGAAGATAGCGAGCGGCAGTATCTGCCAAAGGATGAGTGAGAGGTAGTCGCGTGAGCGTTCGAAAGTAAGGTCAATGACTGACTTGCCGGCTTCTTTGCGAAGTTGGTTCTGTTCGGTCATGTATTGTGAGAACTCGGTGACGGACGGTATTTGGGCGGTGATGGTAGGGTCGCCCTCTTTCTGGTCGGCCAGCTCTCCGAACACCAGCTTGCGCGACTCGGGGCGGACGGTGGCAACGACATGATTGTCGTCGTAAACGACGAGCTTCTCAACAACATTATTCTCTATATATGCTTGCAGTTTGGTGTACGAAAGGCCTTTGTCAAGTTGACCGAATGAGCCTTTTCCTCCTGACATGAAGAAGAAAAACAGCACCAACATGATAGCCAGATAGAGCCAACTGAGGTTGGGACGCTTGGGCTTGTTGTTGTTTTTGTTGTCCTGATTATTGTTGGAAGGTTGATTATTGTCCATACGATAGTTTTTTATGCGTCAGCTATTTCTGTTATTTTTCCGTCGGCCCATAGTTGTTCGATGTCATAGAACTCGCGGGCTGAGCGTTGGAAGACATGCACCATAACATTGCCATAATCAAGTGCGACCCATTCTGCATTCTCTCTACCCACAACGGCAATGGGCTTTTCTTTGGTCTCTTGCCTGACGAAGTCTTCTACCTCGTCGGCGATGGCATTAACTTGGATATTGCTGCCACCCTCGCAGATGACAAACCAATCGCAAGGCTTAGGTGAGAGACGGCGCATGTCGATAGTGATGATACGCTGACCTTTCTTGTTTTGGATAGCTTCTACAATCTTATCTACTAATTTCATATCATTATTGATTTTATGTTTCTGTATCTAAAGGGTTATAATCAAAATCCTTGCCATGAAGAATTTCTGACATTATGGCAGAGACATAGCCCATATTTTTGTGCAAAGGTACGAGTTTTTTTTGATATAAGCAAACGGACAAAAAGGGTCGCGCGGCAACCGCATCAAAAAGTTATAGTTTTTTACCATGTCAATCATATATTCTTCATTGAGTGATGCTTTGAAACTGACACCCCTTGCGAGCAAAGCTCTGAGGGGACCCCGTGAGC
>CAMHOK010000139.1 GCA_946186735.1 uncultured Bacteroidales bacterium
CTCATAAATCTACCCTTAATCGTGTATTGGATGATAGTTGCGGATTTTAGGTTATTATGATTTTTCGCTTCTACGAAGCTCTCAGCCATAAGCTCTCCGGCAAGAAAAGAGTCTTATCTGAACCACTCAGGCGGGCCATAGACCTCTTCTATCGGTTCGGGGTTTTCCCATTTCTGCTCGAACTCTTTGAAAGCGTCAATAAGGTCGTTCAATCCGTCTTCCGACAGCACTCCGCGTCTCATCTCGCGGGGCAACAGACCTGCCTCGTCTGCTTCGAAGTCGGCAAGCCAATCGCCTGAGGTATAATAGCTCTCAAGCATCAGCACTTTCGAGCGCAGACGCTCAACAAAAGCTTCAAGCTCTTTAGGACCGGCTCCCTCTTCGGGCTGCTGCTCAAGGTCGCGGAGGACAGTGTCGTACAACTCGTTCATCCGCCTTATTCGGTTGATATCAAATGGTTGCATAAAACAATTGTTTGATTGAGATTGAACATACTTAACACCTACAAAGCAAGCGCAAAAGTACAAAAAAATAGCCAATCAACCAAACAATCATTTCTTGTCTTGCAACAATCGTTCTATAGCCAATTAAATATGACAGTGACAGCGGCATTATTATTTGAAAAGTACAGAGTCTCAGGATATGCTTTTAATTTGGATGAAGATATGAGGGCTGACCAATCACCTTTGCCGCTTGCTTGTGTATCACTAGGGTTACCGGAGCCGGTGTACTTATACAACCTAATAACATAATCGTTGTTGATATTTAATGTCTTAGGAGATTTAAGCATGTAATCGTACGGAAGGTTGGCTGACGACAATATGAACCAACTTGTCTCTTCGCTGTTAGTGTTACCTTAAAAGTACCATATTTAGAATATTTGTGCACCGGATTCTTGTCAGTTGATGTCTTCCCGTCTCCAAAGTCCCAGACGAATGATTGTGCGTTACGCGAAGCATTAGTAAAGGACACGGTAAGGTCTTTTTGAGTTAAGGTAAAGAGCGCCGTAGGCATATCTTCCGGTTCATTGAGTTTGCACGCAGTCAATAATAAGACTGCCACAACAAACAAATAGGGTTTTGTAGTATTCATAGAATTGTGATTTATTATTTGTACTAAAAATATTCTATTAATGGTTTGCTAAGATATTGAGAATACAGCGTATCTTCCTCTGACGAGAGCCAATGGTTGCTTTCGGCATCATACTGACATAGCACCATCTCTTCGTAGTCATACACGAAATACTCTGAGTCGGGAAAGCGGGCTATTAACTCGTAGCACTTGCGAATGATACTACGCAACTCTTTGTGAGTAGTTATTTCAACGATAGTCAGAGGATAGCCTTCTCTGTCGAAAACGACCAAGTCAGGTGCGAGGTCCCGACAGTCGTCGGTAACGGTCTGTTCGGTTAGAATCTCTAAGCCTTGATCACTTAATTCATAAAACGATTGGATGAACATCTTAGCCATCACTCTCTGGTGCTGCTTTCTCGGGCGAGGACTACCAACGCTAAATGTATAATCATCTAATAAACCCATACTAATATGTTTTAAGGTTACACAAAAAAACTCCGTGAACTGATTCACGGAGCAAAGGTATAGGTATTTTCGCGTTGTATGAAAAGTTCGATTTCGATTATCGAACTTATCGAAGTTTGTGCAACTCCGACGTTATCTTTTCTTTAGCGTGATTAACTTTTTTTACGGTCGTACTCGGATAAGCTTCACTAAAATGGTTAAATTGCGGCAAATCCTTATCTGTTATTTTCCCGACCCATGCATAAAGGTTATACTTATCTTTATCGATCAAGTAACCCAAGTCTCTAAGAGCCGTCAGATAATGACTCACCTCAGCCATATTGATTTTCTGAGGACTATTGATGTGTGAAGGCAACTCCCTGAGCAACCTGCATACCATCTCTTCCTGCTCTGCGCTCAGTCCGACAAGTACGGAGATCGTCTCCGACTTCTGCCCCGCCTTTCTTGCGGCAGTCTTCTTCTGTTGCAGCACATAATCGACCTTCTCCTCAAAATCGTTTTCATCATCGCTCCTAACGAAGAGCGAAAGCACCATCCTGACAACAACCGACAAAAGCAGTATGCTCAGAGCCACGCCTCCCGCTATCTTAAAAACGCTCTTAACAACCATGTCAGCACGGACAGAAGAGGCAATGTTTGATATAATGCTCCACACCAACCACAGAAGGAGCATAGAGAAGAGTATGACAGCCGAGATATTGAGTATCTGTTTGGCTATCTTATCTGCTTTTGTAAGATTTTGTAAAGTCGTTTGTTTCATGGCTAAAACTTCTTCTCGCTCCATGCGAAAAGCACGAAGCATCTCAACTGAAGGGAGCACTCGTTGCACTTCAACTCGCAAAAGTACAAAAAAATGTCAGAACACACAAGTGGCGATAACCACGCAACCGAACGAAAGCACCACAAAAACACCAAGCAAAATACCACAAAAATGCCAAGTAAAATACCACAAAAAAGAACATAATATGTCGGCTAAAAAACAACGAGGGATACAACAGAGTGTATCCCTCGAAATGTAAAATCTTTTACAACGTTCGGAAACGTTGACCACTATTCTTTACGACTTATATTTACGTGTCTTGCGTTCAGCTGGATGACTATGAATGCCCGTCACTATCAGATACTCTGCTTTACCTTATTGTATATGCTTATTGTCCAATCGGGGATGGTTTCTGTGTATTGTTTAGCGAGGAGGCCGTCAGTGGTACGGAAAAGCGGACAAGCATCCCTGTTATCAACAGAGTTGTCATAAAAATAGGCGCGGTCAATAAGAGGAGTAATGATTGCCATATTGCTTATTGCCCGCTCATAACGTGAGATAATCTTCGTTATCGGCACATCATGACCGCCTTTCATAACACGGTTAGCGACACGCGAGGCATTGATTTCGGGAGTGGCGGTGCAAATGAAAAACACTCTCACAAAATAACCAGCATCTTTCGCTCTGCGTATAAAATCCACTTTGCCTTCGCTTGAAAGTACTGTCTCAAATATCATATCTTTATGCTCACAAAGAAGTCTCTCACGCAATTCATCACAATAATTGACAGCCTTGCGCACAGCCTCCTTGTCGTTCCAGTCGCCAAAGACATGTTGCGCCACCTCGTCAGGGTTGATATATTCACATGTCTCCGCCCACTCGTGTCTGATAACGCTGCGGGTGATGGTTGTCTTGCCCGATCCGTTCGGACCTGCTATGACTATGAGCAAGGGCTTTCTCATAGCGAGGCACTCACTCGTTGGTTGATACGCGCAAAGAAAGCCGAACGCATTTTTTCGTTGCTTTCCCTTACATCCTGTCCGGCCTCTTGCATAAGCATCTGCAACTGCTCGTCTGTCGGCTCTGTTTCCGAATTGAAACGATATTCATCCATAATGGCATCTCCTTTTTTTGAGCATACTCCCCGAACCAACGGAGAGTATGCAATAATTAACATATAGAGTCATAGCTTGCGCTATGGCTCTACCGGTTACAATCATATTACGACTTGTAGTTACGTGTCTTGCGTTCGGTGAACTCGTAGTCGAGAGGCTCTTTGATGAGTTCGGGCTCTTTGTCCTCGCCCATGTACTTCCAGCAAGCCACATACGAGAACTTATCGTCCTGACGCAGTGCCTCACCTTCCTCAGTCTGATACTCCTCGCGGAAGTGACCACCGCACGATTCCTCACGGTTGAGTGCATCCACTGCCATCAAGCGGCCTATCTCGATGAAGTCAGCTAAACGCAGTGCTTTCTCCAGCTCGTTGTTCAAGCTGTCGACTGTACCGGGGATATAGACATTGGTCCAGAAGTCTTTCTTTATCTCGTCAATCTTGCGGATAGCAGTCTTCAAGCTCTCTGCTGTACGACCCATTCCTACGAAGTCCCACATCACCAGACCAAGGCGTTTGTGAATGGTATCAACCGACTCTTTACCTTGTATCGACATGAGTTTCTGAATCTTATCGGTAACAGCCTTTTCTGCCTGAGCGAACTCTTCGCGGTCGGTGGACATACGCGGTACACCAATCTGGTCAGCGAGGTAGTTCTGAATGGTGTAAGGCAGCACGAAGTAACCGTCAGCCAAACCTTGCATCAGCGCCGAAGCACCAAGACGGTTAGCACCGTGGTCAGAGAAGTTTGCCTCACCGATGCAGAACAGACCCTTCACTGAGGTTTGCAACTCATAGTCAACCCATATACCACCCATGGTGTAGTGGATAGCAGGGAAGATCATCATCGGGTTCTCGTAGGGGTTCTCGTCAACAATCTTCTCATACATCTGGAAGAGGTTACCGTATTTCTGTGCAACGACATCCTTGCCGAGACGCTGGATAGCGTCAGAGAAATCGAGGAAGACAGCCAGACCGGTGTTGTTAACGCCATAACCTGCATCGCAACGCTCTTTGGCAGCACGCGAAGCCACGTCACGCGGCACGAGGTTACCGAAAGCGGGATAACGACGCTCGAGGTAGTAGTCTCGGTCTTCTTCGGGAATATCACGACCTTTGATCTCGCCTCTTTGCAGTTTCTTAGCGTCCTCCAGTTTCTTCGGCACCCAGATACGTCCGTCGTTACGCAGCGACTCTGACATAAGCGTCAGTTTCGACTGGAAGTCGCCGTGCTTTGGGATACAGGTCGGGTGTATCTGTGCGTAGCAGGGGTTAGCGAAGTATGCTCCGTGACGGTACATCTGCATAGCGGCGGAGCCGTTCGATGCCATAGCGTTGGTTGATAGGAAGAAGGTGTTGCCATAGCCACCCGAACCGATAACGACAGCATGAGCGAAGTAGCGCTCTATGCGGCCTGTCACGAGGTTACGGGCGATGATACCGCGTGCTCGAGGTTCGCCGTTCTCGTCTTTGATCATGACGATATCGAGCATCTCATGGCGGGTGTACATCTTCACCTTGCCCTTGCCAATCTGACGGCTCAGGGCACTGTAAGCACCGAGCAACAACTGCTGACCGGTCTGACCCTTAGCATAGAAGGTACGGCTCACCTGTGCACCACCGAAAGAGCGGTTGTCCAAGAGTCCGCCATACTCGCGAGCGAAAGGAACGCCTTGTGCCACGCATTGGTCGATGATATTGTTCGAGACCTCTGCCAAACGATATACGTTAGCCTCACGAGCACGATAGTCGCCACCCTTGATGGTGTCGTAGTAGA
>CAMHOK010000140.1 GCA_946186735.1 uncultured Bacteroidales bacterium
GGACCCCGTACTGACACCCCTTGCGAGCAAAGCTCTGAGGGGACCCCGTACTCCTTCGAATGTCCACCGGACATTCTCGGTGCGGCTCTATCGCTTCTCTTAGTAAGGAGGGGAGTTTTTTGCGCCGTAGAAATTCGTGGAATTCGTACAGAAAAATCGTGCTCCTACACATAACATTCGAACACAAAATGGTATAAATATGTGTATTTTTAGGCACTGCATAAGTTTTGCTGAATTGGCAATATGGTATATTGCTGATTGACAGTCGCAACCTTGTTCAAGTAAAACGGTGTTGCATAAGTGAAATAGTTTCAAAAATTTGTGTGTTGGAAACTAATGCCGTACCTTTGCAGTGCAAAATCACAGAAATATCTCAACCATGAAAATTGTTCTCAAACTAATAAGTGATTTTATTGCGAATGACGGCAAATTGTATTATCAAACGCTACAAGAAGCAACTACCTAACATTAGTAGTGATAGAACGTCATATATTATATATGATGATTTGGGAAAACTAATAAAGGTTGGCATAATATTTGAATCAAACGATATTGATATATCGTCCCTAAAACAAGGAACATATATGCTTCGTTTGAATAATACTGAAAATTATTATACTTATGTTAAATTTATTAAACAATAATCCTATGAAAAGAATGTATAAAATATTATGTTGTGCATTTATGCTTACAATTTTCATGGCATGTAAATCGCAACAACTACAAGTGTGTGAGAAAGTAACAAGTTATACTCAAGTCCCTTGGATCAAGCAAATTGTGGAGAATGGCAAAAATCCCAGTGGTGGCGGACAACTTATTTCAATTGATAGAGTAACGTATGTAATTGAGGATTCTAATACTGAAGGGTATGGTTTTGAAATAAACTATGAACTAATATGCTGTGACATCCCCAATCGTTATGTGTTTGATTGCGATGGTAATAACCTAACATTTTATGGTGGTATAGCAGGTTGCAATGGTGAATGTAGTATAAAAATCTTATCACGTACAAATATATATACTGCAAATCAATAAATATTTATAATGACTTTAATAGCATTTTCTATGCTGCAAAAAGTTGAAGAACTTACCATATATACCATTCAACAAGAAGAAAGAATAAAAGAATTAGAAAACTGTCAAAAATAAAAAAGAAGAGATATGAAAAAGATAGTTTGTATTGTTAGTTTCCTATTTTTTTTATCTTGCACTACCGATATAGAACAGATCTTAGGAAGATGGAATGGAACAGAAGTCAATGCGAATGATTATATCTATTTTTATTCAGATGGAAATGCAAAATATTATCAAGGTCCTATAGGTGCAGTTCTATGGGGTGGAAGGACACTATATATGCATTATTCATTTGATAATAATACGATATCTTTTAGTGTAATAAAAGACGAAGCTTCATTAACTTTCCATTCATTTGATTTTCAATCTACTTATAGAATATCTAAAGATACTTTATATATTGATAAATTCTCAACAGACGGAATAAATTATAGTTCAAAGAATTTTGTAAAAAACAAATGATATATGAAAAGACTTTTTATTTTTACAATATTATTAATACATTCTTTAGTCAATTAGTTTTGACGCTGGAGCAGGAACATCTCCAAGTTGGATTTTTGACGATGATCCACACGGCACAGCAAACGCAAATCAACGAGCAAGCGAAAAACAACCCGCACTGCCTCTACTAAGAAAACAACTAAGACCGCCCGCAAGTAGAGCGGTCTTTTTTGTGCAAGGCAGCCTCAAGGCAGTCTCAGGACATAAGAAATTTGGATATTAGAACAAAAAGACTTATCTTTGTAGCCCGAAAAGAAACATCAACCTTTCATCTTCATACATTATGTTTATTATCGGAATAGCGGGCGGCACCGGCTCGGGTAAAACAACGGTGGTCAGAAAACTCATTGAACGCTTACCTAAAGGCGAAGTAGTGGTTATCCCGCAAGACTCGTATTACAAGGACTCGAGCAACGTGCCTATAGAAGAGAGGCAGAACATCAATTTCGACCATCCGGATGCTTTCGATTGGCCTCTGTTGGAGTGCCAGTTGCAGCAACTCAAAGAGGGTAAGGCCATAGAGCAACCCACCTATTCTTATCTCACCTGTACCCGCCAGGAAGAGACTATACATGTTGAGCCTCGCGAGGTGATTATTGTTGAAGGAATCTTAGCCTTATGCGACAAGAAGCTCCGCTCGCAGATGGATATGAAGATCTTCGTTGATGCCGATGCCGACGATCGTCTCATCCGCGTCATCAAACGCGACATCGCTGAACGCGGCAGGACCACAGAGGCTGTCATTGAACGATATCAGAGAGTGCTCAAACCCATGCATGAGCAGTTCATTGAGCCCTGCAAACGCTACGCCGACATCATCATCCCTCAAGGCGGCCACAATAATGTAGCCATCAACATGCTCACTAAGTTCGTCAAACAGCAGTTGCAAGAGAAGTAACAACTCCACCACTCATTTTTCTTTATTGTGAAGCGTCGTCATTTATCATATCTTATCTGTCTGTCGGTTTTGGTATTGTGTCTGCTTGCCGGCATCCGTGCATATATGCTTATGCTCAAAGAGAGCGACGAGGAGCTGATAGAAGAGTTAGCTCAGACAGGAAGCGTTCCTTACGAGAACCTTTTCCGCCTTTATGCCGACTCTATCGGTTGGGACTGGTCGCTTTTAGCGGCGTTATGTTATCAAGAGTCGCATTTCAACCCCTTGGCACAATCGCAGCAAGGCGCGAGCGGACTGATGCAACTCATGCCTAAGACCGCAGCACGCTTCGGACTGAACGACTCTACGATATGGCTGCCCGAAGAGAATATCCGCGCCGGCATAGGCTTCATAAGATATCTTCAGAGAACCTTTTCTTTCATCACTTCGGAGCAAGAGAACACCTATTTTGTGCTTGCCTCTTATAATGCCGGTCCGGCTCATATCATGGATGCCAGGCGACTCGCCAAGCGCTATGGACGCAGTCCGTATGTCTGGTTCGACAACACCGAGTATTGGCTGATGATGCTGCAATCGGAGACCTATGCCAACGATTCGGTAGTGCTCTATGGACAGTTCGCTAACCCCTATGAGACCGTAAGCTATGTGAGGAAAGTGCTGCGCACGGCAAGCGAACTGAGTGCAAGTGAACAATAACCAAACATTCTGACATGCTTTATTGGCAACTCTTCTATACTTTTCTCAAGATAGGCACCTTCACCTTAGGTGGCGGGTATGCCATGATTCCGCTCATTCAGGCCGAGGTGGTTGATCGCCGCCGATGGATAGACGAGCAAGAGTTCCTCAACATGTTAGCTCTGGCTCAGTCAGCCCCCGGTATCATTGCTGTCAACACCGCCATCTTTATCGGTTACTCTATCAAAGGTTGGCGCGGACTAATCTGCACTCTTTTGGGTGCTGTTCTCCCCTCTTTCTGTATCATTCTGCTGATAGCCACCGTCTTTACCCGTTTCAAAGACAGTCCTCAGGTAGAAGCGGTGATGAAAGGTGTGAGACCTGCCGTGGTAGCACTCATCGTAGCTCCGCTCTACCGCATGGCTCGCTCGGCAGGGATGATGCCAAAGAAAACAGAGAAAACTTACACCGAGTGGTGGCGTCTGTTACTCCTTCTCATACCCGTAGCCACAGCATTGCTCGTCTGGTTAGTGGACCTTTCTCCCGTCTGGATCATTATGCTCACTATCGTCTCTGCTGTCATCATTGTCCGTCTCAGACAAGACCGCCAACGCTCCGACCAATAACACATCGCTTGATTATGATATACCTGCAACTCTTCATCTCTTTCTTTAAGATAGGTCTCTTCGGCTTCGGCGGAGGCTATGCTATCCTCTCTCTCATCCAACATGAGGTGGAGCAGTACGGCTGGATGAGTCAGGAGGAGTTTGTTGATATGGTAGCCATCTCGCAGGTAACCCCCGGACCAATAGGTATCAATGCTGCCACCTATGTTGGCTATACCACCACAGGCTCAGTGTTAGGCAGCGCTCTCACCACCTTCGCCATCATTCTGCCATCACTCATCATCATGCTGTCGCTGTGTAAGATATATTTCAGATTCAAAGATAATATTTATATCAAAGGCACTATGCAAGGGCTCAGATATGTCGTTGTAGGTCTTATTGCCGCTGCCGCACTGATAATGACCAACTCTTCTGTTTTCATTGACTATTGGAGCATCATCTTATTCGCAGTGGTGCTTATCGGCTCTATGTGGCTCAAACTGCACCCCATACCTCTCATCCTCGCATGCGGTGTGGCGGGCTATCTGATATATTACTAAACACCAAGACCGTCACTTCTTCACCACACCTCACCGCTTAACCATCCACTCACATGAAACGCACTTGCTTACTCCTTACCTTTGTCCTGACAGTCTTGGCTGTGGCGGGTATTACGGGTTATCATAAAGGGTACGAAATCATCAAGTATCGACTGTTTGTCCAACAGGTGCAGCAGATAAGGTCCGACTACTGCAACCTCGGACTCGCCATCGCTCTGGTCAGAGATAACCATATCGTTTTCTCAGAAGCGTACACTCAACCCGTCATCACCGCACCGACAGAGAACTTACCTGCTTGCCCGTTAACCACCACATCACTCGTCCGTATAGCCAGTATCTCCAAATCGTTCATAGGCGTTGCTCTGATGCAACAAGTGGAGGCGGGACGGCTAAAGCTCAATGATGATATCAGTCCGCTGCTCGGCTTGGAGCTCCGCAACCCTCGTTATCCTCTTGTCCCTATCACCGTGGAGATGCTCTTGTCGCATACCTCGTCTATCAACGACTGCTTCAGCCGTCTCTCTGACCTCGACCCCGCTCTCAACAACGACTATGCCAAAGCATACCAAGACTATGCCCCCGGCAACGGCTACCTCTATTGCGATTTCAACCTCACTCTTGCTGCCTGCATTCTTGAGAGACTCACTGGGGAACGAACCGATGAGTATGTCTCCAAGCACATACTCAAGCCCCTTGCTATTGACGGAGGCTACAACATCAATCTCTTAGACTCCGACAATATTGCTCCTCTATATTATATCAGTCTC
>CAMHOK010000141.1 GCA_946186735.1 uncultured Bacteroidales bacterium
CTGTTGCAGACTCTGCAAGTCGAAGTCCTGAGCACTCAGGCACAGGACACAACAACATAATATGAGCAACAACCTCAGTCTTTTCATATCAACGATTATTGATAGAGTCAGTTACTTGCTGCTCAGGCATTAACGGCATTGCCTGACCACCGCCCACAGGAGACGAAGACAAAGAGTCGGCATCTATCACAAACACCAACTCCTTTGCTTTCTTGCTATAACGGGGCTCCAACTTCGACTTGTCTAACTTCTGCGCTGAAGGGATGTAATACACATCGTCAACTCGTTTCTCACCACTCGCCGTCATTGCCGAGAGCCACAAAACGCTCAACAATATCATCCAACCTGAAGTTTGTCTCATCGTCAGTCAATTAGCCGTTTATTAGTTCATTTGTTTATTTGAATATCTCGGTAAGTCGTTTTGCCAACTGTATGCCTGCGGTATAGAGCTGCCAATCGAGCGACTCGCGGAAACGATAGGCATAATGATAGGTGTTGTCGTCGCCTTGAGCCTGATAGTCATACACCTCGTTCTGGAGATGATAGGTCTGCAGAACGCAGTCCTCTATGCTCATCTTCCATACTTGTTTCTTCTTCTCGCCATACTTGTCGGTGAGATAATCGGCATACTCTTGATACGAGAAATGCGTGTAACTGATGAGCTTGCCGTCCCATACTGAGTGCAGGTTAGTTCCTTGGTTGAACCAGCGCATCTGCACACGATTGCCACCCTTATCTTCAGGACGACCAAGGTGCATAGGCTGGAAGAAGTCGCCCATGAGGTGAACAACAAACTTCAGCTGGTCAGCATCGCTTCGACCCGCTTTCAGAGCCGAACTGATACTGTCAAGCACATAGAACAAGTACTTGCCGCCGCCCAACTCCTGGTGGTAGAAATCAAGCACCTCAGCATCACTCATGCCCGAACGGAGGTTCTGGAAATGCCAACCGTTCTTCGACTGAGGATAGATAGTGTCCGACTTGATCTCATCTGCCCACGACGAGAAATAGACTATGCCACGCGTCCCGAGCAACTTATCCACTTGCTTGCGTGTGTGAGCATTCAGGTTGCGGTAAGCCAACTCGGCTATCACACGATGACCTACAGCGTCCCAACCATAAGAACTCATGCTCACGAAGATCATGAGCAGCAAAAACAACTTCTTTCTCATATTCATCATTCAAGAGACGACCACAACAGCCATCTCTAAATCAAGTATTTACAACAGAAGAACTTAATCATCAACATCAACAGGCAACACTCGCTTGATCGATTGGTCAAGAGCGGTGAGAGTCTCTGTCTTCGTAACACCGGGAATCTCCTGAATCTTACCGTTAAGCAGCTTCATGAGGTGCTCATCGTTCTTAGCATAGAGCTTGATGAGCATAGTGTAAGCACCTAAGGTGTACTGACATTCCACAATCTCGGGAATCTTCTCAAGTTCTTTGCAAACAGCATTATAAAGCGACCCCTTCTCGAGAGTGATTCCGATATAGACACAGAGCGAATAACCTAACATCTTGTGGTTAACGGTGTAACCGGAACCGGTAATAACGCCCATCTCTATAAGACGCTGAACACGCTGATGGATGGCTGCACGACTAACACCACACATCAAGGCGACATCCTTAAAAGGAATGCGGGCATTCTTTGTGATGATGCTAAGAATCTTTTTGTCTAAAGAATCAATCTTTTCCATAAGAATAATTGTTAAAATTAATAATGTTGTGAATTAGTTGTATTTAGTTGCGATATATTCTCAGCGCAAAAGTACAAAAAAAATATCAAATAACAGCAATACTTATTAAAAATACTCCTAATTGCAATCTTTTCTGAGCAAAATGAACACTTCTTTAGTGTATTTCAATAGGTTTTTATATCTTTGCATGACTTTTCGGAACAAAAAAAGGATTTAACAACTCTTACCCACCCCACTTCTATGACTCTCAACCAATACATCGAAGAGCACATCTCCAAGGAGCCCTCACTGCTCAGCCGTATAACACGCGACACCTATCTGCACCAACTCAACCCACACATGGTAAGCGGACATCTGCAGGGCCGACTGCTCAGCATGCTCTCGAAGATGATACGCCCGCACCGCATACTCGAGTTGGGAACCTTCACAGGCTACTCCACCCTCTGCTTGGCAGAAGGACTCCAACAAGACGGACAGATAATAACCATCGAGCATAACGACGAGCTGGAAGAGACCATCACACGGAACTTCAGTCAGAGCCCTTGGAACCGACAAATCCGACTCCTCATAGGCGATGCCGTCGAGCTGCTCCGCTCGTCCGAACAGATCCGTGAGCAGGCACCCTTCGACCTCGTCTTCATCGATGCCGATAAGAGGCAATACACACAGTATTACCAACTCGTCCTACCACTCGTCCGACAAGCAGGCTTCATCATCGCCGACAATACTCTGTGGGACGGACACATCATCGACCCCGACTACGACAACGACCATCAGACACAAGGACTCAGACTCTTCAACGACCTCATAGCACAAGACCAGAGAGTAGAGAAAGTGATACTCCCCCTACGCGACGGACTGACCATAATACAAGTAAAGAGTTGAAAGTTGAATATTTCTCAGCGCCCTTTGATCCTATCAAAACCTTTGCCGAACACGCCCGTCACTCGCGACTGCGAGACGAAAGCGTCCGGGTCGATATTCTTTATGATCTTAAAGATGCGTTGGCGCTCTTGCTCGCGTGCCATCACCGTTACCACCTTCACCGGCTCGCCCGAATACCAACCCGTGGCATCGAAAACAGTCACTCCACGATGGACGGTCTGATTGATGGCTGTGGCTATCTGAGCATATTTCTTTGAGAAAATCATAAACTGAACCGACTGATGCATGCGCGACATGAACCAGTCGAGAGCCAGCGTATATGACACCGTCATACACAAGCCATACATGATACGCTTGATCTTAAAATCACTCACACTCTCTATCGTGGCTTGCATGTTCTCAGGCACGGGTAAGAGCCATGAGCTGGCAATGATGATGAAGTCGCACACAATCATCACCTTACCCAACGACACATCGTGGTTCTTGTTAATGATCATAGCAATGATGTCGGTGCCGCCCGACGAGCCGTTGTTGAGCATGGCTATACCCAGTCCCACACCGAACACTATGCCACCTATGATACATGCCGTAACCGGCTCTTCTATCAGAGGCTCGGTGCGAAGAGGTATGACCCTATACCAGAATGACAGAGCCAACACACCCACTATCGTCCTCACACAGAAACGCCAACCTACAACGATGATGGCTATCACAAGAAGCACTGAGTTGATAACCAACGACGACAACCATACAGGTATGGCACCGCCGTAGTCAACAAAAAGCGAAGGGAACATACCCTGAGTGGCATAGAAAAGCAAGGAGCACAATCCGGTCAGACCACCACCTACTATATTGTGCGGGATGAAGATCCAGTTGACCATCAAGGCGAAAGGAAACAAACCTAAGATGATTCCAAGATACTCGCGAACAGCCACTGCAGGCTTCGACTTATAATATTCAACTAACGGCTTCATTGTTGATAACAAGCAATAGACCTTATTGTTAAGCTATCGACCATCGGGTTACAGACCAAGTGCCTCAAAGCCCTTACCGAACACACCGCGTGTCTGTATCTGCGAGATGAAGGCAGTGGGGTCGATCTCTTTGACCAACTTGAAGATCTTGTTCGACTCGTTCTCACGCGCCAACACCGTGATGATCTTCATAGGCTGCTTCGAGTACCAACCCTCACCGTCTATCACCGTCACACCACGAGGCAACTTGGTGATAGCATCGGCTATCTCTTCGTATTTCTGCGAGAAGATAAAGAACTGAACAGACTGTCTTGAACGGTTCATTATCCAGTCCACTGCCGTGGTGGCCATGAAGGTGAAACACAAGCCGAACAGCACTTTCTCCACACTGTGTATGTTTGGCAGGAAATAAGCACTGGAGATGATGATGAAGTCGCAGTAGAGCAGCACCTTGCCAAGCGGCACATGAGCATACTTATTGACTATCATAGCTACGATGTCGGTGCCGCCGGTCGAACCGTTGTTCAAGAAGATAAGACCTAAACCGCAACCGCACATCAGACCGCCTAAGATACATGCCATGAACGGGTCGGACACGAGCGGCTCATCGGCTATCGGAATGACCTTGAACCATATAGTGAGCCACATCACTCCGTACATCGTCCTTAGACAGAAACGCCAACCAATCATCTTGATGGCTATGGCAAGCAAGATGGCGTTGATAACGAAAGTGGAGAGCCAGATAGGCACCACTCGGTTGGTAGCGAAGAAGATAATCTCGCACAGACCTGTCAGTCCGCCACTCACCACATTATGAGGTACCAAGATCTGATTGACCGCCACAGCATACAGCACACTGCAGATAGCAATGAGCGCTAACTCCTTGGCCTCGACATATGGCTTCATCTTCCTATATCGATGTATATGTGTTCGTATCTCTGCCTGACGCCTGCGAAACTCGTCCTGACGCCTCGTCGTTTCTGTTTGACTCATATTAATTGATTTATCGTTCTATCTATTCAAAAGGTGATCGGTCTCAAAAGCGAGCCACAAGGTTCCTGTCTCCAAAGCCGTTGTCCACTCTGCCCACCGGCACCCACATCTTCGACTCTGCCACCCACTCAGTAGGATAAGCAGCCTGACGACGACTATAAGCATGGTGCCACTCGTCTGCCACTACCTCATACTCGGCATGAGGTGCATTAACAAGCGGGTTGTCGGCCTTGTCGGACTTACCCGAGAGTATATCTTCTATCTCTTGACGGATGATAAGCATCACTTCGACGAACCTGTCAAGCTCAGCCTTCGACTCGCTCTCCGTAGGCTCTACCATCAGCGTGCCATGAACGGGGAAGCTCAGTGTTGGTGCATGATAACCGAAGTCCATCAATCGTTTAGAGATGTCGGTCTCTGTGATACCTGCCGAGTGGAACTGCCGACAGTCGAGTATGAGCTCGTGCCCTACTCTGCCGTTAGCTCCCGTATAGACGATGCCGTAGGCGTCCTTCAGACGCTGGG
>CAMHOK010000142.1 GCA_946186735.1 uncultured Bacteroidales bacterium
GACGGCGTGAAGAGCGGCCAGTGGACCGTTGATCAGCCTTCCGATGCGATGAAGGCTGCCATGGCTGAGATCTCCAAGGCCATCTGGGCCAACAGCCGCGCCAAGTACGGTGATGAGATCATGGACGTGATCATCAGCGACGAGTATAAGATCACCGTCAACGCCGATATCCAAGAAGACTTCACCCTGCTCACCGCTCAGCAGCTCCAACAGGCTCCTATCGTTGAGACGGCCGCTAAGCAGATCGACCTCGGCACTATCAAAGCCGGACAAAGAGTATTAGCCAAATATACCATCAAGAACGTCGGCTCAAGCCAACTGCTCATACGCCGTATCCTCGCATCAGAAGGACTGAAGGTTACTGCCGACAAGACTGCTGTCAAAGGTGGTAAGAGCACCAACCTCAAGGTGGAGGTGAAAGCCGTCAACCCCGATGGCACACCTATGCAAGCAAGCTCATACAAACGCCAGATAAGCATCATCACCAACGACCCCAAGAACTCGGTTATCAGGGTTGATGTAGTCTGGACAGTAGAAGAATAAGCATCATGCAACATCCTGAAAACTCGGACGAATACAAAGGGCTCGTTGTCAACGAAGGCGTTGAACAACGGCCCTCTGTCAATCCATACCTCACCTTCCGCCGCAAGCGCCGCATACTCACAGCCGACGAGTATGTTGATGGTATCCTCCATGGTGATATCGCTCTGCTCGGACAAGCTGTGACGCTCGTGGAGAGCAACCTTCCTTCCGACCAGGTCATAGCGCAGCAGGTCATCGAGAAGTGTCTGCCTTATAGCGGGCACTCCATACGCTTAGGCATCACCGGTGTGCCCGGAGCCGGCAAGTCAACCTTCATCGAGGCCTTGGGCAAAGAGCTCACCGACAGAGGCGAGAAGCTGGCAGTGCTCGCTATCGACCCAAGCTCCGAGAAGACCAAAGGAAGCATACTCGGCGACAAGACACGCATGACCGAGCTCTCCACCGCCAAGAACGCTTTCATACGACCCAGCCCCTCAGCCGGCTCACTCGGAGGAGTGGCACGCAAGACAAGAGAGACCATCGTCCTCTGCGAAGCCGCAGGATACAACACTATCTTCGTCGAGACAGTGGGAGTGGGACAGAGCGAGACAGCGGCTCACTCCATGGTCGATTTCTTCCTCCTGCTGCAAGTGACAGGCACAGGCGATGAGCTGCAAGGCATCAAGAGAGGTATCATGGAGATGGCTGACGGCATCGCCATCAACAAATGTGACGGCAACAACTTAGAGAAAGCCGCCGTGGCACGCACACAGTATAAGAACGCACTCGCTCTCTTCCCGCCTACCGAGTCGGGATGGAAACCCGAAGTGCTCACCTGCTCCTCGGTCGAGGGTAACGGAGTAATGGACGTGTGGGACATGGTCAACAGATATATCACCTACACCAAGAAGAACCTCTATTTCGACCGCAAAAGGACAGAACAGGCCAAGTACTGGATGTACGAGACCATCAACTCTAACCTGCTGCAGTCGTTCTACCACAACCCGCAACTCCAACCGCTCATCGAGCAGGCAGAGAAACGCGTACTCAACGACGAGGTGTCGTCGTTCATAGCCGCCTACCAGCTGCTCAACGAATATCAGAAACTCAAATAACAACAAAAGTAAACTAACTACTACTATGCCAAATGTTTTAGCCATAGTGGGTCGTCCCAATGTAGGGAAATCGACCCTTTTCAACAGGCTCACCAAGACCCGCAGAGCCATCGTCAACGAACAGTCAGGAACAACACGCGACCGACAATACGGTAAGTCGGAATGGAACGGACGAGAGTTCTCCGTCATCGACACCGGAGGATGGGTGGTCAACTCCGACGATATCTTCGAGTCGGAGATCAACCGACAAGTGTCGCTCGCTATCGAAGAGGCCGATGTGGTGCTCTTCGTGGTAGATGTCAATCAGGGTGTTACCGATTTCGATACCGAGGTGGCACACCTGCTCCGACAGTCCGGCAAACAGGTGCTGCTCGCCGTCAACAAAGTGGACTCTTTCGATGCTCAATGGGGAGCCTCTGAGTTCTACCGATTAGGATTAGGCGAGCCTTATATCCTCTCTGCCGTCAACGGACTGGGTACGGGTGACCTGCTCGACGAGATAGTCAGCCGCTTCAACCCCGACAAAGATGGTGAGGTCAACGACGAGCTGCCAAGGTTCGCTATAGTAGGCAGACCTAATGCAGGCAAGTCCTCGCTGCTCAACGCCTTCCTCGGAGAAGAGAGAACGATAGTAACAGAGATAGCCGGAACAACGCGCGACTCTATCTACACCAAATATAATAAGTTCGGCAAGGAGTTCTACTTGGTGGACACCGCCGGCATCAGAAAGAAAGCTAAGGTCAACGAAGACTTAGAGTACTACTCCGTCGTTCGCTCCATCAGAGCCATCGAGAACTCAGATGTGTGCATCCTCATGATTGATGCTACACGAGGCATAGAGAGCCAAGACCTCAATATCTTCTCTATCATACAGAAGAACAAGAAAGGACTCGTCGTCTGCGTCAATAAATGGGACCTTGTAGAGAGCAAGACCACGCAAGACATCAAAACTTTCGAGCAAGCCATCAGAGAACGACTCGCACCCTTCACCGACTTCCCCATCCTCTTCATCTCCGCGCTCACCAAACAGCGTATCTTCAAGGTGATGGAGACAGCCCTGCATGTCTATGAGAACAAAGAGAGGAAGATACCAACAGCCCGACTCAACGAGCTCTTCCTCCCCCTCATCGAGAACTACCCGCCACCGGCAACCAAAGGTAAGTATATCAAGATCAAGTACTGCACACAGCTGCCTAACACGCAGGTGCCCACCTTCGTGTTCTTCGCCAACCTGCCGCAGTATGTGAAAGAGCCGTACCGACGCTTCCTCGAGAACAAGCTACGCGCCTGGTTCGACTTTAACGGCACACCCGTGCAGATCTTCATCAGAGCCAAGTGATCACACCGTGTCCATGAACGAGCGCTGCACCTTGTTGAACACTATCATGCCCAAGCCCAACAGCAGCGCCATGAACAAGAACGAATAGCCCAACATCGGCCACGAGAACTGACCTACGCCTAACATGCCGTACTTGAACGCTTCGATGATACTCGTCAGCGGATTGAGCGACATGAGAAGGCGCAGCTTCTCGTTGGTGATGGTGGACAGAGGATAGATAACAGGAGTGGCATACATCCACAGACTGACGAAGAACGACAAGAGCAACTGCAAGTCGCGATACTTAGTCGTCATTGACGAGAATAGTATGCCAAAACCTAAAGCCAAGCCTGCCAACATCATCACCAACACCGGAGTCAACAAAGCATACCAGTTAGGATGGACAGGAGCATCGGTGAAGATAAGGTAATACAGCCACACCAAAAGGAAAAGACCAAACTGAATAGAGAACCTCACTAAGTTGCTTATCACATTCGACAACGGCACAATCAGACGAGGGAAATACACCTTACCGAAGATGCCGGCGTTGTCAACAAAAGTGTTGGAGGTCTTGCCCAAACAGTCAGAGAAATACTGCCAGAAGCATATACCCGCCAAGTAGAACAATGGCTGAGGCATGCCGTCGGTCGATATCTTGGCTATTCCGCCGAAAACAACCATATACATCACCGTCGTGAACAACGGCTGGATAAGATACCAAAGCGGACCCAAAACGGTCTGCTTATATTGTGTTATAACATTGCGCTTAACAAACAGCGAACAGAGGTCGCGATAACGCCACAACTCCTTAAAATCAATATCTAACAGCTTGTTCTTAGGCTTGATGACGGTGGTCCACTGCTCTTCTATCACTTTTTCCATATAAATATGATATTTACGAAAGAGCACCCTCTCGCCCTTTCGAGCGCAAAAATACAAAAAAAATATGAATTATCACAAAACATTAGCCTCAATAAGGATTTTTTTGTATCTTTGTCGGCAAATTGCGGTTTTGAAAAAACCGCACATGTTTAACGTTAAATGTGAATGGTAATGGACTCACTTGAAAACAAGGACGCTCTCGCTGCTCAAGAGCAGGTCGAGAATCTGGTCGAGGCTCAGCCCGAACAGAATGAAGTAAAAGAAACAGTAGTAGATAACGATGCTCAAGTCGAAGAACAAGAGCCTAAGCAAGAGCCTGAGGAGGCTCCCGAAGTTCAAGCTCCGGAGCAAGAGGAAACAACAGCGGATGAGGCTTCGACCATTGAGAAGATAGTGGAGGACTTCAGACAACTGCTCAACGAGCCGCTTGAGGACATCAAAGACAAAGCCGAACAGCTCAAGAACCAGTTCTATAAGATACAACACTCGCTCAGAGCAGAAGCTGCCAATGCCGACGATGCCGACCTCAGCGAGAGCTCAGAGGACAACACGGATGCCGACGAGCAAGCAACGCAAAACACTGCCGACAACAGCTTAGAGAACACCTTCCGCCAGCTGCTCAACCAATATAAAGAGAAGAAAGCACAGGCACACCAACAAGCTGAGGCTCAGATGAAGCAGAACCTGCTACGCAAAGAGAACATCATCGAGCAGATGAAGCAGATGACCGAACAAGGCACCGCCGATGTGCAAGAGAACCTCAAGACCTTCAAAGAGCTGCAAGCCGAATGGAAAACCATAGGAGCCGTGCCGCCCGAGTCGGCTACCAACATCTGGAAACAGTATAACCTCTACCAAGAGAAGTTCTACGACTTAGTCAAGATCAATTTCGAGCTTCGCGACTACGACCTCAAGAAGAACCTCGACCTCAAGAACCAACTCATAGCTCAAGCCGAACAACTCAAGAACAACGAGAACGTGGTGGAGGCTTTCCGCCAACTACAGCAGCTCCACGAACAATGGGCAGAGATAGGTCCGGTGGCAAGAGAGCTCAGAGAAGAGACATGGAACCGTTTCAAAGAGGCTTCTACCATTATCAACAAACGCCACCAAGACTATTTCGAACAGTTGCACAAACGCGAGGAAGAGAACCTGCAACGCAAACTCAATATCATCGACCAAATCAAGGTCATCGATACCGACGAGTT
>CAMHOK010000143.1 GCA_946186735.1 uncultured Bacteroidales bacterium
TCTTCCGATCTGGTTGAGCCATGCCTTACCCTTGGTCATCTTCTCTTTGCCGAAGTCCACCTCCCAGCCTGCCACGTTGTTCTTGGCAGCCACGAGCACTTTCTCTACCGAGTCGATACGCTCTTGGGTGATGACGGCAACGAGTTCATCGCGACTGATCTCACCCGAAGCGATAGCATCGCGGTAAGCATACTGAACGATGACCGAATAGACATCACGGAAAGCGTCTTTCATGTAGATCTTGTTCTCGAACTTAGGATTGAGAATGGCTCCCCACGACTCTACATCCTCAGCCTGAACAAACTCAGGGTTGTAAAGGAAACCGGTCGTTCCCCACATATAACCTACGGTGTAGTCGCTCACTTTCTGCGTCTGACTCATCTGCTGGAACTTGTCAACAACGAAAGGTGCCACATTGTCGAAATACTGCAGCGAGTCGGGGATATCCGCCTTCTGTATCTTCTGCAGCAGGTTCTGGCGTAACATACGCTCGATGATGTACTCCGACGGGCAGATAACATCATAATCTTCGTGACCCACCTCTATCTCTGTGAGCATCGACTCGTTGATATCAAAGGTCTGATAGATGACGTTCACATCTTCACCGGTCATCTGCTTATACCACTGAGGGAACGCTTTGAGTACGTTCTCATCGATATAGTCAGCCCAGTTGTACACCTTGAGGGTGTGAGCACGGTCGGCGGCAGAGGCTCCCATAGCCAAGCCCATAGTAGCCAAAACTACTAACAAAAGTCTTAGTTTGTTCATTGTTTCGTAGAAAAAAGAATTTGAAATGATTATTGTATGTTGTTGTGTTTAACCCCAATCTGCCCAATGGCAGATTAGGGTTATGCTTACTTCCGGCTTAGATGAGCTCCATAGTGTCGGAGGCTATCATCAGCTCTTCGTCGGTCGGTATGACGCATACGCGCACCTTGCTCTGTGGTGTTGACAGCTCCACCTCTTTGCCGCGCACTTGTGCGTTGAGCTCGTAGTTGATGTCAACGCCTAAGTAAGTGAGATGCTTGAGTATCTCTTGGCGTATATACGGGTCGTTCTCACCTATACCTCCGGTGAAGACGAGGATATCGATGCCGTTCATGGCGGCGGTGTAAGCACCTATGTACTTAACCACGCGGTAGATGAACATGCGTCGTGCGAGGTCGGCACGTTTGTTGCCGGCTTTGACGGCAGCATCGATATCGCGAGCGTCTGACGACACGCCACTAACGCCGAGCAAGCCCGACTTCTTGTTAACCAGATTGGAGAACTCAAGAGTGTTGAGATGCTCTTTGTCCATGATGAAGGTGGCGGCACCCAGGTCTAAGTCGCCCGAGCGAGTACCCATCACCAAGCCCTCCACAGGGGTCAGACCCATAGAGGTGTCCACCGACTTGCCGTCCATCACTGCGGCACACGAACCACCGTTGCCTATGTGAGCGGTAACGACCTTCAGACCCTTGTTCTCTAAACCTAAGAAATCGCACACACGCTGCGAGACATAGCGGTGAGAGGTGCCATGGAAACCATAACGACGGATAGCGTACTTCTCGTACAGCTCGTAAGGCAGAGCATACATATAAGCCTCGTCGGGCATGGTCTGATGGAAAGCAGTATCGAAGACAGCCACCTGAGGTACGCCGGGTAAGGTCTTAGTGATGGCGTCTATACCTTTGAGGTTGGCAGGGTTGTGCAGAGGAGCCAGGTCGATGCACTGACGGATCATCTCAAGCACCTCGTCGGTGATAAGAACCGACTTGTTGAACTTCTCGCCGCCGTGTACCACACGATGACCTACAGCATCAATCTCTTTGAGGTCGCTGATACAACCTATCTTCTTGTCGATAAGAGTGTTGAGGATGAGCTCAATACCTACGGTGTGCTCAGGCATGAACTTATCTATCTGAACCTTCTCTCCGTTGGGCAACTTAACAACAAGGAAAGAGTCGGCCATACCTATCTTCTCTACACCGCCTTGGGCGATGACTTTCTTCTCGGTCATGTCAAAAAGCTTATACTTGATGGACGATGAGCCGCAGTTGAGGACTAAGATCTTCATAATTGTTGGTGTTTTTGTTGATGGTGATTATTTAGGGTTATCCGATAGCCTGGTTGGCTGTGATGATGATCATCTGTACTATGTCCTGCACTTTGCATCCGCGGCTCAGGTCGTTGACAGGAGCTGCTATACCTTGAAGGATAGGACCGATAGCGTTAGCACCGGAGAAACGCTCCACTAACTTATAACCGATGTTGCCGGCTTGCAGGTCGGGGAAGACGAGCACGTTAGCTTTGCCTGCCACTTGACTGCCGGGAGCTTTGAGCTGTCCCACTTTCTCTACGAGAGCAGCGTCGGCTTGCAGCTCACCATCGAGCATGAGGTAGGGCGCCATCTCCTTGGCGAGACGTGTAGCCTCGGTCACTTTGTCCACTAACTCGTGCTTGGCACTGCCCTTGGTGGAGAAAGAGAGCATAGCTACGCGCGGCTCTATGCCTGCTAGCGTACGGGCTGTCTGAGCAGTAGAGATAGCTATCTGAGCCAGCTCCTGTGCGTTAGGACACGGATTGACAGCGCAGTCGGCGAAGACGAGGAAACCCCTCTCGCCAAGCTCAGTGGCAGGAGTGAACATAAGGAAAGCACCGCTGACGATACCCACACCCGGCTTGGTCTTGAGGATCTGGAAAGCAGGACGGATAGTGTCGGCTGTGGTACCACGAGCACCCGCTAACTCGCCATCAGCATCGCCCGCCTTGATCATCAGACAACCCAAATAGAGCGGGTCGTGAGCTTTCTTGAGAGCCTCTTCTTCGGTCATACCCTTGGCCTTGCGAAGCTCGTAGAGGAGGTGAGCATACTCTTCTACCTTGGCGTTGGTCTGAGGATCGAAGATCTCAGCCTTACTTATATACTCATAACCTTTATCGGCTGCCATGTCCAGTATCTTCTGCTTCGGACCGATAAGGATGAGGTTAGCTACTTGGTCGCGAAGGATGATATTGGCTGCCTCAAGGGTGCGAGGCTCATCACCTTCGGGAAGAACGATGCGCTGAGGATGAGACTTAGCGCGTTCAAACATCTGTTGAAGAATATCCATTGTGTTTACAGTTTATATTGGTGAATACTTTACATTACACTAATGCGCCTACCACTGACCGCTGCCTGCTGCCTGCTGATAGTGTGCGCACTCTTTGCGCTCGCAAAGTTACAAAAAAAATCTGTACACACAAATAAAATCACCAAAACACTAAACGAACACGGATGGTTCTTTTTAACGAACACTACACGGATGCCTTTTTTTAACGAACACGGATGTTCACGGAGGTACACGGATGCTGTTTTGTTCTGTACGAATTTCACGAATCTGACGAATGGTTTTATGTACGGAACACACGGAAGGCTCTCGGAACACTCTTTCTACACGGATGACTCTTTCTACACGGATTTTATTAACGAACACGGAACAGCACGGAGGAACACGTATGCTGGTTTGTTCTGTACGAATCTCACGAATCTGACGAATGGTTTTATGTACGGAACTCACGGAACTGACGGAAACTCTTTCTACACGGATGACTCTTTCTACACGGATTTTATTAACGAACACGGAAAAGCACGGAGGTTCACGGAATTCTTTCTAGACGGAAACTCTTTTTTAACGAACACGGATAAACACGGAATATTCTTTAGAGACATTCCATGCCGTATGGTTTCCCCAGCCCTCTGTGGAGGGAGGGGGAGACCATGCGGCGTGGTGGTATTCAACTTTCAACTTTTCAACCTTCCCCATCTGCTTCATCTGCTTAATCTGCGTCATCTGAGTGAAATTCCATTAACATCATCTGTGGGAATCTGTCATGGCGTAGCCAATCGAGACGTGATAGGAAGAAGAAAGAATCTGTATAAATCTATTTTGATCTGCTCAATCTGCGGTTAAAAAAATAAGATAAAGAAGACTCTGCGGTTTAAAACAATCAACGGTCAGTAGTAAGCGATCTGCGGTTAAATATAAATCTGTTTAATCTGCTCAATCTGCGTCATCTGAGTGAAATTTCATTAACATCATCTGTGGGAAATTCCATTAACATCATCTGTGGGAATCTGCTATGGCGAAGCCAATCGAGACCTGATAGAAGAAAAATCTGTATAAATCTATATAAATCTGCTCAATCTGCGGTTAAAAAGATATCAGCGGTTAAAAGAACAATCTGCGGTTAAAAAAATCAGCAATCAGTAGTAAGCAATCTTCGGTTAAATATAAATCTGTTTAATCTGCTTAATCCGTGTCATCTGAGTGAAATTCCATTAACATCATCTGTGGGAATCTGTCATGGCGTAGCCAATCGAGACAAAATAGAAAGAAGAAAAAATCTGTATAAATCTATATAAATCTGTTCAATCTGCGGTTAAAAGCGATCTGTGGTTGTGCACGACTACGATAGGAATAACAAAAAAAGGAACGCTATTGCGTTCCTTCTGTTGTGGTCCCTCAAGGACTTGAACCTTGGACCCCCTGATTATGAGTCAGGTGCTACTAACCAACTGAGCTAAGAGACCTTCGTCGAAACTCGCTCGGGCTCGGACTGCCTCTTCGCTTTGCTCAGAGTCATTAATGCCCTCGCGGTTTCTCCTCTCACTCACAAAACATTCCGCTTTGCTTCATGTTTTGTTCGTGTTTTTTTTGATTAACTCGCTCGGGCTCGGACTGACTCTTCGCTTCACTCAGAGTCATTATTGCCCTCGCGGTTTCTCCTCTCACTCACAAAACATTCCGCTTTGCTTCATGTTTTGTTCGTGTTTTTTTTGATTAACTCGCTCGGGCTCGGACTGACTCTTCGCTTCACTCAGAGTCATTATTGCCCTCGCGGTTTCTCCTCTCACTCACAAAACATTCCGCTTTGCTTCATGTTTT
>CAMHOK010000144.1 GCA_946186735.1 uncultured Bacteroidales bacterium
ATATTTATGATACGGTCACGTCGGGCTATAAGCATGTCGATCTGAGCTCCGCGTATGGTAGAACCATTCTCAGGTTGACTATACCATGCCGATTGCTCACTCATCACACCATTTATTCCTATTGCTCGCTTTATTTGCGCGATATGGTCTTTACATACTTGCTCAAACATAATACCTGCCCATGCACGGCGTGCAGGATGGTCGATAGTAAGCGTCCAGAAATGCTCGTCACGCCCATAGTATTGTTTGATAAAGCGAAAATAGAACATGGTGAAATAGTCAGAGAGCTGATACATAACCCCGTTCTTTTTCTTTCCGAAGTAGTTATAACCTCGTATGATGTTGCAATTAACCAAGTCGCGTAGGGCTGTTGTTAGTTGACCATTATTACCCACATTAGCAGCTAAGCTTATCTGCTCTCGTGTAAGCCCTATTGTCTTTGAAGAAAGAGCTTCTACAAGTTTGATGTAGTATGCTGAATTGTCGAACAGGGTTTGATAGAGGTGCTCAAATTCATCTTTCAGACTTCCGTTTTTCTTAAAAAACAGCTCATCTATATTTGCAGTATAGCTCAGATGCGTATCCAATTGTTTCAGGTAGTAAGGAATGCCACCCATCAGCATATAACACTCTGTGATGTCATATCTACTCCAGTTGATACCCTTCGACAATAGGTATTGCTCTGTCTCGTACAAAGTAAACGGTAATAAATACATCTTGCATGTCACTCGATTGAAGAGTCCGCCTTTGTCAGCCAACAAACGGTTGGTAATCCAAGAGGTGGCGCTTCCGCAGACGATAAGCATTATATCCGATTGTGATGCTGCCCAACCGTTCCAGAACCACTCTAAGGCAGCAATAAAATCCGAACCGGTAGTGTCGAACCATGAAACCTCATCAATAAACACGACTTTTCGAGTAAGGGGACATGCTTGTAAACATTTCTTAAGTGTTGCAAATGCCTCAAGCCAAGTGTTGAACGACGGCATCTCTATCTCAAAATACTCGCTCAGAGCCATCGCGAACTGCGATAGCTGAACTTGCTGAGGTTGCCGGTACATGCCGGTCGTAAGGAAAGCAAAACGATTGTCAAAATGCTGCCGTATGAGGTATGTCTTCCCTACACGCCGCCTGCCATATACTACCAAAAACTCCGGCGAATTAGAGTTGTAAAGCCTCTCTAATCGCTGTTTCTCTGTGTCTCTGCCAATGATTTCCATAATTTTATAGATGCTATTACGAGAATAAATATATTATTCTCAGTTCGTTGTGTGTTATTATGTTTGAGTGAGCTATAGAGATGCACCCCCTAATAAAACGCTGCAAAGATACAATAAAAAATATGTATACACAAGCCTTTTTTGTCTAAAACTTAATTTTATTCGAGGTTTTAGACGGAAATAGTTGTTGGTTTTCGTCTAAAACTTGATTTATTTTGCAGTTTTAGACGAGTGTGGCTGCTGTATTTTGTCTAAAAGTTGAATTTTTCGGCTGTTTTAGACAAAATCTTTGTATAGTAGGAAACTTGCGGTAATCCAATATGTCAAAGACCGTTGCGCTGTTAGAGGTTAGACCGCTGCGCTGTCGGTAGCATAGTGCCGGACCAACGGCACTATGTTTGTTTATTATTTAGGTTGAAGCCTTGCTGCTACGCAGACAATGCCTGTTTTTTTGAGATACCACGGCAACCCAATGCCGTGATACCGGTTTCTCCACTTCCACTCCCCTCCTTTGCAAGGAGGGGCAGGGGTGGTTGATTTTCCCTTTAGGGGGATTGGGTGCCTATTTCACTTCTGCGCCGAGTACGTTGTAGCGTTTGTCGCCGCGGATGATATAAACTGCACCGTCGCGCAACTCTTTGCGCACGCCTTCACGGGTGCCTGAAATATCCTCTAAAGCATCTTCCAAATAGCTTTCAACTATAACTTGGTCGTTGGCAACCAACAGCCCGTTGGCAGCCACACCGCGAAGCTCTGCCGAGAAGGCAGCCTCCTGAGGATAACTGATGCGAGCGTGGTCAAACTCCATTTGAGCGATGTTGCTATATACCTCTTGCTCTGCTGCAATGGCAACATCGGTATAGTTGAACTTGACGGTGGCGTTTGTATTGGCACTAACGCCATGAACACCTTTCTTAAACTGAGCGGCAGTAAGGTCAAGATTCGACTCGAATGACAATGTTGTACCCGTCTCAAGTACTGCAAAAGAGTCGTCATAACTACCATCGGAACCATAAACATAGATTGTCGGTTCTGCGTACTGCCCCGAGATGGTTACATTGCCGTTTTGCAGATGTAAGAAGTCGGTCTTCGACAAACCTGAGTTGTTGATGATGTTGCCACCTCTTACTGCTATATTCAAGTCGCCTGTAACACGGAGGAAAGGTTCACCTGCTCCATACTCAATAGTTGAGGCGGAGAAAGAGATATTATTGAATACCAACTCTTTGGTTTCAGGGAAGTACTCAATATTAAAATAGCCCTCATCCACTCCGTTTGCTCCAATTGCTTCATGCAGATTTTGATAATTGAACGAGTTAACTTCGCGTCCGGCAATAGTGAACGGGATATCCATCGGTTCGGGTGTTGCATAGCGCACAACCGTAGCCCATGACAGTTCGTCGGGGTTATACGGATAAGCCAACTTAACTCCTGAACCTAATTTAAGTCCTCCGTTCTCGTTGTTACTATTAAGCTTAATCGCAGCATCATCGCCCGAGAACAGAGCATCGGCGTAGTCGTATATACGAAGCACATCAGGGTCATTGCTCTCAGTCTTCACTCTCAGACCATAATCACCGAAAGCCTCTATCTTAGCCTCTTCTTTTATTAAGAGTCCATTTTGGTCGATACTGATAGCATCAGCGTAGTTGGAAGTTATGCGGAGTGAACCGTCGCCGCAGATTGTGGTACCTAATGCAGCTGCTATACCGGCAGCTCCGTTGGTGGAGATGCTATTCTGACCGATGAGCTTGATGACGCAGAACGGATTGAAGACGATAATGCCTGCCGTACCGGGTGTAGTAGAGATGTCAGCATTGTCCAGAACCAAAGTATCTACATTCACAATACCTTCTACTTTCACAAACGTAGCCTTACCTGATTTGAGATTGCTGAACTGATAGTTGCCTGAAATAGCAACTTCACCGTTCACAGCTACACTTGCGTTCTCGTCATCTTTCACGCGACTGAATGTAACCACTTTAGCAGCTATACCACTATAGTAGTAGTTCTTCTTTTGTGCGTCAAAAGCATATAGATGAGCATTGTCGTTTGTGAGCTTGGCGGCTACCACGTTCATCTGATTAACATATAATGCCATGTTTAGGTCGTCCGACCCTGATACAGGCTGAATGTCGATGTCAGAAAACATGATGTCCACTTTGTCAACACCTTCTACGGCATAGCCGTTTTTACCTGCCGGGTGAGAGTATAGTATTTTAACATCAGAGTTGATTATCTGTAAGCTGTTTTGAGCCATGTCAGCACCATCTTTGCATTTGATAGCTGATTGGTCTGAAGTTACTTCGAGCGACGAATTTAGGATATGAAGCGAACTTCTCTCCATCTCAACGGGAGCAGCTGCAGAAGAGATAAGATTTAGTTTTCCACTGCCGGTGATAATCGTATTTGCATCTTTCAGTTTCAGTGCTATACCAGCACCATGAATTAAGTTGGTTCCTTTCAGAATGATAGAAATGGATGAGAAATCGAGGTCGATTCCAGCAACAGAATTGTCAATACTATTAGAAAGCACGAGGTCTTCCAATATCAGAGCGTTGGTTTCTTCGGCAAAAGTGATGTTGCCGCTAACACTCAACCCTTTTTTCTGTATCTCCTCCACAAGAGAGTTCTTGTTTTCAGAGGTAACCTGCACACCGGCTATGCGGATATTATAGTCGGTTGCAAATGCAGTTGTTGCCAACAAGGTGGCAGCAAGAAAAAAGTAAAACTTTTTCATACTCAATGTTGTTTGTTAAGTTAATAAAATATGATGTTAATTAAATTTTTTTCGATATTTCGGGATATCGGTGTTCCGAGGTCCCGAAGTTCCAATATTTCGGTATTCCTGTTAAATCATCTCACGATTAGCACATCGTCGCCGCCCGGCAGCATGGTGTTGCGCTCGATGCACTTGACGGTGACATCGTGGTCGGGCATGGTGAAGCGGATGATGAATCCTGTGCTTCTCTCAAAGTCGGGGCGGATCTGCGTGCCATCGAGAATAAAGGTGTAGTCGGTGTCGGTGGCTATCATAGGGTAGTAAAGCACTACCTGCTCGCCGGCGCGGTATTGTGTGCGCACGGGCTTAGGTTCTTTGTTTCGGTCGTAGGGCTCGTTGAGATAGGCATACGCCTGTCCGCTGAAATCTACCGTGTACATCTGCGCTTCGTCCTTGCTCTTTGTTCCTTCATCCTTGCTCTTTGCTCCTTGCTCCTCGCTCTCATCCACTTCCATGAGGTTCTGTTTGGTGTAGCTGAGCGTCACATCATGGTCGGGCATGAGAAAACTAATGATATACCCGTGCTCGTGGTCGAACCGGTCGTTGAGTCGCTCGCCGTCTAAGTAAAACTCATAGCGAGTGTCGGAGGCAACCGCCTCGAAGCAGACCGTCACGGTGTCATCTTTCACCGCCTTCTTAGGCGCCTTGCCGTGAGTAAGGGTGGTGAATAACTCTTGCTTGCCATCGTAGTCGATACGGTAAGCTTTCTGTCTGTTGCAAGCCTCGGAGCCTGCAGAGATAAGTGCTGCCATAATAAGTATAAGTATGCGTTGCATTGGTTAGCTATGTTTTGTATTAGCAAATGTCGGTTTCGATCACTTCTAAAATGTGTCGCTTAATAGTAAAAGCGGTAACCCGCTGTATATCGGATTACCGCTTGTTAC
>CAMHOK010000145.1 GCA_946186735.1 uncultured Bacteroidales bacterium
CGAGTGCAAAGGTAGTGGATTCACCTGTGTCAAGAAAATTTTTTACACTAAAAAAACTTAACGATGTTCTGTTGTAATTATCTCAAAACGAGTGTGTTGTGATTTGACAAATGAAAATAATATTTGACAAGATTGTCTTAATACCCGAATTAATCTTTTTTAGGATTGTTTTTTAACAAAGAGATGATAAAATTATGAATATCCGAAGCTCTTTTGAGTTTGAGTTTTTTAGATAATCGATTTTTTATAGTCGGCAAACTATTAGGGGCATATTCGAGTATGGTGCAAATGTCGTTGTCGGAGATGTCAAGTAGGTAGAGTAAGAGGAGTTGTAACTCTTTGTCAGTTATTTGAGGGTAGTTTTGTCGTAGTTGTTGAGTCAGTCCGTCAAACCGCTGATCAGTGCGTTTGAAGAAACTGTCGGTGTTTTGCCCAAGTATATCTTGATAGAACTGGCGATCGAATGTTTCTCTTTGTTTTACTTTTAGTTGTTGACGTTGTTGTGCTGTTTGCTCTCTTCGGAGACGAATCTCAAGGATCCAACGATCTCTTTGTTCGAGTAAAGGGAAGTCGTTCTTATTAGGTTCATTGAGGCGTTGTTGCATGTTAGAGATGATGTTATCTTTTCTCCGGCTTTGCATGTGTGTGAAAAGGACATAAAGGATGAACAATATGCCTAAAAGTACAAATGCAATATATGAGAGGATGTTAAGCAAAATAAGTATTTTATTTAGTAAACCTATGGATTATACTTCGTTGAGTTCAGCCTTTTGCTGACAAGTGAGCCCGGTGATTCTTTTCAAGTCTTTACTCGTCTGAGGAGAGGATCTCCCATTCGTAGAGTTTCTGTTCGATGAGGCGGCGGGTGTGTTCGTAGTCGGCGAAGAGTTGCTGATTGGTCTGGTTCTCGGGGAGCTGAAGTTGTTGCTCGAGAGCGGCTTGTCGTTGTTCGAGCTGAGCTATCTCTTCTTCGGTTTGGGCTATGAGCTTCTCTTTCTTGCGTTGTTCGCGCTGCTGCTGTTTCTGCTGTTGGAAGTCGAGCTTGGCTTGTGAGGGTTGTTCGGAGGTGAGACTGTTGGTGTCGGGTGCGGTTGTCTTGTCTTTCCTCTCGATCTGTTGCAGCGAGTCGATGTTCTTGTGTCGGAGGAAGTCGTAGATGCCCCCTAAGTGTTCGATGACTCTGCCGTTGGTGAACTCATACACTTTGTTGACGAGCGAGTCGAGGAAGTCGCGGTCGTGGCTGACGCAGATGAGTGTGCCGTCGAAATGGATGAGTGCCTCTTTGAGCACATCTTTCGATTGCATGTCGAGGTGGTTGGTGGGCTCGTCGAGGATGAGCAGATTGACCTCTTCGAGCAGCAGACGGATCATAGCGAGTCGGCTTCTCTCGCCTCCTGACAGCACTTTCACTTTCTTGTCTGAAGCTTCGCCGCCGAACATGAAAGCGCCGAGTATGTCGCGTATCTTCGTTCGTATCTCGCCCTTGGCGGCGTAGTCGATAGTCTGGAAGACGGTGAGGTTCTCGTCGAGCATAGCTGCCTGGTTTTGTGCGAAATAGCCTATCTTGACGTTATGTCCGATACGCAGTGTGCCCTCGTAGTCTAACTGTTGCATGATGCATCGCACCATGGTGGTCTTCCCCTCGCCATTGCGTCCGACGAACGCCACTTTCTCGCCTCGTCGGATGGTGAAGGTGGCGTCGTGGAAGACGAGGTGGTCGCCGAACGATTTGCTCACCTCGTCGGCTATGACGGGGAAGTCGCCGGAGCGCGGGGCGGGCGGGAAACGGAGTCGCAGGCGCGACGTATCTTCTTGGTCCACCTCTAACCGTTCTAACTTATCGAGCTGTTTGATACGCGATTGTACCTGTACGGCCTTGGTGGCTTTGTAGCGGAAGCGTTCGATGAAGTCTTCGGTCTCGCGTATCATCTTCTGCTGGTTGAGATAGGCTCTGACCTGCTGTTCGTGCCTCTCTTTGCGCAGTTCGAGGAAATGTGAGTAGTTGGCTTTGTAGTCGTAGATGCGTCCGAGCGTTATCTCTATGGTTCGGTTGGTGATGTTGTCGATGAAAGCTCTGTCGTGACTGACGAGCAGCAGTGCCGCGGGTGAGGCTTTGAGGAACTGCTCGAGCCACTCTATCGACTCGATGTCGAGGTGGTTGGTAGGCTCGTCGAGCAGCAGCAGGTCGGGGTGTTGCAGGAGTATCTTCGCCAGCTCTATGCGCATGCGCCATCCGCCCGAGAACTCACTGCATGAGCGGTCGAAGTCGGAGCGTCGGAAGCCCAGTCCGATGACGGTGCGGTCCATCTCGGCGACGAAGCGCGAGAGGTCGGTGTCGTTGCCGTTGGCGGGTGCCACTGTCATCACCTCTTCGCGGAGGGTGGTACCCTCGGCATGTGCCATGTGTTGAGGCAGATAGCCTATCTTCAGGTCGGCGGGACGAGATATATGTCCGGCAGTGGGCTGCATCTCGCCGGCGATGAGTCGGAGCAGGGTGGTCTTGCCGGCACCGTTCTTACCCACGAGTGCAATCTTGTCGCGGTCGTTGATGAGGAAAGATATATCTTCTAAGACAGGTCTGGAGGAGAACTCTTGTGTGAGATGTTCGATGCTGAGCATGGCGGGTGTGAGATGGTGTGAGTGAGGCTGTTAGGTCTGTTAAGTCTATTAGGCCTGTTGTGAGTTGTCGGCGGGAGGTGTCTGCGCGTCGGTCTGTTTGCCATACTTATCCACTAATCGCCATAGGACGAACACGAGCAGGCAGCACAGTGCAAAATTGACGCTCACGAGCACCCATATATCCCAGTTCCTGCCGACGATAGCGAGTGCTATGAAGCAGAGTGATACGAGCAGGAGTATGCCTGTTGTCTGCAGGTGTGTCAGTCCGATACGCAGCAGCAGGTGGTGCACATGGTTCTTGTCGGGCTCGAAGGGTGAGCGGTGGTGCTTGATGCGTGTGAGAGCCACCCGGAGTGTGTCGAAGAGGGGTATGCTGAGTACACATATCATCACGGCCGGAGCGGCGGTCATGCGGTAGGGTGAGTCGATAAGGTCGTAGGCGTTGATCTCGCAGAAATGGAAGACGAAAGCGGTGATGAAGAACCCGAGCAGCAGCGAGCCGGAGTCACCCATGAAGATCTTGTTCTTGCCGTTGCGCACATTATATATAAAGAAAACGAGCAGACTGCCCACGAGGGTGTATCCGAGCAGAGCCCATGCCGGTTGATCTATGAGTTGGAAATAGATGGCGAAGAAGAGCGAGTAGATGATGCCTAAGCCCGAGGCTAAGCCGTCGATACCGTCGATGAGGTTGAGTGCGTTGATGATGACCACGAGCACGAAGAAAGAGAGCAGGTAGCTCACCCAGATGTTTATCTCGTTGATACCGAGGAAGCCGTGGAGGTTGGTGAGGCGTATGTCGGAGAAGCATATCATGCTGATACCTGCCAACATCTCGCCAATGAGCTTGGAGATAGGCGAGAGGTCGAGGATGTCGTCAGCGAAGCCTATCATGAAGATGATGAACAGTCCGATGAGCAAGAACTGATACTCTTGCAGCTCGCCGAACTCGAAGATCATGTAGGTGAGCATGACGGAGATGAAGATGTCCAATCCGCCAATGTTGGGTATCTCGCCATGGTGCGAGGTGCGTTTGTTGGGCTTGACCACGAAATGCTTGATCTTGGCAATCTTAATCACTATGGGCATACATGCCAGACTAACAAGAAAAGAGAAAAGACCGGTGAGGTAAGGGTAGTTGTGTATGAATCCAGATATCATTATATGTCTTAGTTAAAGCGTTATTAAGTGTTTTTTAGACAGTAGATGAGTTGTAGATTATTGTCATTTATTTCGCAAAATTACACTATTTTTTCGTAATACAAAAATTTTGAGTAATTTTGTACGCTTTTGTGGGGATGCAGCAAGTCAGAGACGATGACACGGCAGACGTGACGCTGAGGCATCGACCATGCGGCTGCGCAGTCTCCATGTTGATATATAAACTAGTAAAAGAAGATATATTATGTCAGTACATTCACAGACTACTCGTATGACTACGAGTCAGATACGCAAACTCAAGCAGCAGGGTGAGAAGATAACGATGCTCACCTCTTACGATTTTACTCTTGCCCGATTAGTTGATGAGGCAGGCATTGATATGATCCTTGTCGGTGACTCGGCTTCTAACGTGGTGTGCGGTAATCAGACCACGTTGCCCATCACCACCGATGAGATGATCTTCCTTGCCAAGGGTGTCGTTCGTGCCGCTCAACATGCTTTGGTGGTGGTGGACATGCCTTTCGGCTCGTATCAGGTGTCGGAAGAAGAGGGTGTGAGGAACGCCATACGCATCCTCAAGGAGTCGGGTGCCGATGCGGTGAAGATAGAAGGTGGGGAGGAGATAGTGCCTATGATCCGCCATATAGTGTCGGCAGGAGTGCCGGTGATGGGCCATTTAGGACTCACTCCTCAGTCGGTCAATCAGTTCGGCGGTTACGGACTGCGTGCTAAGGATGAGGCTGAGGCTCAGAAGCTGCGTCGCGATGCACAGCTGTTGGAGGAGGCAGGCTGTTTCTCTGTGGTGTTCGAGAAGATACCGGCAGTGTTAGCCACCGAGGTGAGCGAGTCGCTCTCTATCCCTACTATAGGCATAGGTGCGGGAGCCGGGACCGATGGTCAGGTGTTGGTGCTGCACGACATGTTAGGACTTAACGATGGCTTCAAGCCTAAGTTCCTCAGACATTTTGCTCAGATGGCAGACGAGGTGCGAGGAGCCGTTGAAGCCTACGCTAAGGCAGTCAAAGACCGCTCTTTCCCCTCCACCGAGGAACAGTACT
>CAMHOK010000146.1 GCA_946186735.1 uncultured Bacteroidales bacterium
AACGATACGGAAATCGAAGTCGTCGCCTTCTTGTTTGCCTTCCATCTGCTTTTCAAACTCAGGCAGCATCATTCCCAGCCCGTGTATATACGCCATGGGGTGTGCTTCCGGGGCGCGCTCGAACAACTCTTCGGTAGCGGTGTTGTCGTCATCGAGGTTGTTGACATAGAGGTCGTAGCTGACCTTAACGATAGTGTTAGTCTTGATTGTCATAGTTGTATGATGTTTGTGTTATTATGCTTGTTTACCACCAGTTGACTCTCTTGTTGGTAGAGTCGGTGCTTGACTTGTCGTACTTGAGGTCGGCGAGCATGCTGGCGTTGACACCTATATGGAAGGTGAACGATTTGTATGGTCCGAAGGGCACGAAGGAGGCACTCATTGACCAGCAGTGCAGGTCGCGCGAGACGTTGATGTTAGTGTACGACATCTTCTTGGCTTTGAAGTCGTAGGACAGGGTGGTTGATGCTTTCCAGCCTTTGCCCAGTCCGATGCTGGCAGCGATGGAGAGGTTGTTGGTCCATTCGCGTTTATAGTACATTTTCTCGTAATCGAACTTCCCTCCGGGTCGGTATGCCACGGTGTAGCTTATCTGCAGACTCCACGGTATCTCGGTTTTGATATACCCGTCTTCTTCTTGGTCTTCGGTGTTGCTGCCTTTGTTGTTGCGGTTGTTACGCGGGTTGTTGGGGTCGTTGAGCGGGTCGAGCGGTTGTCCGTCGGGTCCGAGTTGGTTGGGGTCGGCGTTGTCGGGGTTGTTAGGGTCGCTCTGATTGTCGGTCTTCTTATCTTTCTTATCGAACCATTTCTTGACGACTTGGTTATTGAAGGTGTAGGAGAATGAGAAAGAGGTGCCGGTGAAGTATGGGAATCGTTTGTGGTTCCAATAGAGTTGGTTGATGCGCACGGGTGTGCCGGACGATGTGAGTCCGTACATATATGGGTCGAACCCTCCGGAGAGGTTGATGGTGTAGTTGTTAGGGAACTTGAGTCGGAGCGATAGCGAGAAGTTAGACCAGTTCATGGAGTCGGCTATGAAGTTGTAGCCACCTCCGATAGAGAGGTTATCGATGAGTGAGATGACCTTATATGGTTTGGTGCCGGTGGTATCTTTGTCGTCTCTCACTTTGACCTCGAGGTTGTTGCCCAGCGAGAACGACAGTGTCCCTTGTGAGCCTTGTGCGGGCGTAGAGAGTCCTTGGAAGCGGTTGTAGTTGACGGTCTCGTAGATAGTGTCTCCGTTGTTGACCACGGGCTTGAGGTAGGAGTCGTAGTAGTGGTGATTGATCTTTCGACGGATGGGGTCGCAGTCGGGCGCATAGGTGAAGGAGACGGAGGGTGTGAGCACATGTCGGAACCGATCGACCTTGTCGCCGAAGAGTTTGCGGCTGGGTATGAAATATCCGTAGAGTTTGGTGGAGATATTGAGCGATGTAGATACGTCCCACACGCGATAGAAGCCGTAGGTGGTGTCTCGTCTGACGGCATTGATGTTGTCGTCCCATTGTTGGTCAACACGACGGAAGTACCACCGCTCGTTGTATGAGACCGACGGAGAGACGTTGAGATACTTGAACAGAGTGAACGATGCGGAGACGGGTAGGGTGTGCTTGACGCTGTTCTGCCAGTCGCGCAAGAAGTTAGAGTGCAGCAGGTAGTTCTCTCTGCAGGTGATGGAGTTTTGTATGTTGGCTGAGTAGCGCATTTGTATCTTCTCGTACCATCTCTCTTTCCCTACCGGTTTCTTGCGTTTGAAGGGGTAGATGGAAGCCATGTTGATGTTGAGTGTGGGCAGGTTGAGTGTGATGGTCGAGTCTTTGGTGCGCTGCATGATTGAGGCGTTGGCTGTAAGGCTCCATGGTGAGTCGGGGAAGCGCTGCGTATAGTTGACGGTTGACTGCTTGGTGTTCTCAGAGTTGAGGGCGGGGTCGTAGTAGCTGTTGATGTTAGAGCGGTTGTAGCCTGAGGTGGAGAAATTGACGGAGGCAGAGAAGTTGCTATATGGGTTCGACTTAGTGTCTTGTGTGTGCGTCCATTGGAGCTGCATGTTTCTTGATTGTGTATAGTCGGGCAGATCTTTCTCGCCTGTTACATCCACGCGATAAGAGAACGAGAGGTTGCCGCTGAACTTATACCTCATGCGATACTGCGATTTAGCGGAGATGGCCCATGTGCCTCGTGTATAGATATCGCCGAGCACTTCGAGGTCGATATAATCGTTGATGGCGAAGTAATATCCGAGTCCTTTGAGATAGAGTCCGCGGGAGCTGTCGTCACCGAAGTTAGGCATGATGATGCCGGAAGAGTAGGAGTCGGTGAAAGGGAAGAAGCCAAAAGGAATGGCGAGGGGTAGCGGCACGTCTCCCACCACGAGGTAAGCCGGACCGGTAGCGATGAACTTACCGGGTTTGACCTTGGCTTTGGTGAGAGCGAGATAGAAATGCGGATGGTTGTGGTCTTCGCATGTGGTATATTTGCCATCAGCCATCATGAGCAGGTCGCCTTCCATCTTCTTTGTCTTTTCTGAGATGACATATCCTTCGCCTTGTGTGGTAACCACATGTCGGATAAAGGCTTTCTGTGTGTTGAGGTTGTAGGTCATCTCTTCGGTCTCGTACTTATCTTTCTTGTCGGAGAAGACGGGTCGTCCCTTCCACTCGTCGTTGATGCTGTCGTACACTCCTCGTGCATAGAGCGTAGAGCTGTCCATCTTGATACGCATATAGTCGGCGGTGAGACTCATATCTTTGTAGGTCATCTCACCTGAACCATGCAGGTATGCCGTACCGTTTCCCATGACCACTATAGAGTCGTTGGACTTATAGTGTATCTCGGCATCGATGGCGGACTTGTCGCGGTGTGTTGAGAGGGAGTCGTTGCGGCTGCGGCGTCCTGACCTTCTGATTAAGGCAGAGTCGGGACGAAGCGTGCGAGGGCGACGAACAGAGTCAGCGGCAAGCGAGTCGGTGACAAGCGAATCGGCATGGGGTAGGATGAGGGGAAGAGTATCAACAACGACCTCTTGTCCTGATGCGGGCAAGAGACACAAGAAAAACAGAATAGCAGATACTACTATTCTTACCTTATTTACCGTATTTGCACAAAAACGCATATTAAGCATGCAAAGGTAATGCTTTTTCCTGAGTCAGGCAAGCAAAAATCGTACCTACTTAAGTTAGCGCTCAGTATTTTTCTGAAAAATTAAAAATTATTGAGTCTGCTGTTGTGGCTTTGAGACTAAAGTTTGTGTATTTGGCATTTTATTTGTATCTTTGCCGATTGAAAGTAAGTATTCTTAGTGGTACTTGAAAAGATTATCCTACTAACTATGAAGACAAGGTTTTTAGATTTATTTTTGTCGAGGTTGTGTCTCTCGCTTTTGCTATGTGCGGTGTTTTTGTGTGTGTTACCTATGGATATGCATGCTTTCACCGTTGTTATCGATGCCGGTCATGGTGGTCATGACCCGGGTGCGCTTGGCAAGCTGGTCAGAGAGAAAGATTTGACTTTAGATGTGTCGAAGCGTGTGGCAAAGCTGCTGAAAGATAGCTGTGCAGATATAGCTGTGTATCAGACCCGCACCACCGATGTATATCTCACTTTGCAGGAGCGTGCTAATTTTGTCAACAAGCACAATGCCGACTTGTTTATTTGTATTCATGCCAACTCGGCAGACAACAAGAATATTCGTGGTGCCGAGACTTTCACTCTGGGTGTTGACAAGATGCAGTCGAACTTAGACGTGGCTAAGCGAGAGAACGCGGTTATCCTGCTCGAAGATGATTATAAGACTAAGTATCAAGGTTTTGATCCAAACTCAACGGAGTCGTATATCATGTTTGAGTTTATGCAAGACAAATATATAGAGAAGAGTCTGCAGTTTGCTTCGTTGGTTCAGGAGCAGTTCTGTGAGGAGCTTCATCGTGCTGACCGTGGTGTTCGTCAAGCCGGTTTCTGGGTACTGCATAAGTCGGCTTGTCCGTCGGTATTGATAGAGATGGGTTTTATCTCTAATGTAGAAGAAGAGAAGTATCTGCGCTCGGAGCAAGGCAAGAAAGAGATCTCGGAGGCTATCTACAAGGCTTTCGTCAACTATAAGCGTCAGCTTGACAAGAAAGCAAAGCGTGTACAAGAGTTGTCGGAACAGCAGAGCGTTAAGCCCGCGAAAGAAGTGAACGAAGTGAAGGAAGCGAAGGAAGTGAAGGAAGTGAAAGAAGCGAAAGAGGTTAAAGAAGTAAAAGAAGCAAAAGAGCAGAAGGAGGTTAAGCCGGCGAAAGAAGTAAAAGAGCAGAAGGAAGTGAAGGAGCAGAAGGCTGCTGCGGAAAAGAAAGAAGTTGCGGAAAAGAAAGAAGTTAAGGACAAGAAAAAGCCTGAGTATAGGGTACAGATCTTCTCTGTAACATCGCCGCTCAAGGCCGGTGATCCTACTTTCCGCGGTCTGAAGAATTGCAAATATACCAAAGATGGTAAGTATTATAAATATACCTACGGTGCAGAAACTGACTACGAATCGATAAAAAAGGTACGCGACGAGCTGAAACATAAGTTTAAAGACTGCTTTATTGTGGCGTTCATAGACGGCAAGCAGATAACAGTAGCCGAGGCTTTGAAGATGCAAAAATAGAATGGAGCGGTGACGATAAAATGACGATACAATAAAGAATATTGATAAGACATTAATAAATAATAGAAGAAATAGTAAAAAAAGATGAAACACAGTCGTGAAATCAAAGTGGGAGTGTTGGCAATAGTAGCTATCTTCCTTCTCTATTTTGGATTTAATTTCCTTAAAGGAGTAAATATTTTTTCGGCGACCAATAGTTATTAT
>CAMHOK010000147.1 GCA_946186735.1 uncultured Bacteroidales bacterium
GTTCATCTTCGAAGCCTTGTTGTAATAAACTCTTCCAAGACCTGCCTGAGCGTCTGCCAGCTTAGGATCAAGTTCCAACGCTTTGTTGAAATCGGCAACAGCCTCATCGAAACGTTCAAGACTCTCGTAGATATTTCCACGGATGTGATAATATTGTGCGATAGTCGGGTCAGCTTTGATAGCTTCGGTCAGATAGTCGATAGCCGTCTCTTTTTGTCCGCTGAAGATATAGTGGTTGATAAGGTTCTGGATGAACCAAGGCTCGTCGGGGAAGAGCTTGATAGCATCTTGCAGAACGCCTACATAAGCTACTGTATCTTTAAGGTCGGCATAGCACTGATAGAGGAACTCGTTAGAGAAGACTACGTCTGAGTGGAGAGCCACCTCTCTGACCTCAGGGCTTATCATTTTCTTGAAGATACTGATTGCCTCATTATACATCTGAGCCTGATATGCGAAACGGCCGGCATAATAGAGATAAGTGTAATACAGAGTATCTTTAGGCATCTGCTCCTGCAGTTTCTTATCTTGCATCATGGGCAGCGAAGGGATGTCGAGATGCTTCATGAACATCTTATAGGCTGCAGCATAATCATGATTCTCGTATAGTGAATAGCCGTAGGTGATAAGAATCATCTTCTGATAATACTCAAGCATACGAGTGCTTATGTTTTTGCGTGTAGAAGCATCTACCTTACCTTTGGCATTAGGTATCTGCGAGAGTTCATCGGCTTTCAGCCAATAGTCATACGACTCGTTAACGGCAGCACCCACTTTATTGTTGTCATATTGCTGTCCTAAAGCCATTTGTACATTAGCATAGTCCATCTCTTTGTACCCTATCAATCCGGCTACATACCAAGTGTTGGCCAAGTCTTTGGTTGAAGGGTCTTCCAGCGCTAAGCGAATGGCGGCGCGAGCTCCGTCAAAGTCGGGATTCTCATACGAGGCAGACAAGTTCTTTGCCTTGTTTACATTGCTCTTCTGAGCGAAGCAGCCAACGCTTATCAACGCAACTGCCAACATAAATAATACTTTTCTCATAATCGTATTTTGTTAGTTGTTATTATTTCGTTGTTATGTCTTTTTTACTCTTCTGTATCAACATTCGTGCCAGAGTCTTCTTGAGGTGTATCAGTAATCTCTGCCGATGCCTGATTCTCAGCCATTTCCTCATCTTTAGGAACTACGCAACCGAAGACTAACGTGTCTTGACGCTTTTGCAACTCAATAAGTTTGACACCTTGTGTTGCTCGTCCCATCACGCGGATAGAGTCCATTGCCATACGGATAGCGGTGCCCGACTTATTGATGAGCATGAGGTCCACATCGTCGGTAACGGCATCGATACCTATAAGTTTGCCTGTCTTCTCGGTTATGTTGAGGGTCTTGACACCCTTACCGCCACGGTTGGTTACTCTGTATATCGGTTCGCCGTTCGGATCGTCAAGAGCGGTGCGCTTACCGTAGCCGTTCTCAGAGATAACGAGTATGGTCTCGTCTGAGTCTTTAGCCACAGCCACCATACCGACCACTCTATCGCCCTCATCCTCAAGCGTTATGGCGCGTACACCGATGGAGCCTCGGCTGACAGGACGAACAGCTTTTTCGTTGAAACGGATGACCTTACCATAATGACTGGCTATGAGTATCTCTGATGTGCCATCGGTCAACGACACTTTGATGAGTTCATCATCTTCGCGCATCTGAATAGCAATGATACCAACGGCACGCGGACGAGAGTAAGCCTCAAGAGTGGTTTTCTTGATGATACCGTTCTTAGTTACGAAAACGAGATAGTGATTGGAGATATACTCTTTGTCGTTCAGACCTTTGACATTGATGAAAGCTTGAATCTTATCACCTTTCTCTATATTCAACAGGTTCTGTATGGCTCTACCCTTCGACTGCTTATTTCCTTCAGGTATGTCATACACTTTGAGCCAATAGCAGCGTCCCATCTGGGTGAAGAACATCATGGTGGAGTGCATTGAAGCGGTATGCACATACTCGATGAAGTCTTCGTCTCGAGCATTGCTTGCTTTGGCTCCGAGTCCTCCTCTACCCTGCTGACGGAACTCAGTGAGAGCGGTGCGTTTAATATAGCCCATGTGAGAGATGGTGATAACCATGTCGTCGTCAGCATAGAAGTCTTCGGGATTGAACTCTTCGGCAGCGTATGATATCTGAGTGCGGCGCTCGTCAGCATACTTATCTTTGACTTCTTGCAGCTCGTTGACGATAACCTCGTAACGCAGGTCTTCGTTAGCAAGCAGTTCGTTGAGATGATGGATGAGTTTTTCTATCTCATCGTATTCGTTTTTCAACTCATCGATACGCAGACCGGTGAGCTGACTCAGACGCATATCCACGATGGCCTTCGACTGTAGGTTGTCGATAGAGAAGCGCTCTTCCAACGCAGTCTGAGCCTCTGCCGGAGTACGGCTGGCACGGATAAGACGAACCACCTCATCAATATTATCAACGGCTATGATCAAGCCTTCTAAGATGTGTGCGCGTTCTTGAGCTTTCTTCAGTTCGTAACGTGTACGACGCGTAATGACATCCATGCGGTGGTCAACAAAATTAACAATGAGTTGCTTGAGATTCAGCAGACACGGACGTCCCTTGACCAATGCAATATTATTGACAGAGAAAGCCGACTGCAACTCAGTATATTTATACAGTTTATTGAGTACCACGCTGGCGTTGGCGTCGCGTTTTACTTCAATAATGAGTCTCACGTCGCGTTTTGATTGGTCAGAGATATTGCTGATACCGTCAATCTTCTTGTTATTGATAAGATCAACTATTTTCTCGACCATATCTGATTTGACCACTCCATAAGGGATCTCAGAGATGACTATTCGCTCACGCCCATGCTCATCGGTCTCGATCTCGGCTTTAGAGCGTATGACTATTCTGCCGCGTCCGGTTTCGTACGCCTCTTTGACGCCTGCATAGCCATATATTGTACCACCGGTAGGGAAATCAGGAGCCTTGATAAAGTGCATCAGTTCCTCAATAGTGATCTCTCTGTTATGTATATAAGCTATACATCCGTCAATCACCTCTCCGAGGTTATGGGTGGGCATGTTGGTTGCCATACCTACGGCTATACCATTAGCTCCGTTGACGAGCAGGTTGGGGAATCGAGTCGGCAAGACGGTTGGTTCACGCAGTGTATCGTCAAAGTTAAGCTGCATATCAACCGTATCTTTGTCTATATCTCGCAGCATCTCTTCTGCCAGCTTCGACAAGCGGGCCTCTGTATAACGCATGGCTGCAGGACTATCTCCGTCGATCGAGCCGAAGTTACCTTGTCCGTCAACCAAGCAATAACGCATGTTCCACGGCTGAGCCATACGAACAAGTGTACCATATATACTACTATCACCATGGGGGTGATACTTACCCATTACCTCACCCACGATACGAGCGGATTTCTTCGTCGGCTTATCGCTGGTGTTGCCAAGCTCGTTCATGCCGAACAACACACGCCTATGAACAGGCTTGAATCCGTCTCTTACATCGGGCAGCGCTCTACTTACGATGACGCTCATTGAATAATCGATGTAAGATGTACGCATCTCTTCATCGATGTTTACCTTTAAAATTCTGTCGTTATCAATCATATTTTGGTTTAATTTGTTTATTCTTTGTCTTTCTCTCGAAAAAGCATGCAAAGATATAAAAAAATTCCGATAAACACAAATTATTTTGCATTTAACGGACTTTTATTCGTTTTCCGATGTTTTATCGTCTGAGGGCAAAAGGCAAAAATAGGGCTATATAAAAGCGAGATGTGTACCGACGACCTTACTTGCCTCCTCTAATGAGGTTGATGTCGCCTGATAATTGATAGACTCCGGTCTGTGCCGGTCGTTTTTTGGTTGCCTTATGATACTTGGCACCCGCTTCAGCATCAGCACCTTTGGCTCGAATGACATAGTAGTAAGCGCCTTCTGCTGCGGGCCGACCGTTGATGTTGCCATCCCACCCTTTAGCAGGATCGGTGAAGTGATAAACAAGCATGCCCCAACGGTTGTATATCCAACACTCAAACTCAATGATAGAGCTATAGCTGACTCTGAACTCATCGTTATGTCCGTCTCCGTTAGGTGTGAACACATTGGGCACACGTAGTTGCGAGAGCGAGACTGACACATCAATCTGTTGTGAATCGGCCTTACAATAATCGTTGCTCACCTCGAGTATGACTCTGTAGGTGCCATAATCTTCGAAAGTATAGCGGTGCTCTTGGTCTGAGCGTTGCACAATCAATTCCGATCCTTTATATATACGCCAATTATAATATTGAGCAACGGGCGCATTAGCATTAGCGGTGAAGAGGATGTCGAGCGGTGCCGAACCTGAGAGTTGTGTTACTTCGGTGGGTCGGTCTATCTCGTTGGACTTGATATTCTCTTGTTCTGTTCCTCTGACAGTGGTCAGAGAGGTAGGATGTGCCTCCACTGCTACGGCCTGATATAATGGCGATTCGATAGAGTCAACATTGATGCCGAGTTGTCGGGCAAAAGCATCGACATGTAGAGTAAAGGTAGTGTTCTTAAGCGGTGCTCCTACAATCATCGACTTTTTGACATCTATAGTGTCAATACAAGTTGAGTCGTTCCATTGTTCACCATTCCACGATAGGGAGGTGTATGTAACATATCCTTCCCTGTCAATAGTTTTGATACGCCCGTCAACTGTTTGATAGGTTATGTCGGGTATGTCGGCGATGAGGTTCAGAAGGGTTGAAGAGCAATGGTCGTCGAAATCATCTTGAGCCGTCAGAGCTGAGAGTGTGGGC
>CAMHOK010000148.1 GCA_946186735.1 uncultured Bacteroidales bacterium
ATGGAAAGATATCATTAACGAGCAAATTGAAGTATATAATCCAAATGTTATAATTTTGGGAGGAACAGAGAAATTCTTGGATTTTAAAAACGAATTCATTCAATGTAAGCATTATGAAAACAAGGATGTAAATCCAAAAATAGAATCAAAGATTTACGAATGGGGCAATCGTTGGGTGATTTCCGTATACCACCCAGGATACATGATGAGCACAGAGGTTTATGTGGACCTAATAATAGATAGTCTTAAATATGTAGATGAACAAATAAAATCGCACAGAAAATAACGATTTTTACAATCTTCTTCACTTTGTGGGAGCATCAAGCAGTATTTTTGCAGCGTGATTCGAAAGAGTCGCGCTGCATTTTTAAATTATGTATACGTATGAATACGAAAGATTCATTTTTCCTTTTATTAGAAAAGGTTTTTATTGAAAATCTGTTTCCTCAACAAAAGTGGTTTTGTGAGGCTAAATCTTATAATGAATTAGTAGACGCAATAAAGCAAAATCTTGCTTTTCGTCTAATCTGCCTGCAAAGAATTATTACAGACGAAGACATCAAAAATTTACTACGAATCAGAGTTTCTTACATGGCTCATTATGCTGCCCCGAAAGTTGCCAAAAGACTTATTGATAAGAAGAAATTCCTTCCTTTCTCAGTAAAAATAGCCGCTTCTGGCGAGATAAAGCATTATGACTTGGCTAAATTCCATCATTTAGCTTGCTCCGATTCTCGTGAGATAGTTGCTTCGCTTATTCGAGAGAAAACTCCAGAGGAGATGAAGCTTGTTATAATGTGCTCTGATTCGAAAATGGAAAAGTACGATGTTTTTTTAGGCATAGAGACTCAATATCTGGCAATCATGCGAGGAGGTGAGTACGGACCGTCTCTTATTTCAACTTGCACAGCAGCAGAGAATATGTTGAACTCATTAATGTGTGAGTCTCAGCGTAGATTAGATTTGCTTGAGCAAAATGGTTTTTATTCAATAGAGCAGTACAACGCTTTTGCTATTTCACCAGAATTCTTCATACCATATATTGTTGTTGTAATGGATGACTTTGCAGATTTTATCGCACAAGCCGGTCGGCATATAGAGAAACCTATTGTCTACTTAGCACATGGCGCAGAGAGGGCTGGTATACATATCCTTTTATCAACCAATCGCCCTTCTAATGATGTATTAACTGGTGTCATAAAGTCGGAAATTCCTAAGTATCTCCGCATGTCATATACTATGAATGACGCTGAAATACAAGCTATCGTGGAGGAGAAAGTAACCCCCAAATACACCGGAGAGCAATATACATTGCCCTTTTGTAAAATAACGCATATTCATAAAAAAATAATATAAACTCATGGATACTCAATCTATCAATGACCAACTCGAACTGTTGCGTCTCAAAGAACTCTTTATGTCAAATATTGATATCCGTAGCAAAATGGCTATGCTTATCAGCGAAGAAGACTCCTCACACAAGGAATTTTGCGAACTTACGCATTGCACACCAGACATGGCGAAAATGTTTGCAGAACAATTGTTAATGGATGTTTTTCTTACTCCGGAAGAAATAGCCGCAGAGCGCGAAAGATTAGAAAGGATGAAACTATAATTCTATTATGCCATGATACAACATGACGAACAAACTCTAAACTTATTGAATGGCTATATTGCATATTTTTTGTTTCTTGTTTGACCCATGTTACGGAGGCATGTGTCAAGAGTGCATCAAATAGATATTGATGCACTCTCTGTTCACTTACAGTTGGTTACCCTCTGTCGTTTATAGAAGGCTACCTACTCTGCCTTACTTACCTTTGGGTGGGTTGTTGTTTCTGCCACCACCGCTTTTGTTGCTCGTGCCGTTTTTGGTGGGCCAACCACCTGGACCTTTTGCTGCCATAGTACTTAGTGATTTTAAAATAGCTCCATGCGGGAGTACGCTGCCTCTCTTATCTGAAAGACACTGCAAAAATACGGCACCCGCCAAACTTAACTTTCCTAACTTTCCGAAACACATGATTCTTCTGCATTTTCTTCGGAAAGTTTGCGGGAAAAAGCAAAAAGATGTAACTTTGGGGCGTTTATGGTTTATCTACAACAACAACTTCTATGAATAGTCTTGATAAAGCCAAATACAAAAACGGCATAAACGAAATGGCCGAATCGCTCTTGGCAATGTCGAATGAGCAGATACAAAACGACATAGCACCGCAACTCGCTGATTTCATGGATGCCCTGCTCGGTCTTCCGTACGCTTTCTCACGGCAAGAGCCCCTCAACGGCGAACAGCGGTTAGGTATCAAACGACTCATAGAGAGCGCCTATTATCAGTTGTCGCAAGCCATCGATTGGAACAGCGAAGCGACCAATCAAGAGATGTTCGAGATGAAGAAGCTGATGACCGATTATCTGTCGCAGGTATTAGAGCAACTCAATGCCCGCCTCCCTGCTGACCGAAAAGCCACAGCTGCCGATGTCATAGCCTGGACTCCTTCTACCGACGAACTGCTGCAGATGTTATCCGACTGCTCCTTCAACGGCATAGAGTTGCTCAGTGCTGTCTATAACAAACAGCTCCGTGAACCTTTACTGCAAGGCTTGGCTCATGCCGGCAAGCGTCAGATGGGTGCCTTATGGGACGATGACTTAGCCTTGATGGTAAGACGTCTGACCAACTTCGGCTTCATGGTGATAGAGTGTGGATGCGACCTCATGCATTCGTTCGCCAAGACACAACAGCTCACTCTACCCAAGCCGTTTGCCGATCTGCTCAACAAGATTACCGAAGCCAAAGTAGCACCCGCTGCTCCCGCTCCCGCTCTCACTCTTCGCGAACGCATGCACGTGCCGGAGCGTTATCTGCCGCTCGTCCAACGCCAACAACTCACCGAAGCGCAAGCTATCGACAAGCTGCTCGCCTACATCACAACAGACTTGCAACAGCATACACAACGAAGCAGTAGGATAAAAGGTATCATGTCGGCTTTGGATAAAGAGAAATGGATCAGCTGGACCGACATCGACCGCCGTACGCAGTTCCGGCTCCTACGAAAGGCCTTCCGCGAACAGCTGCAGAGTGGTTTTAGTGAAGACACTTTCCGCAAAGAAGGCGCCCGCGAACAGAAGATAGCAGAGGAGTTCATCACCCACCTCAGAGCACTCTTTACCGATTATTGAGAGAATGACATTTCACCCATCCCGTTCCTAACTATACCACAACGCACTGACTAAAGCGCTGCAAAGTTACATATTTATTCGATTTTGCACGGTATCGTTTGCTTGATTTTGAAATAATTGCTACTTTTGCAAAGTAATTGCTTAATCCGGTTGCATGAAATAAAACAATAACACCATGAAAAGATCTCATCTCACAAGGCTCACGATAGCCTGCTTTATCGTTTTTGCTGCCTCAGCACTCTTATCACTCAGCTCATGCCATCGCGCCAACACACGCACACCCCACTCTCCCCTTATCGTTGCACACCGCGGAGGCGCTACCCTCGGCATGGAGAACAGCCTGTCATGCATCGAGCAAGGCATACTGACAGGAGCCGACATGATCGAGATAGACGTGCATCTCACAGCCGACCGACAGGTGGTCGTATGCCACGACTTCACCCTCAACCGTACCACCGATGCCGAGGGAGACATACAAGACCACACCCTCAGTCAGTTGCGCCAATGCCATCTGCTCACCAAAGAAGGGACACCCTCCGAGGAGACCATACCCACGCTCAACGAGGTGCTGCTCCTGTGCAAGGACCGCTGCCCTATACTGCTGGAGATAAAGAAGAAAGAAGGGTATAACGAGGGTATCGAACAGCTATGTATCGACCTCGTGAAGAGACATAAGATGGAAAAGCAGGTCGTCTTTCAATCGTTCGATGCCGAGTCGATGGCTATCGTTCATGCTATCGACCCGCTGCTGCCCACCGAGTTGTTGCTGGGCAGACCTTTTGCCGAAGAGGTGGAGAACGACAGCCTCTTCAAGACCTATTTAGATACACACTTTGCACATATACGCTCACTCAATGTCCACTACTCGATGGCGACCAACGAATATATACGTCGCGTCCACCAAGCAGGAAGGGAGATAAAGATATGGACGCTCGACCAACCTGAGTCGGCACCAGAGCATGTGGATGCCATCATCACCAACAGCCCCGACCTCTTCCTCAAATAAGGGAAAGGTGAAAAGTGAAAAGTGAAAGGTGAAAAGTCCAATCTTTTCTATTAAACAGCAAGAACATGAGAGTCATCCTTCAACGAGTCAAACAAGCCTCGGTCAGTGTCAACGACGAGGTGATAGGTAGCATAGGTCAAGGCTACCTCCTGCTTGTCGGGTTTACGCATACCGACACGCTCAACGATGTGCAACATCTTGCCAAGAAGATTGCTCAGATGCGGCTCTTCAGCGACAACGAGGGAAAGATGAACCTACCGTTGAGCACCCTGCCGGACGGTCAGATACTGAGTATCTCGCAGTTCACCCTCTACGCCGACTGCCGTCATGGTAACCGACCATCGTTCATCAACGCAGCCCGACCGGCTCAAGCCGAGCTGTTGTACGATGCTTTCAATAAGGTGCTCAGCAGCGACTATCACATACCCTTGCAGACCGGTCATTTCGGAGCCGACATGCAAGTGAGCCTCATCAACGACGGTCCCGTAACCATCATCCTCGACACCGAAGAGATGCGAAAAGGTGATGGGTGAGTGAACACTCTCTAACCGCAGATGGTTTCTTTACCGCAGATAGTTTTCTTTTACCGCAGATAGTTCTTTTTAACC
>CAMHOK010000149.1 GCA_946186735.1 uncultured Bacteroidales bacterium
AGTATCAAAATCACTAATATATGAATATTATGCCTTCTCATTTTCGAAATATCAACATTTTCAGAATTATGTCATGTCGCCAGGAAGCATATCATGCCCTTGTTTCCCGCAAAGCGGCACCCAAATTAGGGTTTTGAAGAAAAAATGATGTCGTATAGTTCTCGCTGCTCTTCATACATACCCAACATTACCTTTTCTCGGATGTTTGATTTTGGTAATTCATAGGTTATCGCATACAACTATATAATCCTCTGCCTGCTTAATCAGTCTTTGGATGGTCGTTGCATCCTTGCTTGAACCAAAGTTTTTGACCACCCGCTGCCGCCGCATTGTTGTCTTTTCTACGATAACAACTGTAGTTGAGCCTGATTTATTTTCTTGCGTACAAACATAGTGCAAGGTTAATAAAATCAGCTCAAAACACCAAGCGCGGCACCCAAGACGACACTCTTTTACATTATAACACCTTGATTATCAACTGTCGTTTGCCCCAAAACTTAAAATAGCGCGGAAAACAGGATAGGTAATGAAATCTCATGCAGATGGCACAGATCGTTCAGATTAAACAGATTACTGCCATTACTATTAATCATTTTACAGATATCCTGGATTATTAACACCGATGGAAGGATTGATTTTTAGCAAGGCATTTATAAAAATCTGTTCTTCATTCTCATGCAACGAAAGATAGTGTATCCTCGTTTTGTTGTTTTTGTTTACTTCCATTTTCATAGAAATTGTATTTCTATACAAAGCACATGGTGTAAGAGATACAATATCATTTACCTTTATTGGTTTCCAAAATCCGGGCAAGAACAGACGACCATCGTCATAAACTTTTATGTTTTGACTTGTTTGCCTCAAGAAGAAAAACATCACAATAGCAACAATCAAGACAGCCTTCATCCATTCAAAAAGATCTAATATGTCTTTTTGTAGAAAGATGTTTCCTATCAACACTATCAATCCTACACATAGTATTGCTAAAAGAGTAATATACAATATATAAACCCACTTCCGCCGAAACGGCAGCTTTGTTTGAAATTCGGTATAAACAACTTTTTTCATACAACTATTTTGTGATTAAAGTTAAACATAATGTGTTTTTGCCACGTAGCTGTTATGAAAATTTTCGAGTGCAAAGGTATGGCGAAACAATGTCCTATCAAAATAAACAAGAAAAAAAATATTAGACAAAAGAAGGTAGTAATCTACACAATGATAGTGTGTTATTTTTAGACATTACAAAATTAGGTTATACACATTTGTGTGCATTACCAAAATATTTGTCAAAAAACATAAAAAAATGAGGGTGGGTCGTATTTTAGGGCACATCTAAGAATTCCACGTTTTAGTTGTCCCGAATAATAATTTAACATGGACACTTTTATTCTGCTTTCTATTTTATCTTGGCATCTTGCTGACCGTCTTATCCCTTCGGGAACGATCGTAAACGTGCATTCAGTCACAATGCCCGCATTGCTCCTTCCTTCAAGTCATCAATCTGCTCAAGATAAAATTAGAAATCAAAATAAAGCAATTTTTAGAAGTGCCCTTTACTTATTTCATACGCTCCAACAGGAAGGATTGTAACTCTGCTGAATGGTTCAAACCCAAGCTCTTGCACAATCGCATTTTTATTGTAGGAAGGCTGAATGGAGAATAATTTAACAAGAGAATGATATCAGCATCCTGAACTTTAAGCAAATACATTGCGATCAGAAGCCTACTCTTCAGAGACAAGTTAGGAAAATCGGCCGAAAGATTGGTAAAATAGCCGTCTATATGTTCGTCGATAAGAGTAAATAACTTATCGGGTTGATCCAGAAAAAATATACTATTGTAAAAGGACTTGAGATAAGCATCGCGCAGAGTCGGTTTGAGAGCAAGTGCTTCATTATGCGCCTTATTGTAACAACCTTCTAAATAATGTATCCATGCCTCATATTCTAATTGCTGTGGTGTGCGTTGCTGCTGAATACTCTGCTCGTACAAGCGAATATACTTATTATATAAATTCTTAAACTGTATGCGAGAAAACAACAGTATGACACACAAGATGGCCATTAAGACACATAGCAGGATTATAATATATTCCAATTTCATTGCTCAAAAATTAAATATTTATAACGAGAGGCAAGAACATACCAATGAGCATTATCACTTTCATGAGTACTTGCACGTGCCGATAGTCGGACGGAAGCTTAGAGGTCCACAATAGCACCAAATCGCAAAGCAGAGGTAAGACGAGTCCTATCAACATATACCTCAGCGTGCGAGACGACCATGTAAAGGTGCCGTCAAGGAAGACAAAATACACATGTGCCAAGGCGGCAACAGAAAGAACGATAAGGAGCGTGACCACCACTTTGGTCCACATCTCTCCTATCACTACCGGCAGCGTATGGCACTCCATCTCTCTATCACCTACCTGATCTTCAAGGTCCTTGATGATCTCTCTGATGAGGGTGAAGAGGAAAGCAAAAGCAGAGAACACACCCACCTGAGTGTAAATATCTTTGATGATAGTCGTATATGGCACTATCACCTCGAACTGATAGCGAAAAGCGGCTGCATTGGCAACGGCTATCAAGAGCGGGCAAAGGGCACAGACGAGTGCCACCATCATATTGCCAATGATGAACTGCCGCTTATACGAAGCCGAATAGAACCAAAGCAAACCCGGTGTGAAAAGGATGATAAGTGCCACCGTCCAACTCCTCACCAAAAGAGCAACGACGAGTCCGAGTATCACTCCAAGGATAGTGAGGGCTTGATGAACGAACATGGCTGTGGGTTTGTCAATACCATTGTTGATGACTTGGCGATCGGGGCGATTGATAGCATCAATCTTAGTGTCGAAATAATCGTTGATAGCATATCCTCCGGCAGCAATAAAAGTGGCAGAGAGGATAAGCATGTACTCCACATACCAAGGCAAGAGTGCAACGAACATAGCCTTTTCGAGTATAGGAAGGACGATGGTATGACCAACCAGCCACATCACTACCGCCAACATGAGCAGGTTCTGCCAGCGTATCAACCTAAAGATATTTTTCATTTCTTCTCAGTGTTTATCTTCAAGATAGCCGCCTTCCATGCCCCCAGAGTGAAGTCAACACCTGCCGTTGTTCCTTCAACGGTTGAGCCTGAGAGAAGGTCGGTGAGTAGAACATCAGTCATCGGCAAGCCGCAATAGTCGCGTGCTTCCTGAGGGATATTAACATGAAGGTCTATCTTCCTGTCTGCAAAATTGACAACAACAAGCAGTGTCTCGTCTTCAGCCTGACGGAGGAAAGCAAACTGCTCACGACGATTGAACCTCTCGCCTTGAGCATACTCGAGGTCGAACATGCGACCATGAGTGATGGCAGGATGCTGCGTTGCTATATTTAGCAGGAGTTGATAGAACTGCCGCAGTTGTTTTTGCTCGTCATCGAGCAATGCGCCATCGTACTTCCCGTTGTTAGCAAAAGCTTGCAGGGAGCGAACGCCCCAATAGTCGAAGATGGTGGTGCGTCCGTCAACACCCGAGAAACCTTCGGCATCCATACCTTTCTCTCCAAGCTCTTGTCCGGCATAGATCATCACCGGATTAGTCCCGAGAGTGGTCAGAACGACCATCGCCGGCTCAGCATATATGCCACCTCCGCAGAAGAAACCGGAAGCAATACGCTGTTCGTCATGGTTCTCAAGGAAATAGAGCATGTGGTCTCGGATGTCGTCGGTAGCTTGCCACTGAGCAGATATACCTTCGGCAGAAAAACTCTTAGAGGTAACACCTCGGAGATAGTCATACATACCTACCTTGTCGTAGAGATAGTCGAACCCTCCATAAGAGATGAATGTCCTATACAAGGCGGGGTTATAAACCTCAGCTATAAACTCTACTTGAGGATATTGTCTCCTCACCTCCTCTATTGCCCAGTGCCAGAACTCGACGGGCACCATCTCTGCCATATCACAACGGAAAGCATCGACACCTTTCTCTGCCCAGAAGAGCAGTATGTCGCGCATCTGGAACCAAGTAGCAGGAATAGGGTCGAACTGCTTCTCGCCACCTCTCTCATAATAGACACCATAGTTGAGTTTTACTGTCTCATACCAATCGTTGGGCGTGGGATAGGCACTGAAGCAGTCGTTACCCGTAGCCTTGGCAGGGTACTCAGAATAGGTGCCCCAACGGAAGTGCTCGGTGGGCATATAATAGAAGTTGTTGAGCGGTGAGAACGCCCATTCGGAATGGTCAGCCTCACCTAAATCGCGAACACCCAGAGGCTTCTTATCACTATGATATTGGCGTGCCACATGATTGGCTACAAAGTCGATAATGACCTTCATGCCTTCTTGATGTGTGCGCCTCAGGAGGTCTTCGAACTCTTGCATACGGTTGTTAACATCGTAGGCAAGGTCAGGATCGACATCATAATAATCTTTGACGGCATAAGGTGAACCCGCCTTACCCTTAACTATTGAGGGGTTGTCAGGAGCAATGCCGAAAGAAGAGTAGTCGGTGGCTGTTGCATGCTCAAGGATACCTGTGTACCATATATGAGTGGCACCAAGCTGCTTGATGGCTTTGAGAGCTGACGAGTTGATGTCTCGGAACTTGCCACAACCGTTCTCTTCGATAGTGCCGTTATACACTCTCGACTGATTGAAATTGGCGAAAGTGCGCGGCAGAAGCTGATAAATGATATGTTTTGCCATTTTTGTTTGCATTTTGTTGTGCGCAAAGTTACAATATTATCTTCAAATAAACCTTAATTCCGCAACACTTTGATTTAACTTTATTT
>CAMHOK010000150.1 GCA_946186735.1 uncultured Bacteroidales bacterium
ATCTATCAGAGAGGTTAGAACGCTCGTTTAAGATTCTAAAAGGCGAAGGCCGCATCACTGAGATCAATGTTGCCCAAACGATGAAAGATATCCGTAAGGCATTGCTTGAGGCTGATGTTAACTATAAGACTGCTAAAACCTTTACCGACCAGGTAAAAGAGAAGGCTCTTGGTCAGAATGTTCTGACCGCCATCCGCCCGGGTCAGCTGCTCATTAAGATCACTCACGATGAACTGGCGCAGCTGATGGGTGGTGAAGCCACCGAGATCAACCTAAAGGGCAACCCTGCTATAGTCTTGCTCTCAGGTCTGCAAGGCTCCGGTAAGACCACTTTCGCCGGTAAGCTTGCCAACTACCTGAAGGTGAAGAAAGGCAAGAAAGTGATGCTTGTGGCATGCGATGTCTATCGTCCTGCAGCTATCGAGCAGTTGCGTGTCTTGGGTGAGCAGATAGGCGTTGAGGTCTATGCTGAACCTGAAGAGTCGAACCCGATAAAGAAAGCTCAGAAAGCTATCGATAGAGCTAAGACCTATGGTTATGATGTCATTATCGTCGATACGGCCGGTCGTCTGGCAGTAGATGAACAGATGATGAACGAGATAGAAGCCATCAAGAAAGCTATCGCTCCGCAAGAGACCCTCTTCGTCGTTGACTCGATGACCGGTCAGGATGCCGTCAACACAGCCAAGGAGTTTAACGACCGCATCGACTTTGATGGTGTCGTTCTGACTAAGCTGGATGGTGATGCCAGAGGTGGTGCTGCCTTGTCTATTCGGTCGGTGGTGGAGAAACCAATTAAGTTCATCTCCACCGGTGAGAAGATGGAGGCTTTGGATGTGTTCCATCCTAATCGAATGGCAGACCGTATATTGGGTATGGGTGATGTCGTTTCGCTCGTCGAGAGAGCTCAGGAACAATACGATGAGCAAGAAGCACGACGCATATCCAAAAAGATAGCTCATAATCAGTTCGACTTCAACGACTTCATGTCGCAACTGCAGCAGATAAAGAAAATGGGTAATGTCAAAGATCTGATGAGCATGATCCCGGGTATGGACAAAGCAATGAAAGGAGTGGATATCAAGGACGACGCCTTCAAATCGGTAGAGGCTATCATCAATTCGATGACACCCGAAGAGCGCGAGAACCCTGCTCTGATGAACGGTTCACGAAAGATGCGTATTGCTAAAGGGTCGGGTACTACTATCGTTGAGGTTAACAGGTTTCTCAAACAGTTCGACCAGACCTCGAAGATGATGCGTATGATGACCAAGCGTCAGTTGAACAAACGCAGATAACATCCTGTAGACTACATCAATAAAACAGAAAACCATAAGCAGATGAATTTAGGGTTTGTAATACTCGCTATCGTAACAACACTCTCAAGAGGTGCATTCGTAACCGATTGTTCAGTAGAAATCAAGGCCCCCGTGGATGAGGCCAATCCTTATGTTGATAGGTTGATGTATGAACTGCAGACCAATCCGGATCTGTTGTTCAGTTGGGCTTTCAAAGGTACAGGCAAACAGGCAGAAGAAATTCCTCAAGATCGTAGTCAGAAAGCACAAGAGAATAGTAAGGATGCCATACTGCTCAATCTGCAATCCATTGAGTTCGACTCCGTGAACAGAGTCAGCCACATGGTCTATAATATAGATGTAGGTGGTGTTCCTAAGTTCAAAAATATCAATGTTGAGACACAAGTGCTTGATTCGATGGTCGGCTTCAATAGGCACATGAGGTTGAACATAAAATACGATGGTCCGCTCGTGAAGAAGGTGTATTGCAATTTCAGAGTGATGCCTCAGAGTCCGAGCACATGCCGACTCGAAGTAACCACTTACCTTAAGTTCGGATGGTTCTTCTCTATCTTTGTCTCGAAAAAGATGTATAGGAATGTGTTGGAATGGCGAATAGAGCGATTCATGAACAACATGAAAGAGATAACGGAGACAGGAGAAGTGCAATAATGACATAGTTGAATAATATGGATATTCTCAGTAAGATAGAAGGTCTTGAGGCCAAGTTTCATGAAGCAGGGTTGATGCTTACCGACCCCGCCGTTATTGCCGACCAACAGCGGTATGTGAAGCTTCAGCGTGAGTATCACGATTTGGAGCGCGTGCTCAAGGCTACAGCACGCTACAAGCATGCAGTCAAGGACTTGGAAGAGGCCAAACATGTATATCACACCGAGCAAGACGATGAGCTCCGACAGCTGGCCAAGACTGAGATCGACGAGCTGGAGCCGCTCATTCCTAAGTTGGAAGAAGAAGTGAAGCTCGAACTTCTTCCGCAAGATCCTGAAGACTCGAAGGATGTGGTGATGGAGATTCGCGGTGGTACCGGCGGTGATGAGGCTTCGCTCTTTGCCGGCGACCTGTTTAGGATGTATTGCAAGTACTTCGAGATAAAAGGTTGGAAATATAGTGTGTCATCGTTCACCGAGGGAGCCGTAGGAGGCTATAAAGAGATTATCTTTAATGTCAGCGGACAGAATGTATATGGCACCTTGAAGTACGAATCGGGTGTACATCGTGTACAGCGTGTGCCCGTTACTGAGACCCAAGGGCGTGTGCATACCTCGGCAGCAACTGTGGCTGTATTGCCTGAAGCCGATGAGTTTGAAGTACATATCAACGAAGGTGAGATCAAATGGGAGACCTTCCGTTCAGGCGGAGCCGGTGGGCAGAATGTGAACAAAGTGGAGTCGGGAGTGAGACTGAGATATATATGGAAGAACCCTAACACCGGCATACCCGAAGAGATACTTATCGAATGTACCGAGACACGCGACCAGCCCAAGAATAAAGAGAGGGCATTGTCGCGCCTGCGTACACAAATCTATGATAAAGAGCACCAGAAATATATCGACGATATAGCTCAGCGGCGTAAGACCATGGTCTCAACCGGAGACCGGAGTGCTAAGATCCGCACCTACAACTATCCTCAGGGACGCATCACCGACCATCGTATAGGTTATACCATTTACAACCTTGCAGCCTTTATGGACGGAGATATCCAAGGCGTGATTGACCAACTGCAGATAGCTGAAAATGCCGAGAGACTGAAAGCTGACAACTGATAGCTGAAACCAGCCCCTATCAACCTCAGACTAATATTAACAACATCAAAATAAATGCTTATGAAAAAAATCCTTCTGCTTATTTTGTCTGTTGTTCTGATGATGCCCGTTTTTGCAGGCTCAAAGAGGAAAGCAGACAAAGACACGGAACATTTCCGTTACGAGATTGAGTGTGCCGGCAATGGCGTACAAGGAACTTACCTCGTTAAGGTATGGAGCTATTCGAGAAAACCTTCGGTTGCTGCCGAGCAGTGTAAGAAAAACGCTGTTCACGGAATCATCTTCAAAGGTTATACCGCAATGAACGGCTGTGTGGCTCAACGAGCTCTCGCACAAAATCCGGGTGTAGAGGTTGAATATGCTGACTTCTTCAAGCAATTTTTCAGCGACAAAGGCGACTACTACCGTTATGTCTCACTCACCGAAACAGCTCAAGAAGTGATCAAAGTGGGAAAAGAGTATAAGGTGGGTGTCATAGTGTCGGTTCAGAAAGACGACCTCAGAAAAGCACTCGAGCAAGCAGGTGTTATCCGCAGTTTGTCTCAAGGATTCTAATAGATTAAAGAAGTTGAACTCTTATACCTGATAAAAGATGAAGACACAGAAACTATTTGTCGTTGCATTGCTCATGTCTGCTCTGCTTTTTGGCTCGTGTGGCCAGCAGAGGTCAGCTGCATATTACGACTATAAGAGTAAGGTTATTGCCACCGAACTTGACGGCTCTTATACTATCCGTGCATGGGGTAGGGCAAGAAACGCAATTGATGCTGCCGAACAAGCAATGAAAACAGCAGTCTATGATGTTATCTTCAACGAGATAGACTTCGCTTCCGGTACAGCACCCACCACCACCGGTACTCTCCGACCGCTCCTCTTGGAGGTTAATGCAAAAGAGAAATATGCCGACTATTTCAACGCATTCTTCGACAAAGGAGGAGATTATAAGAAATATTGTTCGCGCAAGCAGGAACGCACACTCTCAACCAGATATAAGAAGACTGAAGCTCAGATGCAGACTCAGTTGACAGTAGTGGTTTATCGTGCGGAACTCCGTCAGCGACTCATTGATGATAACATTTTAAAATAAGCAATCATGAAAAAATCTATATTGTTGGCAGCCTGCCTTATGCTGTCGCTTATGGCTTTCTCGCAGGCTAAAAAACCTACACTCATGGTCGTACCCAGTGATGTGTGGTGCAATAAGCATGGTTATGTACAGAAGATTGATAACCAAGGAACGGAGATGGTAGTGCCCGATTATCAAGCCGCTCTGCAGAACGATGTTGACCTCAAGCTGGTTATCTCTAAGATCAACGACCTGATGCGTGAGCGTGGGTTCGAACTCAAAGACTTGGAGGCACAAACAAAGATCATTGCTCAGCAAACAGCCGAGGCTAACCTTATCACGAGTAAGAACGGAAACGAGTTAGCCGAGACAGCCGTTGATCGACTCCTGCGTGTAGCTAAAGCTGACATCATCATCGACCTTACCTGGGATGTGAAAGAGCAGGGACCCAAACGCACTCTCACTTATATCATGGAAGGCAAAGATGCATATACGGGTAAGAGCATAGGTGGTGCCAGCGGTGCCAGTCAGCCTTCGTTCACAAACGACATCTCTATCCTGCTCGAAGAAGCAGTGGTTGCCAATATCGACAACTTCAACAACCGCTTGCAAGCTCACTTC
>CAMHOK010000151.1 GCA_946186735.1 uncultured Bacteroidales bacterium
AGAGAAGCAGTGTAGAAGAACATTCGTGTAATTCGTGAGATTCGTACAGAAAAAATCCGTGTAACCTCCGTGCCCATCCGTGTTCGTTAAAAAAAGAGAAACAGAAGAACATTCGTGTAATTCGTGAGATTCGTACAGAAAAAAATCCGTGAGAGTCCGTGAGAGTCCGTGTTCGTTAAAAAGAAACATCCGTGTAAGAAACATCCGTGTAGAAAAAGAGATTCGTGTAATTCGTGAGATTCGTACAGAAAAGAACAGTGTAAAAACCATCCGTGTAAGATGCATATCCGTACTTTCTATTTCAACCCTATCCGTGTAAGCACGTATGTGCTCTACGATGACAGCGACAGCGCCGCCGCCCTCGGTGTTCCGCACAGCAGCGACGCCGCCCTCAGTGTTCCGCGCAGCGCCGTGCTCATCGATGTGGGGTGTTTCACGCAGCAGGAGCAGCAGCGTCTCGCTCGTTTCATCGAGCAGGAGCACCTGGTGCCTGTGGCGCACCTGCTCACTCATGCCCACCTCGACCATCTCTTCGGTGCCGCTTTCGTGCAGGAGCAGTACCGGCTCACGCCCATGCTCCACCCTCAGGACAAGCTGCTCTACACCTCTCTCATCGAGCAGGCTCAGGCTTTCGGCATACCCTGGGATGAGCCAGCCCCTCCTTCTTTCGTTCCGCTCAGCGATGGGCAGGAGCTCGACTTCGGGTTCTGCCGGCTCCGTGTCATACACACGCCCGGACACTCGCCCGGCAGTGTCTGTTTCTACGACGAGCAGCACCATCTGCTCTTCTCCGGCGACACCCTCTTCCAACATGGCTACGGCCGCACCGACCTCCCGGGAGGCGACCCCTCGCAGCTCTACCGGTCGCTACAGCACCTCTTCACCCTCCCGCCCGACACACAGGTGTGGCCCGGACACGGACTCACCACCACTATCTCTGACGAGCAAAACGACTAACCATGACACTTCAAGACTTCTACCAACTCTACTCCGCCCACCCGCAGACACAGGCTCTGCTCGGTCTGCTGCGCCAACACCAACAACAACACCTGCTCCTGCCCGCTCTGCGCTGTGCCTCACAGCCCTTGCTCATCTCCGAGCTCTTCCGTCAGCTCCGACGCACCATGCTCCTCATACTCAGCTCGCAAGAACAGGCCGAGTATATGCTCGCCGACCTGAGGAAGATAGCCGAGTGCCCCGACGACGACACCACCGCACCTATTAAGTTCTTCCCCACCTCTTACCGCAAGCGTCAGACACAGGTGGAGGAGGCTTATGCCATACAGCGCACCGAGGTGCTCAGCGCCCTCAACAGCTCCTCTGAGCCCCTGCTTATCGTCAGCTATGCCAACGCTATAGCCGAGCAGGTGGTGGCTGCCGACACCCTCACCGAGCACACCATCAGCCTCACCGTCAACCAGCACATAGAGCAGTCAGCACTCATCGACATGCTCGTCCGCGAGGGTTTCGTCAAGCAGGACTTCGTGTACGAGCCCGGGCAGTTCTCGCAGCGAGGAGGTATCATCGATGTCTTCTCTTACTCCGACGAGTACCCTTACCGCATCGATTTCTTCGGCGACGAGATAGACACCATCCGTCTGTTCGACATAGAGACGCAGCTCTCTAAGCAGAAGATCGACAAGGTCAACATCATCTGCCAACCCTCCACCACCACGCAGACCACCACCGCCCTCAGTCATTACCTGCCCTCCGACACCCTCTTCCTCAGCGACGACCTCTCCCTCGTCCGTTATCAGGTCAGCTCCTCGCTCAGCGACACCGCCCACCTGTGGCAGCCCCTGTTCGACGGACAGCTCACCACTATCGAGATGAGCCCCAAGAGTCTCTTCGACAACGCCACCACCCTCGCTTTCCATACCACACCGCAGCCCCTCTTCCATAAGAACTTCGAGCTCCTCAGAGACACCCTGCTGCAGAAACAGACAGAGGGCTACCGCGTCTATATAGCCTCCGACTCCGTCAAGCAGACCGACCGTATAGAGGCTATCCTCAGCGAGTTAGGGCTCGACCACAGCTTCACGCCCGTCAACCCCACCCTCCACGAGGGCTTCGACGACGCCGACGCACACCTCCTCCTGCTCACCGACCACCAGATCTTCGAGCGCTACCACCGCGTCTCCACAGGCGCACGACAGGTCAGACGCTCCAAAGCCGTCATCACCCTCAAAGAGCTCAACCAGCTGCAGGTGGGCGACTATGTGGTGCATGTGGACCATGGCATAGGACGCTTCGGCGGACTGGTCAACATGACCACTCAAGGACGCACACAAGAGATGATCAAGCTGCTCTACCGCGACAACGATGTGCTCTATGTGTCGATACATAACCTCCACCGTATCAGTAAGTACAAAGGGAAGGACGGCTCCGAACCGCATATCTCTAAGCTCGGCGGCGGACAGTGGGAGCGTATCAAAGAGCGCACCAAGCAGAAAGTGAAGGATATAGCACGCGACCTCATCCGTCTCTATGCTCAGCGACAGTCTGAGCAAGGCTACCGGTTCCAGCCCGACACCTATCTCCAGCACGAGATGGAAGCCTCTTTCCTCTACGAAGACACGCCCGACCAGCAGAAAGCTACTATCGATGTCAAGCACGACATGGAGTCGGCGGTGCCTATGGACAGACTCATCTGCGGCGATGTGGGGTTCGGCAAGACCGAGATAGCTATGCGCGCCGCCTTCAAAGCAGCTACCGACGGCAAGCAGGTGGCAGTGCTCGTGCCCACCACCGTGCTCGCTCTGCAACACTACAACACTTTCTCCGAACGCTTCAAGCACATGCCCGTACGAGTGGAGTACCTGAGCCGAGCCAAGTCGCAGAAAGAGACCAAAGAGGTGCTTCAACAGCTCGAGAGAGGCGAGATAGACATCATCATCGGCACACATAAGCTCGTGGGTAAGCAGGTGCGTTTTCATGACCTCGGACTGCTCATCATCGACGAAGAGCAGAAGTTCGGCGTCGCCACCAAAGAGCGACTCCGGCAGCTCCGCACCAACATCGACACCCTCACCCTCACCGCCACACCCATACCTCGCACCCTGCAGTTCTCCTTGCTCGGAGCACGCGACCTGAGCGTCATGACCACACCACCACCCAACCGCTATCCTATCGACACCGAGCTCATCACTCCCGACGACGAGGATATCATACGCGAGGCTATCAACTTAGAGCTGCAACGCAACGGACAGGTCTTCGTCATCAACAACCTCGTACAGACACTGCCCGTCATCGAGAAGAAGATCAGACGCCTCTGCCCCGAGGCACGCATAGCCGTGGCACACGGACAGATGCCCACCGAGCAGGTAGAGCAGGTGCTCACCGACTTCATCAACTACGACTACGACATCCTCATCGCCACCTCTATCATCGAGTCGGGCGTGGACATACCTAACGTCAACACTATCATCATCAACGCCGCTAACCGCTTCGGACTGAGCGACCTGCACCAGCTGCGCGGACGAGTGGGACGGTCTAACCGCAAGGCTTACTGCTACCTCATAGCACCCGCTAACGAGCTGCTCACACCCGACGCCCGACGACGACTGCAGGCTATCGAGACCTTCGCCGAGCTCGGCTCAGGCTTCCATATAGCTATGCAAGACCTCGACATCAGAGGAGCAGGCAACATGCTCGGTGCCGAGCAGTCGGGCTTCATCGCCGAGCTCGGCTACGAGACCTACCAACGCATACTCCAAGAGGCGGTCATCGAGCTCAGAGAGGAGGAGGGACTCGAGACCGACGACAGCTCCGCCACACCCGTAGCAGCAGCTAACCAACAGTGGGTGAGCGACTCACAGCTCGAGACCGACCTCGAGCTCGGACTGCCCGCCGACTATGTAGAGTCTGTCTCCGAGCGTATAGCACTCTACCGAGAGCTCGACTCACTAACCAACGAGCAACAGCTCCAAGAGTTCCAACACCGACTCATCGACCGTTTCGGCGCCATGCCCGACAAGGCAGAAGAGCTCATGAACGTGGTGAGGATGCGGTGGCTGTGCATGAGCTTAGGCATAGAGAAAGTGGTGCTGCGCAAAGGACAGATCATCCTCTATTTCCCTCAGAACACCGACTCACCCTATTATCAGTCCGACACTTTCGATAAGGTCATCGCTTTCGTCATGCATAACCCGCGTCGTTGTCAGTTCAGCAAAGATACCCGTCGCCGCTCAGTCATCATCAACAACACCCCCACCCTCACCTCCGCCCTCACCCTCCTCCAACAGATCAACCAACCCGGCGGTTAGACGCCGGACCGCTCCGCTGTTAGACCGCTTCGTTGAAAGAACAAAGACCGCTGCGCTGAAAGAGCAAAGACCGCTCCGCTGAAAGAGCAAAGACCGTTGCACTGAAAGAGCAAAGACCGCTCCGCTGTTAGACCGTTGCACTGTTGAACCCCTCCGCCGCATGGCACTCCCCTCCATGATAAGGAGGGGCAGGGGTGGTAGAACAAAGACCGCTCCGCTGAAAGACCAAAGACCGTTGCACTGAAAGAACAAAGACCGTTGCACTGAAGGACCAAAGACCGCTCCGCCGCATGGTCTCCCCCGCCCTCGTGAGGGAGGGGGTGAGGGGGCGGGTGATAATGAAATCTCCCACAGATGCCATAATGAAATCTCCCACAGATACCACAGATTTCTCAGATGAAACAGATTCTCTTTCGTTCAC
>CAMHOK010000152.1 GCA_946186735.1 uncultured Bacteroidales bacterium
GCAAACAGCCACAGAGATTCTCGCTCTCCTCCCGGAAATCAACATGGATGAATCGGAACGCAAAGAGACGGAAGAATATCTTTATTGCATTATCAATTGCGTAACGATTGACGCAGAAGCACTTTTAAAATAACATATTGTTCGGATACTGAATGGCGAGGTGACAGAATATGTGGAAATACATGAGGATCCGCTTGATTTCGGCGTTAACTTCTACTACGCGTTCGAAGTCAAATAAAGTGACAAAGCGACAAAGTACAAAGCGACAAAGTACAAAAGATACACACGGGCGGCTCATGAGTCGCCCGTGTGTTAGTTAAACGACTGCTCTATGTGATTGTATTTCAGAAGCCATATATCGCCGGCGGTATTCTCGAAATCTCCGCCATAAACAACGGCACGGCGTTTGATAGGAGTACTCGTCCATTCCGGCAGACGTTTCAATGACTTGGCAAAATCCGGGTGATAAGTCATGGAAGATTTCACTTCAATCGCTGTCAGTTGGCCTTCCTCTTTGACCAATATATCCACCTCTTGACCATTACTATCCCGATAGAAATAGACATTGCCTTCCTTGCCTTGGTTGAAACGATGTTTGAGACATTCCATGACAATGTAGATTTGTAGTTCCATATTGATGTCTGATTTTTTATGCAATTTCGGAATTGCGCTGCAAAATTGCATAAAATTAAAACCGCTAAAAATTTTCACACAAACAGTCTAAATCGGGCAATTACATGAAATCAGACATACTTTTCTGCGATTTGTGTTTGCATATTTCGCAAAAAAAGCAGTAATTTTGCAGACAATTTCTGAAATTATGAAAAAAGTAGTTATTCTCTCGACTTCACTGCGTGCCGGGTCGAATAGTCATGCGATGGCAGAGCAGTTTGCTGCAGGTGCCAAAGCCGCAGGTAATGATGTAGAACTCATCTCGCTTCGAGGCAGGGAGATACGCTTTTGTATCGGATGTCTCAAGTGTCAGGAGACTGGTGCGTGTGTATTCAAAGACGATGTGCCGGCAATCATGGAGTCGGTGCTGGGCGCTGATGTTGTGTGCTGGGCAACGCCGATTTATTACTACGAGATGTCGGGTCAGATGAAGACGCTCATCGACCGCATGAACGCCATGTACCCGAAGGACTATCGTTTCCGTGATATCTATCTGCTGACCACGGCTGCTGAGGACGAACCGTTCGTGCCCGAGCGTGCCGAAAGCGGTCTGCAGGGCTGGATCGACTGCTATGAGCGTTGCTCACTCAAGGCGCACCTCTTCTGCGGAGGCGTCAACGGACCGCGTGAGATAGCCGACAACCCCAAACTGCAAGAGGCATACGAGTTAGGTCAAACAGTGTGATGATAATACTAATGATTGCCAAACATACTCTGTTCTTATGGATATAACGATCAAAGATATTGATGTCAAGGATATCATGAGTAAGACAAACTTGCCGATAGGTGATTTTGCCGTTAATCCTTACGTAGGATGCTTTCATGCCTGCAAGTATTGTTATGCTTCTTTCATGAAGCGTTTTACCAACCATCCGGAGCCGTGGGGCGAGTTCATTGATGTTAAGCACTGGACACCCATACGCGACCGCGGTCAGTATGCCGGCAAAGAGGCTTTCTTCTGCTCGGTGACCGGTTTCCGCTATGTCCGTAATGATGATACTGTCCGTGCCCGGCATGGCGAGTTGCCGGTGGTTACTAACTATTTCTACCACGAACAGATTATCCCGTCGGCAAGGAAAGAGCAACTGAAAAAGACGCGAACCTGCTGCTGATAAAACTACCGAATTATGTCTCTTACGTTATGGAACTGCTGGCATGGGTGCCACCGCAAAAGCGAAGGCTGCCGCTACTGCTACGTCTATCGGCGCGACAGTCAGCATTCGATCGACAGCAATGTAGTCCGCAAGACGGCAGCTTTTCGCCTACCTATTCAGCGCAACAGGCAGCACGAATACAAGATACCATCGGGCACGACGGTGTTCACCTGCTTCTCTTCGGATTTCTTCATCGAAGAGGCTGACCCGTGGCGCGAGGATGCATGGCAGATGATGCGGCTGCGACCTGACCTTGTCTTTTATATCGTTACGAAACGTCCGGAGCGCATCGCTGCCTGCTTGCCCGAAGACTGGGGCGAAGGGTGGGGGAATGTCATTATCTGCTGCACGATGGAAAACCAAGTGCGAACAGACGAGCGTATGCCTGTTTTCAAGGCATTGCCGCTTAAGCATAAGCACCTTATCTGCGAGCCGCTGCTGACAGATATCGACTTCGGCGAGTGGCTGCAAGGCGGCTGGCTTGAACAGGTGACAGTAGGCGGCGAGTCGGGCATGGAAGCGCGCGAATGTCGCTACGAGTGGGTGCTGCATATCCGCGAGCAGTGCATCGCCAATAACATCGCTTTTATGTTCAAGCAGACCGGCAGACGCTTTGTCAAGGACGGGCGGACATACCTGCTCGACCACCATACCGCCATGCGGCAAGCACATAAAGCAGGAATAGACTATCAGACGCATGGGTATCTGAATGACAAAGACTTGCCAAAATGAGAGGCTGATTCATAATGATTTGGTGTAAAACATGAACTAAACTATATACTCTTAATTAATTAAAAATGCAAACCAAAGAAATTAAATCTCACAAAGGCAGACTTATGTTTCAGGCATTGACGAAGTTTGTGGTCGGGCTGGTTGTGGTAGGCTGCCTGCTGTTTGTGCCTGCAGGTACGCTCGATTACCCGCAGGCATGGTGGCTTCTCGGTCTTTTGTTTGTGCCGATGCTGATTGCCGGTGTCTGGCTTATGATCAATCAGCCCGAACTGCTGCGCAGACGCTTGAACGCCAAAGAGGAGCAAAAAGAGCAGAAACGGGTGGTGGCTCTGAGCGGCCTGATTTTTGTTGTAATGTTCGTAGTTGCCGGATTGGGTTACCGTTTCGGTTGGTACATGTTGCCTGAGTGGACTATATGCCCTGCTGCCGTGCTTTTTGTAGCGGGCTATGCGCTTTATGCCGAGGTGATGCGCGAGAACGTATGGCTCTCGCGGACGATAGAGGTGCAGCAAGACCAGCAGGTGGTCAGCACAGGTCTTTACGGTATTGTGCGCCACCCGATGTATGCCGCTACGCTGCTGCTGTTTCTGAGTATGCCGCTTGTGCTCGGTTCGCCGTGGGCGTTCTTGGTCATGCTGCTGTATGTGCCTATCATTGCGCTCCGCATCCGCAACGAAGAGCAGGTCCTCGAACGCGACCTGAAAGGCTATAAAGAATATAAACAACAAGTTCGGTCTAAAGTTATTCCGCTGGTTTGGTGATATGAATTTCCAACTCTTTGGCAACGAACAAGCCCCGACATTACTTCTTATTCCCGGTTTGGGAGTGTCGTACGAGATATTCCTTCCGCTCATTCGTCTGATGGAAGACAAGTCCCGTATCATCGCTGCCGAGGTGGATGGTTTCACTCTCGGCAGGCACACACGTTTCACATCCGTGCTTGCCTCCACGCGGCAGGCGAAAAAAGTAGGCATAAACTATCAAAAGTGTAGCTTTTCGCCGTAAAATATGCCGAAGATTTGGCTATGTCGAATAATTGTAGTACTTTTGTCATCGAGATGACATCTTGTAATTCATTCGCAAATATAAACATCTAATTAACACTATTATGAAAAAACTCTTTTTGATGGCTATGGTTGCGATAGCACTCGTAGCATGTAATGGCAATGGTGGGGTTAACGGTTCAGGCACACCCGCTCAAGACAAAAAAGCATTAACGACGGTAACCACCGACGCTGTCAATCTTCTCGGACAAGACCTTGCCTCCGTGGAGAAATCGCTTGTAGCTGCAGGCTTCAAAAAAATCGAAAACCCAGAAGTGATCTCGGCTCCTGCCAAAAAACTGAAAGCTATCAAGGCTGAAGAAGGCGACTTCCTTTCTGTTACCTATGCGTATAACATGCCTGAAAACGCAGATCAAATGACCGAAGAGGAATCGCAAAAATATCTCAAGAACCTCTTGGCAAAAGGCCAGTTCGTTATTACAACAGCGGTTCTTTACTTCAATGACAAGGTTGCAGGTTTTGAGACTGTACTCATCGCAGGCGTTAACGACAATATCAATCTTACCTACACCGACATCAGCGACAAACTATACAGTTCGATGCCTGAAAACGCAATAATGAAACGGTGGCAAGGCGAACTTGGTGTTGAAGGTGGTGAGCCTAAAGTCTATGAGAAACATGAAGAATATGTCGCATCTATAGCTAAAGCCAAGGCTGTTGGGGCTATGGAGCAAGGAAATGCACTTACTTCGGCAACATCTATGTCTGGTCTTACGTATATTTGTATGTGGGAAAGACCAACAGAAGAGCGCGAGGCAACAATGACGCAGAGAGAGGGCTATGCTTACACTCTGGGTAGTTTTATGGTTGCCGATATGTCTGTTGCTATGGGACTCTAACTTCTCGTCAATATCTGAAAACAAGCAGGTGCCCATTCCGGCATCTGCTTGTTTTAATTAAGATACCGCTCCACCCCCCACACATAAATAATAACCAGCTTATCCCGTAGGGATTTTCGTTTAATAGCCCCCAACACACATAAATAATAACCAGCTTATCCCGTAGGGATTTTCGTTA
>CAMHOK010000153.1 GCA_946186735.1 uncultured Bacteroidales bacterium
ATGTTTTTGTTGTACCTTAGTTTAGTTTTTAACAGACCATGTATTGTTAGGTGTTGTTAGGTGTTGTTAGGTGTTGTTAGGTGTTAGACCGCTGCGCTGTTAGACCGCGTTGCTGTTAGAGGTTATATTGGACGTTTTCTCCGCATGGTCTCCCCCTCCTTCCCCTGGAGGGAGGGGGTGAGGGGGCGGGCGGTATTCAACTTTTCACTTTTCACCTTTCACGTTTCAACTTTCATTTTTCACTTCACTCTCTTGCCTACGGCGTCGTACATGCGGCCGTCGGGCATGAGGATATATATGTATCCGTCGATGAACAGCTTCACGGGTCGATCGACAGCGCTCTCCTTGCCTAACTCATCCACCTCGGTGGTGATGCCTTGCTGTTTCATCTTGACGTTGAGGAAGAAACGTGCTGTCGTCTGACCTTCTTCGATGAGGCACGTGTAGGTGTCTCTTCTGAGGTCGGTCTCGGTGCCCGTTAGTGCATCGAACAGGATGAGGTTCTCTATACGCGAGGTGTAGCCGTTGTCGTTGAGAGCGAAGGTGTAGGCGCCCTCAGCGGGTACTGATACGGTGAGCGGCAGGCTCTGTGCGAGGCTGTCGGGCAGTGCCGCAAAAGCGAGGTCGCCTGCCACGGTCTTCACCCACAAGAGCGGACGAGCACCTTGTGTGGAGAGCTTAGTCACATCGTAACCTATCTCATACTCAGCACTGAACTTAGTGGGGTGGAGGTAGATGTTAGTTCTGTCGGCGTTGTTGATGATGTCGAGCTCATCAGCAGCGTTGCCGAAGAGCAGCTCTATCCATTGTGTGGGTACGTCGTTGCTCGGGTTGTATATACCCATGCGTCGTGGTGCACTCTTCTTGTTGTGGTGCAGTCCGTCGGCATCGAAGACGAGCTCGCCCGTCTCTTCGGCTTGGAAGAAGAACGGCGTGGCGGGTAAGATAGAGGTGGGCACGTACTGGTCATAGGTCTCGTGATCGCTGTTGAGCACCGCTATCTTGAGTGCCTCTTCGGGACTTGCCGGTTCGCCGAAGTTGAACACATGAGTGTAGGGCGATACGAGGTAGTTCCAGCCGGCTGCCATCTTTCCGGCATTGCCGGTGTGGTAGCTCACGCTCACGGTGCGGTCAGGTGAGGGTGTGGTCTTCTTATATGTAACAGGGAAATACAGCTCATAGTAGTACCGCGAGGTAGATGCCAACTGATAACCCTTGCCTGCGGTGAGTGTGGTGGTGGTGGTGAGCATCTGCCAGTTAGAGTGAGAACCATTAGTTTTGCCTTGATCAGCACGCAAAGCGCCATTGTACTCGAGCAGTCCGTAGTGTGTGCCGTGGGTCAGTTCCACTCCGTTCGACAGCTTCACCTTGCTCTCCTTGCCATCGCTGATGACAGCATCGAAAGGCAGACCGAAGGGATAGGTATTGATCTTATCTGCCACACGCCGTGTGTAATAGGTCTGTTCTTTAACGATGATTGTTCCGTTGTCGGTGAGGATAGCCGATGAGTAAGCCTCGGTGCGGAGCACGAGGTCGGTGCAGGTGAGCGTCGTGCCGGTGTTGACCACGAGCTCGGCACCCGGGCAGACGATCATCTTCTTGACCTTGAGGTCGGTATTGAGGGTGAGCTTGCCCGCACGCACATAGACGATGCTCTCATCTGTCGTTCCCGAGAGTGGCGTGTTGGGGGTTACTATATGCGGTATGCGGTAGTTATGATGGCTCTCTAAAGCGTCAGCCGTACCCAGAACCTCTATCGCTACCGTGCCGTCGGCTGTGAGGTTGAGCGACGAGAGGTCGATACGCATAGTGCGGTCTTGTGCGGGGTTGAGGTCACGGTTGTCGCGGTCGTCCTTATTGTAGGTCTTGTCGATACCTATGACCCGCACTTTCCAGTTAGCCTTAGCCGTGGCAGAGGTGTAACCGTTCATATTGAGAGTGACAGCTGTCACTATGCCTGAGTCGTCCACCTCCCAATCGACGATATCGAGCGGGTCACCTTGTTCAGACGGAGTCCAATGTGCTGTATAAGACTTGTTTCCTGTTGAGCCTTTGGCAATGCTGACTTCGGTTTCAGGTGTTTCACCATTGCTACCAGTCCAGCCGAGGAAAATATAACCATCTTTGGTAGGGTTGTTAAGCGTGAAGGTAGCAGTCTCCACATTGTAGGTAGCAGGGTTATCCAAAGCCACCGTACCGCCATCAAGAGCGTAACTAATGCTGTAAGAAACGATAGTCCATTTAGCATAGAGTGTGGTAGCTCCTGTTACCACATCGGAAGCAAAGTCCCATGCATTGGTACATGCATCTTCTTTGTACCATCCAACGAAAGTGTATCCAGCCTCAGACGGGTTTGCAGGTTTGTCCACCTTACTTCCATAATATTTTGTCTGCTTGCTTATAGCACTACCATGTTCTTTCATATCGAAAGTAACATCGTATTGGTTTACAGTGCAAGTGAAGACCGCTTCGATATTAGCCACATTGCCTGTCACCGTAGCCGGTACATTGTTCCAATGATCGAAAGTGTAGGTATATTGCGCAGTAGCCGCAGCAGACGTAGCTGTCGCTACTGTTGCTCCGTTCACTTTCAGTACGTTTCCGTCCTTTGTCACGGTTGCTCCATAGGGGGCACTGACTGAAGAGGGACTTACCGTACCGTAACCCGTGTTTGCAACAGCTATCGACAGGGTGTATTCTCTCGCGGTCTTATTGAAAGTAGCGGTGTAGGTTGCATCGGCAGTAACTTCGGAAACAACGGACGGTGTCCAGCCAGCAAACGTGTAAGTCCATTGCTGGTCTTGGTAGACGTCAACTGAAGGAGGCGTAGTTGTTTCTCCGTATTTCTTCTTCTGCGAATCAATGACTGTGCCGTCTTCGCGCTGATAAATCACATCGAACTGGAGGAGTGTCGGGGTAAATTGCGCGGTGAAGGTGATGTTGCCCTTGATAGCAGGGAAAGCTTCGCCTGCGGCGATAGAGCCTGCTTCCCATCCGTCACCGGCTGTCCAAGCCCAGCCGCTGAACACGTAGGAGTTACGGGCGTCGTTTGGTTTGATAGGTGCAGTGCCGGTGAATGTTGGAACGGTGTTATAGTTGATTGTTTGGTCGGCATTGAGTGTCGTTCCGTTATAATTAACGAAGTGGGCTGTATATTTGCGTGGTGACTCATCGAAGAAAGCGGTATATACCTTACCATCTTCCGTTACCGGCACAAGTGTAGCAGGCGACCACTCGCGGAAGGTGTAGTCGGTGCTGACTGTTGAAGCCATTGTCGGGTTGGCAGGGAATGCAGTCGGTGTCTGTTCATAGGTAAAGAACGGCGCGTCGATAATCGAACCATCCTGACGCTTGAAGAAGACTTGGTATTTCAGCTCTGTCTGCTCAAAGGTAGCGATATACGATATATCACCCTTCACTACCGGCAGGGTAGCAGAGGTGGTATAGGTCGTTGCACCTTGCTGCCATCCCGTCCAGTTGTATGAGTAAGCGGAGGTGTTCGCACGGAACGGTCTTACGGCATCATCAGGATATTCAGGGCTGGTGTTATAGTTCACATCGGCTTCGTATAATACCGACACAGCGTCATAGTTATAGAACGTAACATGGTACTGACGTGTGGTACTGCCATAGTTCGCGATATAGGTAGCCGCAGCGGTGACGGTAGCAAGCGTTGTGTTCCAACCGGTAAAAGTAAATACCTTGTCCACCGTCGGGGCTTTCTGAGGCACGGTATAACCTGTTTTCTCGTTGTATTTCTGCTCAAACAGGGCTTGCAGTTCCGCACCCGTTGTACCGGCATCCACCAGTCCAGCCCAGAGGTCGGAGTTATCGTCGTTCTTGAAGGTGATGGTGTACTGGTACTTGGTAGTGTTGAAATAAGCCGTGTAGGTTACATCGCTTGTAGCACGCGGCATGGTTTCATTCTTGCCGTAGATATTACCCTCTGCGTCGCGCCAACCGATCCAGTCGTATTTCTCTATTGCCGTAGAGGTTTTCTTGGGGTTAGCACCATAGAACTGCGGCGAGGTGTTGAAACTATACTCATCACCATAGGTGCCGTTGGTTATCTTCGTGCCGTCTTCGTTTTGCCACGTAACAGTAATCTTCTTGGGTTTCCAATAGGAAGTGGAGTTGTCCCAATAATAGTATGTGCCGTAGTTGGGGAAGTTCTCGTTGTTAGCCACATAATAGGTTGTGCCGTCGATTACTTCGGGTGTCTTGTTCACATCCCACCATTTGCAACTTGCGGACGTGCTTGCTGCTTCGGTATTGACGAACATACGGGTACCGTCCTCGCTCGGGTAAGCGTGGTTGGCATTGACTGAACCTACTGCCACCCAGTCGGATGGGTGTACATAAGTCTTGGTGTCACCTGTCTTTCGGGTTGTGAAACAGCCGTCCTCAGAAGCAAGAGTCCATTTATAGGTGTCTTCTGTCAGGGATTGCATGTACGTCCAAGTATCGCCTGCGCTGGTGTTCGCGCTGGTCGGCTTGGAATAGGTGCC
>CAMHOK010000154.1 GCA_946186735.1 uncultured Bacteroidales bacterium
GAAATTCCATTATCATCATCTGTGTCATCTGTCATGGCGTAGCCAATCAAGACCTGATATAAAGAAGAAAAAAATCTGTATAAATCTATATAAATCTGCTAAATCTGCGGTTAATTTCATTATGTCATCTGCGGTGAGGTGGCGTGGGGGTATTCGCGGATTCAACTTTTCAACTTTTCAATTTTCAACTTTTCACTTTTCAACTTTACCTTTCATTTTTCACTTCACTCTCTTGCCTACGGCGTCGTACATGCGGCCGTCGGGCATGAGGATGTAGATATATCCGTCGATGAACAGTTTCACTGGTCGTTCGATAGAGCTCTTCTCATCAATGTTGTCGGTATCGGTAGCTATGTCTGACTCTTTCATCTTGACGATGAGGAAGAAGCGAGCTGTTGTCTGTCCTGCCTCTACGAGACACGTGTAGGTGTCTCTTCTGAGGTCGGTCTCGGTGCCCGTCTGTGCGTCGAGCAAGATGAGGTTGTCGATACGCGAGGTGTAGTCGTTGTCGTTGAGAGCGAAGGTATAGAGTCCCTCTGTGGGTACTGACACGGTAAGCGGCAGGTTCTGGCAGAGGCTGTCGGGCAGAGCAGCGAAAGCGAGGTCGCCTGCTGCGGTCTTCGCCCAGAGAAGCGGACGTGCGCCTTGCGTGGAGAGCTTAGCCACGTCGTAGCCTAACTCATACTCGGCACTGAACTTAGTGGGGTGGAGATAGATATTGGTTATGTCGGCATTGCTCTTGTCGAGCTCATCGGCAACGTTACCGAAGAGCAGCTCTATCCATTGTGTGGGTACGTCGTTGCTCGGGTTATAAATACTCATGCGTCTGGGTGCGAGCTTGCGGAGGCTACCTGAGGTGAATTTGAGCGTGCCCGTCTCTTCGGCTTGGTAGTAGAACGGCATGGCAGGTTGGATAGTGGTGGGCACATACTGTGTGAAGGTCTCGTTATCGCTGTTGAGTACCGAGATCTTGAGTGCCTCTTCAGGTTTTGCCGGTGTGCCGCAGTTGAACACATGGGTGTAGGGCGAGACGATGTAGTTCCAACCTCGGTTGTTGGCGCTGTTGCTCTCCTCACCGTAAGCCGTGACGTTTATCTCTGCTCCATCGGTCTGACGGGTGGAGTAGTCAACGGGGAAGTATATCTCGAAGTAATAAGGCGAGCCTACTATCATCTGATAGCCGGTGTTACGTTGCTGCGTGGTGGAGGAGTAGAGAACCCAGTTGAGGGCGTCCTTTCCGTTCTGTGCACGCGACACAGCGTCGTAGTACATCAGTCCGAAATGGCGACCTTGCGTAGCGTTGGTGCCGTTGCTGAAGCGTGTCTTGGTGAGGTCAACGCTGAAGGGCAGACCCCATTGATACGACTGCGAGTTGTTGCTCATGATACGCGAGTAGTACATCTGTGCGCTTGCGCCGAGAGTGAGCGTTCCGTTGTTGAGGAGAACAGCCGGGCTGAACGGAGTGGTGCGCAGCAACATCGTCTTGTTCACTGTGAGTGTCTTGCCGGCGTTGATGGTGAGTGAGGCGCCCGGCGAGACGAGCACTTGGTCAGCTGTGATGTCGGCATCGATGGTGAGTGTACCATTGTTCACACAGAGGGTGGAGGTGGTAGCCATCTCACCCTGTGCTGTGAGGGTGGCGTTAGCGTTATAGATATACGGTACGGTGTAGGCAAGGCGGCTCACGCACGCATCCTCAGCTCCGCGCACCTTGAGGACGATATACTCGCCCGGGGTGAGTGTGAGGTTGTTGATGACAAGGGTGCGGTTGTCTCTCCATACACGGCTATAGACGGCGTTGTAGAAGCTGCGGTTGCCCACTTGAACGGTCCACTCGGTCTTCACGGTGGGCAGCGAGTAGTTGTTCATGTTGAGCGTTATCGACTGGTTAGCGCCGTTGGCCGACCACTCCACTATGTCGAGCTTATACTCCTCACCATAGAAACGCTCGGTAGGCGTGTAGGTGGCGGTGAAGGTGGCGTCGGATGTGATATTGCCGAGTGCGGGGCTCCAGCCTGCGAAGGTGTAGGTGTAGTCCTCGTCGGTAGCTTTGGTAGGATCAGAGCCGGTGTAGGTTGGTGTGGTGCCATATTCTACAGCCGTCGCTCCGCTGAGGGTCTGCAGGACGGTTATACCATCCTCATCCTTGAATGTTACAACAAAGTGTCGGTGAGTCGGGTTGAAGTGGGCTGTATATGATACGTTACCTGTAACTTCGGGCAGGGTGGAATAGACTTCCCCTACTCCGCCGGCTTGCCAGCCGTCGAAGGTGTAGTCCCATTCCTCGTCGCTTGCCTTGGTCTGAGTTGTGCCGGAGTAGGTAGGTACGGTTCCGTACTCTACCGACCCGCTCTGCAATTCTTGAGTGCCGTCTTCATTGTAGAATTTGACGGTGTAAGAGCGCTTTTGGGCGGTGAACTTAGCCTTATAGGAAGCGTCCGCAGTAGCCGCCGGAAGTGTAACGTATGGTGTAGCACTTGCCTCTTCAGCCGAATAGTCAATCCATCCGACAAAGGTGTAGGTGTATGCTGCTGTTTGCTCTCTTGCAGGTGTGGTACCTGTATATTCGGGTATCTCGCCGTGCGCAACGGGCTTCTCTTCCAACTTAGGCGTAGCAGCATAGGTGTTGTAGAACGCAATAGTGTGGCTGTTGGCTTCTTCGCGGTAGTGTGCTACGTAAGCGGTATTGGTTGTAACGGCATACGAGTTGTTGGTTTTGAGCTCGCTTGATGAGATGAGCGGTTCGGTTGTGCCGCTGAGCAGCCAGCCGTCGAAGACGTAGGTGTACTGGGCGGTGGCTGCCTTGGTAGGCTCAGGAGGTGTCTCGCTGAGCTTAGCACCATACTCTACCTGATAAATGGCACTGTTGTTGTCCGCTTTGTTGAGCACGGTTGTACCATCTTCATCATAGAAGGTAACAGTGTATTTGCGTTTCTGCTCAAGATACTGTGCGGTGTAGTCCTTAGCACCGGTTACTTCGCGTATGATGTCGTCCCATGAGGAGAAGATATATTCATACTCGGCTGTGCTTGGTTTGCTAAACGAGGCATGGTCAGGCTCTGTGGGCGTTGCTCCGTAGTTGAGTGTCTGCGTTGAGCCTATCTGCGTGCCGTCGTAGTTGAAGAAGCGCACATCGTAGGAGCGCAGAGTAGCGTTGTATTGAGCCACGTAAGTGATGTTGGCGGTCGCAATAGGTATATTAGATGCACTGTAGAGCGGGGTCGTTGTGCCGCTTACAGCCCATCCGCTGAACGAATAGGTATATTGTGCATCTTGTTCGCGTTTCGGATTGGCAGGAGCTGTCGGTCGGGTATCGTGCAGCACCTTGCTTGTTGTAATAGTTGTTCCGTTATAGTCAACGAAGGTAACGTAGAACCACTTCCGGTGGTGGGAGTACTGTGCCACGTAGGTCTGGTCGCCTTTTACGGCAGCAAGACCGGTGGTGCCTGTCTGCTGGTTCTGCCAACCGCTGAAGGTATATTCGTAGTAATCACTCGGGTCGGTACGAACAGGTGTTGAGGCGGAGTAGGTAGGTGGGGTATTGTAGTTGACTTTCTTTGATTCGAGCTCGGTGTTGTCGTAGTCGAGGAAAGTAACATCGTACTGACGAGTCGTCTCGCTGTACTGAGCGGTGTAGGTCTTAGCAGCCGAAACGGCAGTTATTTGAGGATTCCATGAGGAGAAAGTATATGTTGTTGATGCCGTAGATGACTGCGTTGGTGTACCACCACTATATGATGGCGTTTCGCCAGACGACCATAACACTGCTTCAAGAGGTGAACCATCAGAATTCTTAAAGGTGATGAGATACTGTATTTTTGTTTCCTCTATCTTAGCTGTGAAAGTTGTGTTGCTTGTAACGATTGGCATTTCGCCGTCCCGTTCATAGAAATTGTTCGAATCATCTGTCCATCCTATCCATGCATATTTAACTGTTGTAGTTGTGTTAGGTATGGTTGGTGATGCACTATTGTAAATAGGTCGTGTCCCATATGGTACGTTGCTATAGGTATCAATGGTGGTGCCATCACTTTGTTTCCACGTAACGGTGACATAATAAGGTTTCCAATATCCGGCAGACTCATCCCAATAGAAGTGTGTTCCGAAGTTATCGTATTTCTCTTGGTTGGCAACATAATAAGTTGTTCCATTAATGGTTGTTTTTGTTGCTTCCCACCAAACGCAACTTGCATTGCTCAGAGGTTTTTCTGCAAAAATGAAGAAGCGAGTACCGGTGGCTTTGTCTTTGTAGGCATGATCGTTATTGTCTTCTACTTCAATAGCATCGCTTGGGTTGGCATAATAATGTGTGCCAGAGCCATCTGTGCGTTCTGTCAAGCAACCATCTTTTACTCTTACCCACTGTTTTTCCATATAGATATATGCATCTCCGGCAGTGGTTCCTGCAGTTGACGTATATGGTGTTGCGGTGATTTCGTTTCGCAGTTGAGCCGTGGTAAAATTAATGGTAGCGAGATTACAGTCTGTATTTATAATCTGCTGTA
>CAMHOK010000155.1 GCA_946186735.1 uncultured Bacteroidales bacterium
CTGTAATGTCGGTAGGTCATCGGCATCTGTCCCACCGAGCGTGGGAATGCAGCGGCAAGCTTACCCGAAGGAGCATAGTCGCCGAACAGCACATCAGCCACAGCATCACCCGTCTCACTACCACCGAACCACACTTGCATGATAGCGTCTAAGTTCTCAGCTTCCCAATTGAGCACCACGGGGCGGCCTGAGAAGTTAAGCAGGACGATGGGCTTATTGAGCTTCTTGAGCTCTGCCAACAGGTCGTGTTGTGCATCGGGCATATCCAGATTAGTGCGGCATGAGCACTCTCCCGAATATTCTGACGACTCTCCCATGGCAGCCACTATGACATCCGCTTTTCTTGCTGCCTCCACGGCTTCCTTGAGCATCTGCTGAGAGGAGCGTTGGTCGCGCATCTCTCGTCCGAACATAGTAGCTCTGCCTTCGAGCTCGGCATCGTAGGTGAGGTTGCACCCTTTGGCATAGAGGAGTCGGCCCTGTCCTTGTACAGCCTCCTCGAGCCCTTCTTTGAGCGTCTTGTAGCGCCAAGGAGTGGCAGCCACTGCCCAAGTGCCCGGCATGTTAGCTTTGGTATCGGCAAGCGGACCGATGAGGGCAATAGTTGAACTCTTAGCAAGCGGCAGAAGGTTGTTGCGGTTCTTCAGCAGCACGAACGACTCACGAGCCACTCGTCTTGCCTCATCGCGGTTCTCCTGAGTGAAGATATCGGTGCCGCGACGGTTGATATTACAATATCTGTAAGGGTCAGCAAAGAGTCCGAGTTGGTACTTTGCCACGAGGATGCGTCGGCATGCGGCATTGATATATGGTATCAAAGCTTTGTCGTCGTTGAGCATAGGTAGTCCTTCTGACACCATGTCCATATCCAGTCCTGCTTTGAGTGAGAGGACAGCCGCTTCGTGTTTGTCGGCTGCCACACCATGCTTGATGAGTTCCTGTACGGCGGTATAGTCTGACACATAAAAACCCTTGAAGCCCCATGTGTCGCGCATGAGGTCGGTCAGTATCCATCGGTTACAAGTGGCGGGTATGCCTTCGATGGTGTTGAAAGAGGCCATAGCCGACCCCACACCGGCTTCTACTGCAGCACGGTAAGGCGGCAGGTAGTCGTTGAACATACGATAGCGACTCATCTCGGCGTTGTTGTACTCCAAACCGCTCTCCACCGCACCATATAGTGCCACATGCTTCAAGCATGATAGCATCGTGAGCGAGTCGGCGAGCGACGACTGCTGATAACCTCTGACCATAGCCGCTGCCATGGCTGAAACCAGACACGGGTCTTCACCAAACCCTTCCGACATACGTCCCCAACGAGCATCACAACTGACATCAGCCATAGGAGAGAAGGTCCAACATATACCATCGGCTGTTGCCTCTTTGGCTGACACGCGCGCCATGGTCTCGGCAGCCTCCGTATCCCATGTACATGCTACGGCAAGAGGTATAGGAAACACTGTCTCATAACCATGTATCACATCCATACCGAAAAGCAGAGGTATGCCCAAACGACTCTGCTCTACCGCTATGCGCTGCACCTCGAGGATACGATCGGCTCCTTTGAGGTTGAACAGTCCACCCACCTTACCTTCGCGTATCTGTGAGGCTATATCGCTCGACTGAGCCTGACCGGTAACGATATCTCCGGTAACAGGCAGATTGAGTTGACCAAGCTTCTCTTCGAGCGTCATACAGCTCATCAGCGAGTCAACGAAACGGTTCATCTGCTCATCCGAATTGGCGCTCTTCTTAGAGCATGAGAAGCAAAGAAGCGCTATGAGAGATAATAGAAAAATCTTTTTCATAAGGTATGATTTAATATTTGATGTTCAGTTTTCGTAACCCTTCTTGCACTTCGGGACACGACATGAACAGTTGCCAGCAGAGTCCTGTTCGGTAGTTCTCTATCATGGGAGCGATGGTCAGTTGGTCGATAGCCAGATAGCGGTGCGGATACCAACGGGCTGTAGTGCTGAAGGCATCATAAAAGCCATAGTCTCCCCACAGAAGAGTCTTACGATGATAGAAATATCTGGCAGCAGCCATCGATTGTTCAGGTGTGTAAGGGAAGCTCGACAAGGCAGCCGTAGGAGTGATCACCCCGAGGTCGTTGTTCGGGGCATGAGCAGAGTAGCCGTTAACGGAATAGCTGGCAGTGAGCCCCCAGCACGAGTCAGAGTAGTTGACATAGTTCTTCGGGTTTTCCACACAATAGGCATAGTTGCTCAGAGCATGGTTCTTAACCGCTTTCTCCCAGTCAGCATATTGGTCGGTGAGCCCGATAGGACATAGTCCTATCCAAGAGTAATGTGCCCAGAAGAGTGGTCCGCCTGTTGTCTCTGCTCCGTTATGCCTCACCACAAGCGGGTAGCCGTAGGCTGTGGCCGTTGAGCGTATGCCTCCGTTGCGTGCCCAACCTTTGTGATAACAGTCGGCAGGTACGCTATGAGTAGGCGAGGCAGCAGCAAGGATATATACGATCATACACTCGTTATAACCTTGCAACGGGAAGTTCATCTCCCAGCCATAGTCAGGCGACCAGTGCCAATAGATAACGTCTTGTCCGCCACGCGTGTACCAGTCGAACTCCATAGCGTGCCAGAGGCTGTTGATATCATCGATGAGCTTTTTCTCGGTAGCGTCCTCAGCATTGAGATACTGTCGTGCGATAAGCAGTCCTTGCATAAGGAAAGAGCTCTCCACCAGGTCGCCTCCGTTATCTTTCTGTCCGAACGGACACACTCTGCCTGAGGGGTAGAGCCAATGTGGCCATACGCCATGGAAGCGGTTGGCTCGAGACAAGAAACTCACTATCTTCTTGAGTTGCTCCACTCCTTGCTGTCGTGAGATGAACCCGCGATCGATAGCCACAACCAGTCCGGCAATGCCGAACCCTGATCCGCCTGTGGTGATGATGGTAGGGTCGTCGTAGCCATAGTCGCCGTCTTCATGAATACGCTCGTATGCCATACCCGAGTTAGGCTCGGCACCGGTGATCATATAGTCGGCATGTGCTTTCTGTATCTCATCTAAAAGAGCACTATCGCTCAGGTTGTCTTTATTCTGATTAGAAGGCTTGGTGGCAGGCTGATTACCACACGCTACAAGCAGGAGCATCAAGCAAATATAAAAGAGCTGTTTCATAGTCATTCTCTGTTTTCTACTACTCTTTTTCTTATTCGGGGTCTTCAGCGAGGTCGGGCAGGTTCATTAGTTGTGTTCCGGGTACGGGCCAATAGGCTTTCTGTTCTGTCCACTCTCCATTAGCAAAATCGCGCACAAGAGACGGCTGATTAAGCACCTGAGCAGCTTGTCCGGTACGAACGAGGTCAGTGTAGCGCAGTCCCCACTCAGAGCATAGCTCCATACGGCGCTCATCGAGGATATCGTCGATGGTAACGCCTGTGAGCGTAGGCATGAGGGCACGAGTACGCACAAGGTTAAAACTATCGTCCCCACTCTTTCCGTTGCGCACCTTGGCTTCAGCATTCATGAGCAACACCTCGGCATAGCGGATGAGTCGCACGTTATTGTTGCGCCCCCACTCGGTTGAGCCTTCGGTCATTTGACTATATGGGATATAAGCCTTACCATTGTATATAGCCGAGCCGCCTATGTCGAAGTTCTCACGCGTCTTCTGTCCGCCTACGAGACAACTGGTCTCTAATCGTATGGTCTCACCGCGTGACTGTGCCCATGTAAGGAAGGCTTGATTATACTGCATGAAGTTCCATCCTCCTATGCTCACCTGCTGTCCTGAGACGGTGCCGGTAAGCGAGGCTCCCATACAGTTAAACCACTGGTCGATACCTATATAGTCGCCGGTGGCGAGTCCGAAGTCAGAGCACTGAACCTCCATGAGGCTCTCTGCACACAGCTTGCCCGGGATCTTAAAGAGGTTATAGTAGTCGGCATAGAGCTCGAACCCGCCATTGTTGATGATATCGTCGGTATATGTCTCCACCTTTTGATAATCGCCGGTGAGCAGTGCGAAGCGTGCGGCAAGAGCTTCGGCGGTGAAGGCGGTGAAGGCTCCTTTATGCACCATCTGATCGGGGCGCATACGCTTCATGTGAACGATGACGGAATCGAGTTGCGTTTGAGCATACTCGATGACATGCTCTCTCTTAGAGCGTACGAAACGCGTCTGATCGTTGCCGGTAAGAAGGACACAATCGCCGAAAGAAGTGACCATCATATAATATGCCCAACTGCGAATGGTAACGACCTCTCCACGATAGCTCAGATAGTCTTCGTAATCGCTTGTTCCCACGGCGATGTTCTCTGCATACCTGTCAAGAGCATCAAGGGCTGAGTTACAAGTGCGTATGATCTCGTATGGTGTTATCCATGCGTTGTTGAGTGCCCAATACGAGTTAGGGCGCTGATAGCCTCCGCGATAACTGAACAGCAGAGCATCACCTTGGTCGTCGGTGCGACCCGAAGTCATGTCGTCGTCACGGCAGGTCCACAACATG
>CAMHOK010000156.1 GCA_946186735.1 uncultured Bacteroidales bacterium
TGTCCCGACTTCTTCCCTTCGCTTCCTGTCAAGCAGTTGTTGTCGGGTTATGCTGAGGTGCTCAAGCATGCCCTTATCTCCTCACCCTTAGAGCTCAACCGAGTGTTAGCCTACGACATAGAGCGTCAGGACATGACGGAACTGATGGCTATAGTGAAGCGAAGCTTGGTGATAAAGAACTACATAGTGGAGCAAGACCCGACGGAGACTGGCATGAGAAAGACGCTTAATCTGGGGCACACCATAGGTCATGCCTTAGAGGAGATGTCGCTCAAGCAGTGGCGCGAGGGTAAGGGTGAGATGCTGCCGCACGGGTATGCCGTGTTCTACGGACTGATAGCCGAGCTGTATCTGTCGGTGAAGAAGTTAGGGTTAGACAAGAAAGTGTTGGAGCAGTGCTTACCGCTCTTCTATCACTACTACGGCAAGCCCGTCTGCTCGTGCCGAGAGCAGGACGAACTGATAGAGCTCATGAGGCACGACAAGAAGAACCTCTCGACCTCGGAGATCAACTTCACCCTGCTCCGACAAGTGGGTAACGCTTATATCAACCGAACATGCACAGAGGAGGAGATAAAAGAGGCTCTGGATTATCTGTTCTCGTTGTGAGAGAGTCTGTTCTCGTTGTGAGAGTTGCACGAACATTCAACAAACAATCAACAAAATATTCACTTACAAACATGGCTTTGATCAAATCAGTGAGGGGTTTTACTCCTCAGATAGGCAACGATTGTTTCTTGGCAGAGAATGCCACTATCGTTGGCGACACCGTTATAGGTGACGGTTGTTCGATATGGTTTAATGCCGTTCTGCGCGGCGATGTCAACAGTATCCGTATAGGTAATCATGTCAACATACAAGACGGTTCGGTCTTGCATACTCTTTATCAGAAATCGACCATAGAGATAGGCGATTATGTGTCGGTGGGTCATAATGTAACCATCCATGGTGCTCATATCCGCGACTATGCCTTGATAGGTATGGGCAGTGTGTTGCTTGACGATGTAGAGGTTGGCGAGGGTGCTATAGTGGCAGCCGGTGCGTTGGTGCTTAAAGGAACGAAGATAGGCGCATACGAGGTGTGGGGTGGTGTGCCTGCTAAGTTTTTGAAGAAAGCCGACCCTGAGCAGACCAACGAGATCAATCGTAAGATTGCTCACAACTATGCCATGTATGCTTCATGGTATGAGGAGTAGCTCTTTCCTTCTCGACTTGTTGTATCCTCCTTATTGTGAGTCGTGCCGTAAGGTGCTGACGCGAGGTGAAGTGTTGTGTGACGAGTGTTTGGCTCGTCTCACACTCACTGAGCATGGGCGTATGCGCGATAATAAGTTAGAGGCGTTGTTTGCGGATATCCGTAAGTTCGAGCGCGGTGCTGCTTGGTGCTTCTATGACGACGACTCGGTGGTTCTCCGTCTCATTCACTCGCTCAAGTACTTCTCTCGTCCGTCTATAGGCGAGTGGATAGGTAGGATGGCGGCAGAGGAGATGAGGCGTCAGAACCCGCTGTTTTTCGAAGGTATGGATGTGGTGGTGCCTGTGCCGTTGCATAAGAACAAAGAGCGAGAGCGCGGGTATAATCAGTCGGAGTTGATAGCGAGGGGAGTAGCTCGTGCCTGCGGCTTGCCGTTAGACACACTCTCGTTAGTCAGAGTGATAGATAATCAGACACAGACTCGGCTGTCGAAAGAAGAGCGTTTGGAGAACACCCGTGATATCTTCGCTCTGAGTGATAAAGAGAGTCTGCGCGGCAAGCATGTGTTGCTGGTTGACGATGTGGTGACCACCGGTGCTACCATGCGCGACTGTATGCGCTGTCTGTCGCCGCTACGAGGTACACGTTTCTCGGTGCTCTCGGCAGCAGTGGCAGGTAACCTCTCATCTCAGCCTTTCACTTCTTCGACGGTATAGTTGAGGAAGTTGTTGAGAGGTTTGGCGGCAGCGGAAATGTCGAGGAGCAGGTCGATGAAATGCGGGTCGGCTACCTGCTTGTCGGTGAGGTGGTGTGTGAGGGTGAAGGCTTTGAGTCGCAGCCAGTCGTCGTGCTTGAAGTCTCGAGGGAAGCCCAAGGGTGTGCGTGCGAGTTGATAATAGGTGTCGAACCCGCTGAAATACTTAAGAAACTCGGGCGCAGAGAAGATGTCTTCTAACTCGTCGTAGTTGTCGAGCACTGACTGTCGGAGGGCGGTGAGCAGATCTTTGTCGGGTCCCCACACGCCTGAGACGAACATGCAACCGCCCGGTGTGAGGTGGATATAATAGCCTGCGAACGGACTACGCTTGCCACCGTGAGGAGCAAGAAAAGCTCCGAAATGGTCTTTGTAAGGTGTCTTGTCGGGCGAGAAACGCGTGTCGCGATAGATACGCCACTCACACTCTTGCGGGGTGAGGGCACCCAGCTCGGGCTCGAGGAGACTCATACGGTTGATATACTGCTCAGTGAAGGTCTCGAACACAGACTTAGCCTCAAGGTAGAGGTCTTTGTGCAGGTTGAACCACTCACGGTTGTTGTTAGCAATGAGTTGCTTGAGATAATCTAAGATGATTTGCAGATTCATGATGTCTTGGTTTTATTTGGTCTTTATTCTTTGCTCTTTCAGCGTAGTGGTCGATCTTATCTACCACCCCTGCCCCTCCTTCGCAAGGAGGGGAGCTCCATGCGGGTCTAACATCTAACAGCGCAGCGTTCTAACAGTGAAACGTTCTATCAGCGCAGCGGTCTTTCTATCTACCCCCTCCCGCCCCCTCACCCCCTCCCTCCAGGGGAAGGAGGGGGAGACCATGCGGGTCTAACATCTAACAGCGCAGCGGTCTAACAGCGTAGCGGTCTCACAGTGAAACGGTCTCACAGCGTAGTGGTCTAAATCTTTATACTAACGCGGCGATGAAGTAGTAAGTCATCATACCGCAGCATACCAGCTTGAGCACTGTCCCGGTGAGCAGTCCGATGAACGATCCTATGCCGGCTTTGAGTGCTGTTCCTGTCTTTTTTCCTGCGAGCATCTCTCCTACGACGGCCCCGACGAAGGGTCCGAGCACTATGCCCCATGGTCCGACGAAGAGTCCGAGGACGAGTCCGACGGTGGAGCCCCACACGCCGGCTTTGCTGCCTCCCATCTGTTTGGTGCCCCATAGCGGGACGACAGCGTCAAGCACTTGTGCGAGCACGGTGATAGCGAGCCATATAAGTAGGAATGATGTGGAGAACTGTACACGGTCGGTGATATGCAGTGCCAGCAGACCTATGTATGCCAAAGGAACACCCGGCAGTGCGGGAACGATGCAGCCTACGATGCCGATGAGCAGGCAAAGGGCGCCGATGATGATGAGAAAAATGTCCATAGTTGATAGATGTTAGTTAGAGGTTAGACCGCTTCGCTGTTAGACCGCTTCGCTGTTAGGTTTTTGAACCACCCCTGACCCCTCCTTGGTAAGGAGGGGAGTTCTTTTTCGGAAGTTGATTTTATTTTTGACCACTCCTTGGTAAGGAGGGGAGTTCTTTTTCGGAAGTTGATTTTATTTTCTGCCGAAGTCGGCGGGTATCTCTCCCCACTTGTCGGTCTGCCATTTGAGTATAGGGTTGTTGTAGGTGTTGTTGTGTAGCCAAGCCTCTGCTCGAGCCACGATATCCATGAGCGGTCTGTTCTGTTCGTTGACCTTGAGCTTGGTCTTGCATTGTCGTTGTCGGACCCAGCTCTGAGCGGTGATGGAGTCGGAGTATATGGGCAGTTGGTCTTGCCCTAACTTCTTGAGCAGAGCGAGTGCGTGAACGATAGCGAGGAACTCACCGATGTTGTTGGTTCCGTGAAGGAAAGGTCCTTGGTGGAAGATGGGTTTGCCTGTCTCAGCGTCCACTCCTTGATACTCCATCTGTCCGGGGTTGCCTGAGCAAGCGGCATCGACAGCGATAGAAGGGAAGCGTGGTCTGAGGGCTTCGGGCAAGAGACTGAGCTCGTGTTGTTGTGCTCGGCGTGAGAGGGTCTTCGAGAAATATTCGTCGGGCGGTCCGGCAAGAGCCGACTCGGCTTCTTCTTTGGTGCTAAAGCTCTTGTACTTTGCACCTTCGACGCCCTTGACTTGGCGTTCGCAGTCAGCCCAAGAAAGGTATAAGCCGGGGGTCTTGCCCACCCAAACAGCATAATATTTTTGTTTTGGTTTTGCCATGTTGAATAAATTATGTATTTTTGCAAGCCGAAAAGAATAGAAGTGCAGCTTCTTTCCTCTTCCGAAACGAATAGGACCGCAGCTTCTTTCCTCTTCCGAGCTTGTTTTTAATTTTGCAATCAAAAAAGTGTCTTTTTTGATTGAGAGGAGCAACAGCGAGGAATTTAAAGAAGCACAGCTTCTTTCCTCTTCCGAGCTTGTTGCGACGAAGGCCCTGTAGTTCAATGGATAGAATACGGGTTTCCTAAACCTTAGATCCGGGTTCGATTCCC
>CAMHOK010000157.1 GCA_946186735.1 uncultured Bacteroidales bacterium
AAAGCTCAACGGCGTAAGCATCAAGAACAACGATGGTCCTGCCATCAACAACCAAGGTCACAAGAGTTGCTATGTAGTGCTTGTCGGGCAGAACAGTCTGAGCGACGGCAGCAGCTATCTCTCGTCCGACGAAGATCAGAAAGCCACCCTCTTCTCAGAGGGGCAGCTGCTCATCTCGGGTAGCGGTTCGCTCAGCGTCAAGGGTAACTACAAGCATGCTATTGCCACCGACGACTACCTGCGTCTGCGCTCAGGCTCACTCACACTGACCGCCTCCGGCAGCGACGGCATACACTCTAACGACGGCATCATCATCAACGACGGTAGTCTGAGTATCACAGCAGCCAACGAGGGTATGCAATGCGACACGAGCTCTATCGTCATCACCGGCGGCACGGTCAACATCACCTCAGCAGGCGACAAGGGCATACTTGCTTATTCCAACATCGACATCAGCGACGGCACTATCGTTGTCAACTCGGTGGACAAAGGAATCAAGAGTCAGGCGGGCAACATCTCTATCTCCGGAGGCTCTGTCTCCGTCACCACCACCGGCGACGATGGCAAAGGTATATTAGCCAAGCTGGGCAGTATCAACATCAGCGACGGCACTATCAATGTGAAGACTTCCGGCTCTGACGCCAAAGGTATCAAGTCGGTCTCTGACATGACCATCAGCGGTGGTGATATCACCGTCATCTGCTCCGGCTCTTCGTCGTCGCAGCGTTGGGCTCCGGCATGGGGTCCCGGCGGACAAGGAGGCGGTCCCGGCGGTCAAGGCGGCTGGGGAGGCAACAGTAGTAGCAGCTCAGCCCCCGAAGGAATAGAGAGCAAAGCTACGCTCACCATCACCGGAGGTAAGATCTACGCACAGTCGTCAGACGATGCTATCAACTCGGCAGGCGACATGACCATCAGCGGCGGTTATGTATGCGCCTACTCCACCGGCAACGACGGCTTAGACGCTAACGGCAACTGCTATATCAAAGGTGGTGTGGTCTATGCCATCTGCTCCGGCTCACCCGAAGTGGCTATCGACGCTAACACCGAGGGCGGCAAGAAACTGTACCTCAGCGGAGGAACCGTCATCGCCATAGGCGGGTTAGAGTCCGGCTCGAGCCTCACTCAGACATGCTATCAAGGCTCGTGGAACCGCTCTACCTGGTATGCCCTGTATAGCGGCAACGACCTCATCTTCTGCTTCCTCACACCAAGCAGCGGTGGGTCGGGGATGGTGATTTCCACACCTTCGACACCTTCACTCCGGTCAGGCGTGAGCGTGAGCAACGGCACCTCTTGCTTCAACGGCATGGGCAGCGTAGGAGCCTCAGTGAGCGGAGGCAGCAGCGTATCGCTCTCCTCTTATAGCGGAGGAAACAGCGGAGGAGGACGATGGTAATATGAAATATAAAACCCTATTGACTCAAGGACCTATTGATATGAAACGCATTCTTTTTATTATATCTGCCATGCTCTTCTGCCTGAGCATAGGAGCACAATCGATGCTCTCTCCTGAGACCCTTGCCAAACGCGAGAAACGCAAGAACCTCACCGTCAAAGAGTGGAACACCGACTCGAGCAGCAAGACCCGCTGGCTCGACCACGTTACCACCTACGACAACCAAGGGCGCAAAGTGGAAGAGATAGAGTACGCCACCTATGGTCAACGAGAGAGGGTAACCTACGAGTACGACGACGTCACCGGCAAGGTGATACGCGAAGTGGTATATAACGACCACAACAAACCCACCCGCATACGCAAGTACGAATGGAACGCAGACGGGACCAAAGCCAAACAATACAACTACCTGCCCAATGGCAAGCTCTACTCTGTCAAAGTGTTCGAATATGTCTTCAACGATTGACATACAGCCCTATCTTGAGTCTTTCGAGCCCATCAGCCTGAGCAAGATGGAGAGCGTCAAACTGATGAACCGTATCGACACTAAGTATGTCGTGCCGCTCAGTGTACTGCCCCATATACTCAGCAAAGCTGTTGACGATTATTTCATTCAAGAGATAGACGGTGTGCGCCTGTTCACCTACGACACCATGTATTACGACACTGATGACTTAGACATGTATATCCGCCATCACGATCGCCAGCTCGTCAGGCAGAAGATAAGAGTGAGAGAGTATGTCGATTCTGACTTGTGCTTCCTTGAGATAAAAAAGAAGAACAACAAAGGACGCACCAAGAAGAAACGCATCACCATCCCTCGAGCCACCAACCTCACCGGCGACATCATCGGACACGGCAAAAAAGACTACACCATAGCTCAGTTCGTTGAAGCAAAGAGCAGATACCGCTGGGATCAGATAGCACCTAAGCTGCGGACGCGCTTCCATCGTATTACGCTGGTCAACAGAGCTATGACCGAACGACTCACCATCGATATCGACCTCAGTTGGGAGAACCAAACGACAGAAAACATCGTCAGCCTTCCCCGGATGGTCATCATCGAGCTCAAGAGAGATGGTCAAGTGCCCTCGCCCATGCTACACATCATGCTCGAGGAGCGTATCCGACCACTCAAAGTGAGCAAGTACTGCATAGGCACGGCTCTCACCTCACCCTCAGTCAAACAGAACCGCTTCAAAGCTAAGATACGCAAGATACACAAGATACTCAATACCACTATTCAATAATCCCTCCCAAAAAAAACACATCACTATGATTCAGACCGACTTAAACAACCCCACTCTCGAGATCCTCGACGAGATGGAAGCTATCCCCGAAGCTATGCAGATGGACCCCTCTATCGCTGCCGAGTTCGGACAATCAGACAGCATCGGCTACCTCATGCATAACATCGCACAAGCTCTTAATGTGGGCGACAGCTTCATCACCCTGCCCCTCATGTTCCTCTTCAACTTCCTCGTCACTTGGCTCATCGTCTATTTCATATATTATAAGGTAAGCCATCGACGCGACTACTACACCACCTTCATTCTTTTCTCCTCAGCGATGTTCTTGTTGCTGTGGCTCATGCAGATGCTCGACATACAGACAGGCTTCGTACTCGGTCTGTTCGCCATCTTCGGCATGATACGCTACCGCACAGAGACAGTGCCTATACGAGAGATGACCTACCTGTTCATCATCATCGCCATCTCTGTGGTCAACTCGCTCAGCCTCAAAGCCAACGACCTGACATGGTATCAGCTCGTCTTCGCCAACGCATTGTTCATTCTCCTCACTTGGATCTTCGACCGCTGGGCTAACCGCGAACATCAGTCCACTAAGATCATACTCTACGAGAAGATAGAGAATATCGTACCCGAACGCCGACAAGAGCTCATCAGCGACCTCGAACAGCGCACCGGACTCAAGGTGGATAACATAGAGATCGGACATATCGACTTCTTAAGAGATGTGGCATACATCAAGCTCACCTATAAGCTGCAGCCCGGCGAGACCAACACTATCGACACTATCACCAAATTCAAATAAGCCAAACCAATGAAACGACTCACCCTCCTCCTTGTCGCCATCGTCAGCTGCTTATCGCTCTTCGCATGGACCTACGACACCACCGAACAGACCACCGAACAGAGCGTACAACTACGTGCCGGCGCCGACTTCAACAAGAAATGGAACAACGGACTGCATTTAGGAGTAAGCGAAGACCTGCGTTTCGACCTCTACAACTCGCTCACCGGGGCTAATTTCAACAAGTCGTACACCACCCTGACCCTTGCCTACGCACCCAACAAATACTTCAAGGTCGATGCCGGCTATGTGCTTAAGATCATGGGTACCAAAGACTGGAGCGATGTCAACGAATGGATGCGACACCGAGCCTTCATGTCAGTAACGGGCAGTTACAAGATCGGACAACTCAAGCTCTCGCTCCGAGAAAGAGTGATGTGCGAGATACGCACCGACAGCGTCAACCTCGATGAGAAGAACCGATACAACTGGTTGTTGCGTTCTAAACTATCAGCCGAGTATTCACTGAGATCCAAGCCTCTCAAGCCATACGCATGGATAGAGCTGGTCAACACCCTCAACGTGCCTGAGTATCAGAAGAAATACAAGAACAACGACACCTCCAACAAAGGCACTCAATACATCACCAAGGTAAGAACAACCGTCGGACTGACGTATCGACTCGACCAACACAGCACCCTCAACTTCTACTATCGTTTCAACTACGGCTACGACCGCGACATCAACATCAACAAAGGCTATTACACCAAAGGCAAAGACCTCAGAGTGGAGCTCACCGAAGAGAAGACTTACCAACACGCCATCGGCGTTACCTACGAGTTCGGCTGGTGACAACGACCTTAACATAAACAAAAAAAAGAAGACCAACTTAACGGTCTTCTTTTTTTGTGAACCAGCTGGGGCTCGAACCCAGGACCCCATCCTTAAAAGGGATGTGCT
>CAMHOK010000158.1 GCA_946186735.1 uncultured Bacteroidales bacterium
TCCTGTACGAATCTCACGAATCTGACGAATGGTTTTATGTGCGGAACGCACGGAAAACACGGAGGGCTCTTTGTGCTGTACGAATCTCACGAATCTCACGAATGTTTATGTTCGGAACTCACGGAACTAACGGAAGGTACACGGACGAGAGAACTCCCCTCCTTGCGAAGGAGGGGTTAGGGGTGGTAGATAGATAGATAGATAGATAGATAGGTAGATAGTTAGTTAGGTAGATAGTTAGGTAGATAGTTAGTTAGACCAGCTGATTAATCTTGAACAAATGAACATCTGTTAAATCTGAGAAATCTGCCATGGCGTAGCCAATCCGTACAAGAAGTGAAAGATGGAGAAAATGAAAAGAAAATCTGTATAAATCTATAAAAATCAGCTCAATCTGCGGTTAAATACAAGAATCTGCGGTTTCAACTTTTTAACCTTTGTTATCTGTTACATCTGCTTCATCTGTATCATCTGTGTGAAATTTCATTATGACATCTGCTATTAAACGAAATTCCCTACGGGAAAGGAGGGATTCAACTATTCAACCCTTCAACTATTCAACCTTTCAACCATTCAACATTTCAACTATTCAACATTTCAACTATTCAACACCATCTTGTTATTTTATCCGGAGTATCTTTTGAGTCTGCAACGATAGATTCCACGCGGGATGTTCGAGCACATACTTCATTGTTTCCTCCACATTGAGCATGGAGCAAGGCTGAAGCGAATAGCGTTTAGCCGGAATGGTCAGATATGGCTCAACATCAATTCCCGTATAAACGACCTTGAGCTCATCAACACGTTGAATCAAGAGCACGGTTTTACCTGCCAATGGTACATGTTCTTTGGGTGAGCAGGTTACCCAATCAAGCCCTGCCGGGACTACTCTGGTACCGTTGGTCTCTATCGCCACAAAACGAACAACACGATGAAGGTCGTCAACAAGTTTATCATCCACCTGCAGAGCCGGTTCACCACCGGTCAGCACAACCATAGGACTTTTTGCCCTTGTCCGGTCATCACCCTTGGCAATCTTTTCTTTGGGAGATGTCGAAGGCAATAGCTTCGCCACCTCATCACAGATACTACTGCTCGTCATCAAGCGGTAAGAAGAAAAGTCGGTGTCACAGAAATCACACTTGAGGTTACATCCGCTGAAGCGGACGAAGACAGCCGGCGATCCTGCATACAGCCCCTCACCTTGAAGAGAATAGAATATTTCGTTGACTTTATAGAATATCATAACAACAAGGAGCGCAATAGGTTAATCTTCATCTCTCTCATAGATAGCCACATTGCCCTCCGACTCCTGAACCGACACTTTGTAGCAGTTCTTAACATGGTCGCAGATGTAACGAGCTATATTCTCTGCCGATGGATTAACATCAAGCACCTCATTGATATACTTATGATCGAAAGTATCTTTGACGATGCGTTTGATATGGGTGAAGTCAGTCACCATACCGTCTTTATCAAGTTCTTTGGCACGACAATAGACATAAATGATCCAGTTGTGGCCATGCAATTCTTCGCACTTACTCTCATAAGAGAGTGTGAGGTTATGTGCTGCTGAGATCTCTATTCGTTTCTGAACGTAATACATAGTTGATATTGTTTTGTTTGTTAGACGTCAAGAAGGTCGTCAGTCCATATAGATTGTTTTGTCTTCAATCCCTGCCATCGCCAGAGCTTCTCTTCTCTCACGGCAGGTGCCGCACTTGCCGCAGTGATACTCACCACCTTTATAGCAGCTCCATGTCAGAGAATAATCTATCCCGAGCTCCTTACCTCTCTGTGCTATCTGAGCTTTAGTGATGGAGGTGTATGGAGCGAAGATACGCACACCGATGTATGTACCTGCATTGACAGCCTTGTCCATGGCGTCAACAAAGTCTTGGCGGCAGTCGGGGTAGATAGCGTGGTCTCCGGCATGATTGGCAATCATGATATACTTCAATTGGTTGTTCTCTGCCAGTCCTGCAGCCACCGAGAGCATTATACCATTGCGGAAAGGCACTACGGTAGAGCGCATGTTCTCATCGTTGTAGTCGCCCTCAGGAATAGCGTCGGCACCTTCAAGCAAAGACGAGCGGAAAAGGGTCTTCATAAAATCGAGATGAACGATGATATGCTTAATGCCAAGACGCTCGCAATGCAACTTGGCAAAAGCAAGCTCTTTGTCGTTGTGGTTGCTACCATAATGAAAAGAGAGAGCGACAGAGATACGGTCGGCATACTCGTAGAGCATGGTGGTAGAATCAAGTCCGCCTGATAATACTAATAATGAATCTTTCACGGCAAATGATGATGTGTTGTTGATATTCATTTCTTTGAGTTGAGCACTTGAGCCAACTGTGCCGAACGACGCTCTCGCAAGAGGTCTTGGTGTTCAGAATCGGCATAGTTAGCAAACGGGATAATAGAGATGCCGCCTCGAGGATTAAACTTACCCAACACCTCGATATACTTAGGGTCCATGAGTCGAACAAGATCTTTCATGATGATATTCACGCAGTCTTCATGAAAATCGCCGTGATTGCGGAAAGAGAAAAGATAGAGTTTGAGTGATTTCGACTCAACCATTCTCTCGCGCGGGATATACGAGATGATGATCTCTCCGAAATCAGGCTGACCTGTCTTAGGACAGAGAGAGGTGAATTCAGGGCAAGTTAAAGTGACCAGATATTCGTTATCGGGGTGCATATTGACGAAAGTCTCAAGCATCTGAGGAGCATAATCGGTGGGATATTGAGTCTTCTGATTACCCAAAAGGCTCACACCTTGCAGTTGTTCGTTGGTTCGCATAGCAAAAATTGTTCTTCTTAGAATAATAGTCGTTAAATCGGCTGCAAAGTTAGTGCATTTTTTTGTAATAACAAAACTCTGCCCCACACGCGCAATCAGACATAAACATAAGGAAAGACTATTATGACACAATGAAGTTAGCACAATTTTTGTAACAGCACCTCTGTATCTGAAATTATAAGACAATGAAACATCTCTCATCAATAGTCATATCTGTGGTTCTTACTCTCTTGTGGCTTCCCGTAAGCTCAACTATTGTGGCTGAGTCATACAGCGGTCGCGTAGTTGACGATAAGAACTCACCTATAGGTTTTGCCACCGTCTATCTGCAGGACTCACCCGGCATCGGCACCGCCACCAATAACGATGGTGTTTTTACATTAGAGACCGATGCCCCAAAAGAATCAACCCTTATCATATCGTTTATCGGTTATGAGAAAGCGTTAGTCCCGCTATCTCTTTTCTTGATAGAGTCCACGCCTGACTCTTTACAGACCGACACTCTCCGACAGGACAAACAACTCTATCTTATTACCCTCAAAGAGCAACCCATAGCCTTGGAAGAGACCGTTGTTGAAGCCAAGCCCTCCAAGCAACGCAACAAACGCAAACAGATGGCTCAGTTATTATATAAGGTATATAATCGCATACAGTTCGACTTCCCTCAAGAGCCTGTTGAGTACATGGTGGTGAGCGATGTAAGTATGACCTCTGAGCAACAGCCATGGGGTATGGAGCAGGTAGTTGCGAAGATAGTCAGCCTGCCTCAGCAAGGTAGGGATTCGCGCGACTCGGTACAATTCGCCGCACAGATATGTAAACGCTTCTTCGACAGCCGCATACGCTCAAGAGCTGACCTCATTTACCAAGACTCGACGCTCACTAAGCAGATGCGCCAAGCAGCAACCGAGATCGACTCAGGAGTAGTCGTTCACAGAGCCTTGTGGGCGATGGGAGACCTCAGATACGACTTCGAAAAAACAATGAACGACATTCGCCATTGGACAGTGAGCAAAGAGAGCGAGACTGAGACAGTGCTTACCCATACCGACAAACATAACTACCTTGGCATCTTCAAATATGAGTTCAAACGACATTATATTCTCGATTCAGAAACGCTCAGCGTCAAACGATTTACTGAAGAAATGGTGTCAGAGATAAATATTCCTTTCGGCTACAAAGTAAAAGGAGTTTATCTTGACATGCTTAACCTGCTCAACATGGACAATCAAACTATTGACAAGTTTCGTTTGAAGCACGCCAAGGCCTCGGCAAAGATGAACACCATATACGAGAGAGTTGACGGCACTATATGCATCAAAGAAAAGAACTTACACACTCAAGCCACTCTTATCGACAACAAAAAGAACGAGATACCCATTGACGTCAAAGCAACCCAGCGCAGCACCTCTACCCGTACCATTGGCATCACTCCCATGACTCCCCAACAGATGACACGCCGACTCAAACGACAGGTTGTTGATATCTATTAACTCCCCACCCCATTAACCACACTTATTGACATTGCTCAAAA
>CAMHOK010000159.1 GCA_946186735.1 uncultured Bacteroidales bacterium
TCCGCATGGTCTCCCCCTCCTTCCCTTGGAGGGAGGGGGTGAGGGGGCGGGAGGGTGTAATGGTCGGTGTGAAATTTAACTTTTCATCTCACCTCTCCCTCTGTGCTATCACCCGCCCCCTCACCCCCTCCCTATCATAGGGCGGGGGAGACCATGCGGCGGAGAGGATTCAACCATTCAACCATTCAACTATTCACCTATTCAACCATTCACCTATTCACCTATTCAACCTTTCAACTATTCACCTATTTAACCTTTCACTTTTCACCTATTCCACTCTTTTGAGTGTTCGTTGTGGGGAGCGGAGGCGGCGGATGAAGTCTTGTGAGGCTTTGGCGGCGTTGGGGTCGTTGATGATGGACGACTGCTGGTTGTCGTGTATGTCGTTGAAAGCGGCAGAAGCACCTGCAGCTATGTAGTTGTAGGTGTCGCCTGCGGTGGCGGGTGAGGCGTAGCGCAGAGTGTTGATCATCTTCATTATCTCGGGGTTCATGCGGTGGTCGGTGAGGTTATGAAGCATGTCCTTGAGGAAGAGCATCTCTTGTTGCCCGCAACCCTTGATGAAGTCGATGATGTCGCGTATGTCGATATGATATGGAGAGTCCTGAGATGATGTGCTCTCATTAGAGAAATCCTGATTGGAGAAACCCTGACTTGTAGAGTCGGTAATATGAGAGTCGGTGTGTAGAGCGTCTGCCGTCTGTCTGAGTTGCTCGTTCTGCGTGCTGAGCTCGGCGTTCTGCTGCTCTAACTGCAGGATGGTGCTCTGTTGCCGCGAGATGATTTTCGCCTGCCTGCCAAGCTCCTGATGCAGCCTTTCCACCTCCTCTTCTAAGGGGCGTACGGACGTTTCTATGTTGTTCTTGCGGGGCATAGCAGTTTAGGTTTAATATGAGTCGTTGTCGTTGCGTAAATCAAATAATCTCAGAGCTTTACCGTGCCTCCGGCAGGATAACAAAGGTCTCTTTGAAATACCCTGCAAAAGTACAAAAATCTTTTTAAACATCCAATAGATTTTCGGTTATTTTTTGTGTGTTTGCGAAAATATTGTAATTTTGCATTTCGAAGTCGAGAAAGTCTCGAAAAACGTTTGTTTTGGTGCTTTAAATCGAATCTGATGAAAGTTTGTTATCTACTCGGAAGCTTGAATAGAGGAGGGACAGAGACCCTGCTCTTGGATGTGTGTAGGAACAGCGGTGCGGCTCCTTTTGCGATGGTGTTGGTTCACCGTCGCGGTGGTGCTTTAGAGTCAGATTTTGCGGCAACGGGTGTTAAGATGTATCATCTGGAGCACAGCCGACGTAGGCTGTGGGCGTACATCCGACGGCTCAGACGCGTGTTGCTCGACGAGAAGGTCGATATCGTTCATGCCCAGCAGGCGGTGGATGCCGTTTATGCCCGCCTCGCTTGTCAGGGAACGAAGGTTAGAGTGGTTGAGACTTTCCACGGCTACGACATGGAGTCCTCGAGCTTTAGCAAATGGCTCAACCGTCTGTCCATCAGACTGTCCGACCGTGTGTGCTTTGTCTCGCTCACACAGAGAGACTATTACGTCAAGGCATACGGTCTGCAGAGGTGTGCAGACAAGGTATGTGTAGTGTATAACGGCATAGATATGAGTAAGTTCTCCAAGCAATACGAAGAACCTGATTTTATAAGACATATCGACTCGGCAACAGCCGAGAAAAAAGTTTCTTCTTCGACTTCAGAGCGAAGATTACGAATGGCTATGGTGGGTAATTTTGTGAGCGGACGCTCACAAAATTACCCACTTATGAGTATTCAGCTACTCAAGGAGCAGGGTATCGACGATTTCGATTTCTATTTTGTAGGTAGGCGCAACGACAAAGAGCCTTGGCGTTACGACGACTGTGTTCGTTATGCAGAGGAGCACCATCTTGACAATGTGCATTTCGTTGGTGGTCGCTCTGATGTGCCTGCCATCCTGCAACATATCGATGCTTTTGTCTATTCCACCGACCACGACACCTTCGGCATAGCCGTTGTAGAGGCAATGGCGGCCGGTGTGCCGGTCTTTGTTAACGACTGGTCGGTGATGTGCGAAGTGGTGATTAGGGGGGGGTATTCGCGGTCTTCGCTATGGCAGAGCCACAACTACAAAGACTTGGCAGAGCGCCTCAAGTCATTCGTCAGTGCACCCGAGGCTTACAAAGAGCAGGCTGACAAGCTCAGACAGACAGTACGCGACACTTATGGTATCGAAGCCCATCTGTGCCGCTTGAACATGATATATAAACAGATAGTCTCATAGTCGTCTTTGCCGGCGGCGTATGAGTCGCCGGAAAAGATGAAAACCATCCTACTTGTTTTTGGTACGCGTCCGGAAGCCATCAAGATGGCTCCGCTCGTTCTTGCTTTGAAACGACAGAAGAGCCGTTTCCGCACCCTGGTGTGCGTCACCGGTCAGCACCGTCAGATGCTCGATCAGGTGCTCCGTGTGTTCGATATAGAGCCGGACTACGACCTCGACATCATGAAGCCTAACCAAGACTTATATGATGTTACCTCTGCTGTCCTGACGGGTATGCGTGAGGTGCTCCGTGAGGTGCGTCCTGACCTCGTTCTCGTTCATGGCGACACCACCACCTCGACCTCTGCAGCCCTCGCCGCTTTCTATCAGCGGGTGAGAGTAGGGCATGTGGAGGCAGGTCTGCGGACAGGTGATATATACAGTCCGTGGCCCGAGGAGATGAACCGTCAGCTCACCGGACGCTTGGCTTCGCTACACTTAGCCCCCACCGAGTCGGCGCGACTCAACCTGCTGCGTGAGGGGGTGGACGAGAAGCAGATAGTGGTGACGGGCAACACCGTCATTGATGCGCTGATGATAGCCGTGGACCGACTGCGCCGCGATGAGCGGTTGCTGGCGGACACCGAGAGTCGTATCCTCCAAGCCGGCTACGACCTGAGGCGTCTGACCAAGGGTAGGCGCATGATACTCATCACCGGACACCGACGCGAGAACTTCGGAGACGGGTTCCTCAGTATATGTCGAGCCATACGACGCTTGTCGGAGCGGTATGAGGATGTCGATTGGGTCTATCCTGTCCACCTCAACCCTAACGTGCGCAAGCCGGTGTATGAGCTCTTAGGCGATGGTCTTGATAACGTGTTCCTTATCGAGCCGTTACAGTACTTGGAGTTCGTGCTGATGATGGAGCGGAGCTACTTGGTGTTGACCGACTCGGGCGGTGTGCAAGAAGAGGCTCCGAGTCTGGGTAAGCCTGTGTTAGTGATGCGCGACACCACCGAGCGCCCCGAAGCAGTGGAGGCGGGCACGGTAGTGCTGGTAGGCACCGACGAGGAGAAGATAGTGGCGCAGACAGCCACCTTGCTCTCAGGAGGTGATGATTATGAGCGTATGTCTAAAGCACTCAATCCTTACGGCGATGGTAAGGCATGCGAGCGTATAGTGAATAAACTCAGTGAGTCATGATTCCGAAGATTATACATTATTGCTGGTTCGGCAGAGGTCAGATGCCACCGTTGGCTCTCAACTGTATCGATAGTTGGAAGCGTTACCTGCCTGACTATGAGTTGCGTTTGTGGAACGAGGACACTTTCGACCTCGACCTCTACCCATACGCTCGCGAGGCCTACGATAGTCGTAAGTTCGCTTTCGTGACCGACGTGGTGCGTCTGTGGGCGCTGAACAAGTACGGTGGCGTTTATATGGATACGGATGTGGAGGTGTTGCGCTCGTTGGACGACCTGCTTGAGTTGCCTGCCTTCACGGGCTATGAGGCGAGTCAGTCTAACGCACCCGTCACGGGACTGATGGCGAGCGAGGCGGGCGGCGTATGGGTCCGTGAGCAGTTGGCATACTACGAGGGTAGGCACTTTATCTTGCCTGACGGAACGATGGACCTGACCACCAACACACAGACCATCTCGCGTATCATGCAGGCTAACGGGTTCGTTATCAACGGGAAGTATGGCGTGTATAAGAACGACATGCATGTCTTCCCCGTTGATTGGTTCTGTCCGCTGACCAGCACGCGTGTGCTGCGTCTGACTAAGAACAGCCGCTGTATCCACCATTTCGCAGGCTCATGGAGAGAATATACGCGGTGGGAGCGAGTGAAGTCTTTCATCGTCGAGCATGTCTTAGGCCGCACCCTCACCGACAAACTGATACAAGTGAAGAGACGATTGAAAGGGGCAAAAAGTTGAATGGTTGAAATTTGAAAGTTGAAAGGCTTAGGAAGGTGAAAGTTGAATAGGTGAATAGGTGAATAGGTGAAAAGTAAAAGGTTGAATGGGTGAATCCTCTCCGCCGCATGGTCTCCCCCTCCTTCCCTTGGAGGGAGGGGGAGAC
>CAMHOK010000160.1 GCA_946186735.1 uncultured Bacteroidales bacterium
ACGGGCGGGATAGATTGTCTTATAGTGTCAATCTTTGTCAGATCCTTGAGCGAGATTATCGGGTTGATGAGAGCCGAGTCGCCAACCATCTTCAGTAGTGGCTGCACTTGATGAAGCAAGCTCATGGCATGCATCGGACTCTTCAGGTCCACGCTCAGACCATTGGTGGCGAGGTCGAGCGAAGTGGTGCTGTCGGTTACAAGATTGAGCCTGAGTCGGTCGGCCCTGAAATCTTCGCCTGCCACATGAGCACGCACGTTGCGCATCTGAGTATGGTAATCTACCGCCATCTGCTCGGGCTTGAGGTAGTCCGTTACACTGAACTGATGGTCGGTGAGTGCTTTCACTCTCAGGTCATGTCGGTGGATATCCACCGGCAGATGCAGTATTCCATCAACGGTCTTGTTCTCCACATGAGCATTGAGGTTGATACCCGACACATCTATCTTGCCGTACACACAATCGTCAAGGTGCAATGCCACATCACCCTTCATCCCGTACGACTGAGGTGCAATACCCCTACCCTTTGCCTTCACCTCACCGGCGATGATGACAGGAGTAGAATCTTTGAGGAAAGGAGTAAGATCAACCCGCTCGATGTTCATGTTGACATCGTAGGCCTCGTCGTTGATATCATAGTAGCCCCTGACACGAGCCTTGCTACCGCGAAAATCAGCATCTGCCACAATGTCAACCTTCATCGTTGCTAAGTTGAGCTGAGTGGCTTGGATGTCGGCTTGGGCTCCCAACGAGTCAGAACGGGCATGCAAACCCTTAGACATGATCATCGACTTCTGTAAATCAACCAAGGCATCACCATAGACGGTGTCAAAAGGAAGGAAGAGCTTGCCTATAGCGACCGAGAGATTACCGGTGTTAAGCCGATGTACATCGTAGATATTATTACCCACATCAATCAGCGCATCGACAGCCAGACTGCCTGTCTGCACATCTATTCCCGTGGGAGTGAGCGAGAAATGAACATCACTCAAGCAGCCGTCCGGTATATCAAAGGTCATGAGTGTCGGTGTACTATCTTTGGCTGTGGTGTCGGCTTTAGTGTCCGGTGTGGTTGGACGCAGGTCGATACAGACATCAGCACCATGCAGTTGCAAGCCATGCAACGGGAACTCGCCCTTGGCAATATTAAGTAGCGGACTCTTCACATCTAAGTGTTTCACCACAGCGTCAACACCTACTGCCGGTATCATACTATCGGAATGGAAGGTCGTCTTTTCTAAATACAGACTGTCAACCACTATCGGTGTGGACAAGATATCCTCAGTGTTTTCCGATGTGAGCATCTTGGCTTTCAGACGAAGAGTATGCACATAGGCTAAGGTATCTTGTCCGCGATGTCCCACAAACAAGCTGTCTATCTCCACATGCAAGGGCAGGTCAGCTCTACCTTTATATGCCTTATACAAAACGACGGGAGAATGATAAAAAGGAGATAAGTAGATCCGCCCCACATCAATATCCATGTCGGTTTTCTCATTGGCCACAGCCACACCTTTCTGCAAAGCAACCGTCCGCACAGACGGCACATACAGAACGACAGCTGCTGCCACAAGCAATAGTAAAGCAAGCCCTACAACCACGCCTGTCAAGGCGAGAGGTATTTTCCACAACAGTGACTTATACTTCATTTAAAAACTTTTTTGCACACCAAGCCTCAAACCATACAGACCCGGAGTAAACTGGTTGGCTATCAAGTTTCTCAGCTTGCCAGAGAAGATGATGACATCGTTGGTAAACTCGTTATATTTCTTACCGCTATATGGGTCGGTATAGCAAAAGGTAGTACCGCTATATCCAAGACTGATGATAGAGAAGAATATCTGGAAGGTACTTTTTTTGTTAAACTGATAGGTTATCACCGGTGACACTTGTGCGCCATAGGTGATAGTGTGTCTGAGTCCTTCGTAGTCGGTACCTTTCACTACGCCATCGGTAACGCGGGGGTACTCCATACCGGCATAGAGGTGTCCCTCGAGCCAAACACCCACCTTGTCGTTGAAGAGAGTCTTGAGTCGATAGCGCACGTATGGTGTAACATCCCAACTGCCTTGTTGGATGCGCAACTCTTCGGTCTTAATAGTGCCGTCTAAGGCCTCATAACTATAAGAAGAATAAGTGTCTTGATAGCCACCACCAATACGAAGTCCGACATATAATTTCTCTTTCACACGCCATCCGATCTCAGGTGTAAGAACTATAGAATAACCATTCTCTTTGGTTGCATTACGCGAGTCTTGATGATAATAGATATCGAACTTATAACCATAAAAGAGCTTCTGCTTCCAAATAGGTATTTCTACTTTAAGTGAATCAACCGATTGACTTACTTGCGGTGAGTCTGCAGTTTTGGTCTCACCGGCAATAGTGGCAACAGAAGTCAAGCCATCGATGATATGGTCGTCTTGTGCCATTAACGAAGTTGCGCAGACAACAGTCATTGCAATAAATAAATAAATTCTTTTCATTCGTTATGATTTTCGTTTGTAATATCAGTATAAGCCTCTAAACTATAGCGAAGCGTCCTCTAAACTCTAAACTCCAAACTCTAAACACTAAACTACTTCGTTCCTCCACCGAGGGCTACATAGAGGTCGATGAGGCTGATGAGTCCGTTATATCGGTTGGTCACATCGGCGAGTTGTGCATTAAGATATGCCTCTTGTGCTATGAGCACTTCGATATACGAGGCCTTACCTTTCTTCATCAGTTCGCATGTACCGTTGTACGCTTCGCGTTGAGTGTTGAGCATTCGTTGATAGATAACACCCTGCTCCTTAGCGTTACGGCAACGGAACATAGCATCGTTGACCTCGCTACCTGCTCTGAGCATCGTCTCTACATAACGGTTGGCTGCCTCTTCTTGTTCTAACTGAGCTACACGCAGATTGGCTTTGAGCTTGCCTCCTGCGAAGATGGGTTGTGCAAGCCCGAGCACCGCATTCATGAGCAACTGACCGGGATTAATCACCACGCCTCCGCCATTGGTCCAGCCTATCAGGCCGGAAAGCGACAACGCCGGACAGAAAGCAGCCTTGGCCATGTTGGTCTGATAGAAAGCTACTGCCACATTCCTTTCTGCCGCACGCACATCGGCACGGTTGCTCAGTTGAGCTGCCGGCACAGGCTCGAACGACCATTCGTTGAAAGTATAGCTCTCCCACGCTGAACGCTCGATAGCATGAGGCTCCTCGTTCATCAGTTGACACATACTCAGTTCCAAGGAATGAACTTGGTTCTTGAGTTGCTGGCGTTGTATCTGCACATTGAGTAGCGACACTTCCATCTGACCAACTGATGGCGAATAGGCATGACCATTCTTCACCAACACGCGCTGCATCTCCAACACTCGCTGCCATATAAGCTCAGTGCTGTCAAGTATATGAGCTTGGTAGTCGAGCAGTTGCAACTGAGTATAAGCTCTTGCCATCGTTGCCACTAAGTTAGCATGAGCTGCGGCTAAGTTGTCGTCCGCCTGTTCGCGGAGCATCTGAGCCTGACGCTTACGGTTGGTGATGGTACCAAACCCTTCCCCACCCCAGTTGAGTGCGAGCGGCACCTGATAACTAAGTGTGGCTCCCGAGGCACCACTGCCCGGAGTAACGGTACCCGACACACCTACACTGGCTGTGCTCAGAGCAAGCGTCGGAGCATAACCGAGCTTGGCTGCACGGAGTCGGGCATCTGCCTCTTGAACGGCTAACTGACGAGAGCGATAATCAACATTGCTCTTTAAAGCCGTCTGAATATAACCCTGCAAGATCGGGTCTTCTATATACGTCTGCCAATCAGCCTCGCTGACAGCAGTAACCAACGTGTCTGCCTGAGGATGGTCGGTGGGCTGATATTGCTTAAAGATAGTACATGACGAGAGCGAGAATGATGCAACCAAAGCTACGACAATCATGCTTGCCACAGGCTTATTGCCTGAAGGTTGCGTTCCTGCCTCCACTGTCTGCGGTGTGGGGTCGGCACCCTCATCTCCGCCTTGGAAACGCTCGTGCAACTTCTGGAAGATGATATAGAAAGCAGGCACCACAAACACGAGTGCGAGTGTACCGACAGCCATACCGCCCGTCACACCGATAGCAAGAGCGCGGTTACCGTTAGCACCTGCACCACCTTCGATGATAAGCGGAATCATACCGGCAATCATAGTAACGACGGTCATGAGGATAGGACGCAGACGGTCTTCGCATGCACCGAGAGCCGCCTCCACGATACCCAAGCCTTGCTTGCGTTTCTCGACGGCAAACTCAGTGATGAGGATGGCGGTCTTGGAGAGCAGACCGATGAGCATGATGACACCCGTCTGCAGGT
>CAMHOK010000161.1 GCA_946186735.1 uncultured Bacteroidales bacterium
GTCATCCGTTGGGCTATATAGCCTCCGACATCTATTCTCGCTACAAGCGCCAACAAGGCTTCAATGTGCTCCACCCTATGGGCTTCGATGCTTATGGTCTGCCGGCTGAGCAGTATGCTATCCAGACCGGACAACACCCCGAGATAACTACCGAGAAGAACATCGCCCGCTACAAGGAGCAGCTCGGCAAGATAGGTTTCTCTTACGACTGGGACCGCGAGGTACGCACATGCGACCCCGAGTTCTACCGCTGGACGCAGTGGGCCTTTACCCGTATGTTCAACTCTTTCTACAATAACGACAAACAGAAAGCTGAGCCTATCAGTCTGCTTATCGAACATCTGGAGACAGAAGGTACGGCTGGACTGAATGTAGCTCAGACGGAGGAGTTGTGCTTCACCGCTGAGGAGTGGAAAGAGATGACAGAGCACCGTCGTCAAGAGGTTCTAATGAACTATCGTATTGCTTATCTGGCAATGACCAAGGTCAACTGGTGTCCTCAGCTCGGCACCGTCCTTGCTAACGATGAGGTGTCAGAAGGTCTGTCGGTCCGCGGCGGCTATCCTGTGGAGCAGCGTGTGATGCGTCAGTGGTCGCTGCGCGTCTCTGCCTATGCCCAGCGTCTGCTTGACGGACTCGACACCATCGACTTCACCGACTCGCTCAAAGAGACACAACGCAACTGGATAGGCCGTTCGGAAGGAGCAGAGATGCGTTTCCGACTGGCTGACAGCGACGAGAGCTTCATCATCTTCACCACACGTGCCGATACCGTCTTCGGCGTCACTTTCATGGTGCTCGCTCCGGAGTCGGAGTATGTGAAGAGCGTGGTTAAGGACGAGCACAAGCAGGAGGTAGAACAATATCTCCAATGGGTCAAGCACCGCACCGAGCGTGAGCGCATCTCCGATAGGAAAGTGACGGGTGTGTTCACCGGCTCCTACGCCATCAATCCGCTCACCGAGCAACCCATACCCGTCTATATCAGCGACTATGTGCTCTCTGGCTACGGCACCGGCGCTATCATGGCAGTGCCCGCACACGACAGCCGCGACTACGCTTTCGCCAAACATTTCTCGCTGCCTATCATCCCGCTTATCGAAGGTGCCGATGTGAGCGAGCAGTCGTTCGACGCCAAAGAGGGAGTGATGATGAACTCAGGCTTCCTCAACGGCATGCAGGTGAAAGAGGCAATAGCTGCCATGAAGAAGTACATCGAACAGAAAGGTATAGGTCGCGTCAAGGTCAACTATCGTCTGCGCGACGCTATCTTCTCGCGTCAACGCTACTGGGGCGAGCCTTTCCCCGTCTATTACAAAGATGGCATGCCCTACATGATTGACGAGCAGTACCTGCCGCTCAAACTCCCTGAGGTGGATAAGTTCTTGCCCACCGAGACGGGTGAGCCGCCCCTTGGCAATGCTCAGCAATGGGCATGGGATGAGAAGAACGGTTGTGTGGTTGACAAAGCACTGATCGACAACATCTCCGTCTTCCCGCTTGAGCTCTGCACCATGCCCGGCTTCGCAGGCTCTTCGGCTTACTATCTCAGATACATGGACAACCACAACAGCGAGGCTCTGGTAGGCGAACAAGCCGTCAACTACTGGCAACAGGTGGACCTCTATCTCGGAGGCTCCGAACATGCAACAGGACACCTCATCTACTCGCGTTTCTGGAACAAGTTCCTCTTCGACATAGGCGTAGCCAAACAAGAAGAGCCCTTCCGCAAGCTCATCAACCAAGGTATGATACAAGGACGAAGCAACTTCGTCTATCGCTATATAGGTCAAGGCGCCACAGGCAACCTCTTCGTCAGCCGCAACCTCATCGACCAAGAAGAATATAAAGACAAGGTGCAGCCGCTGCACGTGGACGTCAATATCGTCAAGAACGACATCCTCGACTGCGATGCCTTCCGCCGCTGGATGCCCGAATATAAAGATGCACAGTTCGTTTTCTCTGACGGCACCTCAAGCAACGGCACCGAGCCCATCGACTCCGACAAGCAGTATGTATGCGGATGGGCTATAGAGAAGATGTCGAAATCGATGTTCAACGTGGTCAACCCCGATGATATGGTGGAGCGCTACGGAGCCGACACCCTGCGCCTGTATGAGATGTTCCTCGGTCCGCTCGAGCTCTCTAAGCCATGGGACACCAACGGTATCGACGGTGTGCACCGTTTCTTGCGCCGCTTGTGGTCGATGTGCGAACAACTGACCGACGACGAGCCTACCTTAGACGAGTATCGCTCTATCCATAAGCTGATAAAGAAAGTGAGCTACGATATCGAACACTTCTCTTTCAACACCTCCATTCCGGCATTCATGATCTGCCAGAACGAGCTGCAACAACTCCGTTGCTGCAAACGCAGCATACTCTCTTTGTTTGCCGCCACCCTCTCACCCTTCGCTCCGCATATAGCCGAAGAGATATGGCACCGCTGCGGACAGCAGGGAAGCGTGATTGACGCACCATGGCCTCAGTGGGACGAGACATATCTCACCGAAGACACACAGAAATATCCTGTTCAGTTCAACGGCAAGGTGAGGTTCACTATCGAAGTGAAGAAAGATACTCCGCGCGAACAGGTAGAACAGCTGGTGATGGCTGACGAACAGACCCGGAAATATCTTGCAGGTCAACAACCCAAGAAAGTGATAGTGGTGCCCGGCAGGATAGTCAATATCGTTATCTGAAGCACCGCCCACCAACCACAACAATCGACAAACTTAATCAACCGATAGCATGAAACGACTCTTCTTTTTCCTCACTCTTGCCTTTGCTTGCTTACTGACAGCACCTCAGGCTAACGCTCAGACAGAGAAGGTGCGCGAGCACTATCTGAGCTACGAAAGTCAGATACCTCACGGTACTGTGGTCTATACCTGGTATTTCTCCAAGAGCCTCAACTGCCAGCGCCGTCTGGCTGTCTATCTGCCACCCTCGTACTTCAGCGGGAAAGATTATTACCCCGTCCTCTACCTCCTTCACGGCACTTTCGGCGACGAGCAGAACTGGGTCAAGCGCGGCTGTGCCAATATCATGGACAACCTCATAGCAGAAGGTAGGGCCAAAGAGATGATCGTCATCATGCCCAACACCAACATGTGGCAACAGGCTTGCTCTGAGTTCACCGGCATACCCGACCCCTACTCCGACGGCAAGTCTGCCACCGAGCACCTCACCGACGGACGCTTCGAAGAGAGCTTCTCAGAGATAATAAGCTTCACTGAGAAGTACTTCCGCACCATCACCAAGAAGAACTCCAGAGCTATTGCCGGACTGTCCAGAGGAGGCTTCTTTGCTATGCATATCAGCCACTACCTCAACTCGCTGTTCGACTATGTCGGACTCTTCTCACCAACCTATGCCACCAGCGGTATCGACCGACAAGAGCTAACCACCGCTAACCTCTTCACCACCTCTAAACGCACACCCAAAGTGTATAAGAACGTGGAGAAAGATCTCAAACGGCAGTTCCAGACACCACCGGCTCTCTATTGGATAGCTATCGGCAGCGACGACTTCCTATACCGAGAGAACCAACTCTTCCTCAAGAAGATGAACGAATGGAAATATCCGTATATCTACCATGAGTCGGAAGGCGGACACTCGTGGGAGAACTGGCAAGATTATCTTATCTTGTTCGCTCCGCAACTATTCTGACACAAGCACACGCATTTATTCTGATTCTGATATTTCTAAGATTTGTATATTCAGAAAAATATTCGTATATTTGCGCGATTTTTGGCTCCTTCAGAGGCAAAGCATAACAACTGACAATAAACAACAAAAATAAACCAACTTAAATCCATTATCATTATGAAACCTTCTCATATTGAACATTTGGGAATAGCTGTAACATCGCTTGATGCTACTATTCCTTTCTTTGAGTTTTTAACCGGTAGCAAGTGCTACTCTATCGAAGTGGTAGAAGACCAGAAAGTGAGAACCGCTTTCTTCAAAGTAGGTCAGACCAAGATTGAGCTTTTGGAGCCCACTTGTCCTGAATCGACCATCGCTAAGTTTATCGAGAAGAACAACGGTCGCGGCGGTGTTCACCATGTAGCTTTCAATGTAGAGAATGTGGCTGAGGCTTTGAAAGAGGCCGAAGAGGCAGGTCTGCAACTCATCGACAAAGCTCCTCGCAAAGGTGCAGAGAACCTCATGATTGCTTTCCTTCACCCCAAATCGACTTGCGGAGTACTCACCGAGATTTGCGAACAACCCAAATAAACGAATAAACATGGCAGGCAACTATTGCCTCAACAATCATAAAGTTTTCTTATCATCCGCCTGGAGGATCCAGAACTTGACCGAGGGACG
>CAMHOK010000162.1 GCA_946186735.1 uncultured Bacteroidales bacterium
CTGCGGGTTCAAAAACTCATGGTGTCAATGCAACACTATCAAGCAGTACCTTTACCCGTGAAGGTTATACCCAAACTGGTTGGAGCACTACCGATGGCGGAGCAAAAGCCTATAATCTCGGTGATACATATACTGACAATGCAGCAATAGAACTATTCCCATACTGGACTATCAACACCTATTCCATTACAATATCTGCAACACCGGAGGAATATGGTACGGTTAGTCAGTCGTCAATTAGTAATGTTCCGCATTTCGCAACTACAAGTTCAAATAGCAATAAACTGACCATAAATGGCACTACTATTACAGCTACACCCGCAACAGCTACCGCGCAATATACATATACTTTTGACCATTGGGCTAATGTCCCTGCAACCATAACGTCAGATGTAACAAACATAGAGGCTGTATTTACTTGTATAACTAATAAATACACTATATTATTTAAAGACGGCAACGGTAGCACCTTGACCAACACTCCTGCAGACAATAAGTGGGAATATGGTACTAAACCGACATATACAGGTGCAATGCCTACTAAGACCGAAGATGCTACGAATACCTACACCTTCAACGGCACATGGTCGGATGGAACAAATACTTATGCAACAGCCAACCTACCAACGGTTACAGGCGACGAGACTTACACCGCGCAGTTCACTGCTAATCAGAAAGACATTGGAGACTACCTCGACATCGTTGACTGGAGCGGTAACGGAGACGGGCAGTCGCTCACACTCAACATGAACGGCTATACTTCGAATCTGGAGGGCCACGAGATAGGCTGGAAGATAAAGATAGGCAGCACTGAAAAGAAAGAAGGCGACCGCAAACAAAATCGTACCCTCGTCTTCAGCGGACTCACCCTCACAGCCGGCGAACAGATAACGATAACAGCTTACGACGCCGCCGATAACATCGAGAGTCTCCACAGATACACAGTGCCGCATATCTACACCTCCGACACTGAGCTCAACGCTAACACCGGCTTCAATGCTCAGAGCATCGTCTATGTGCGTGAGGGCAAGCTCACCCTCAACCTCAACACCAACCTCAACACCAACCTCACGGTCAATAAGATGATAGTCTGCCCGGGTGCTGAGCTCGAGGTCAAAACCGGCACGACGCTCACCTGCACCGACCTCGTGCTCCGCACCGAGGCTTTTGCATCGGCTATCCTCACCGACAACGGCACGATCAACGCGACCCATGTCTATTACACACGCCATGTGGAAGATAAGATCAACACCTATCCCTTCGGTCTGCCTTTCGATGCCGACATCAGCAATGTGAAGCTGTCGAACGGAGTGGCGCTGACCCACGGCAAACACTACGGACTGCTCGAGTACAATGGTGCTTCGCGTGCTGAGCAAGGCAAAACTAATGGTTCTCACTCTAACTGGCAGATGCTCACCACCACCACCACACTCACCGCAGGCAAGGGTTATCAGTTGGCATCTACCTCGTCGTACTACTATGAGCTGTATTTCCCGGTTGACTACTCCACCCGTCAGACCGATGGAGCAGAGATAAGCGTCACGGCTTACGGTGATGAGAGCAACAGCGCCAACAACCGAGGTTGGAACTACATCGTCTCGCCCTACACTCATTTGTTCAACTGCGGCGAAGCAAGTCCTGAAGAAGCACTCAAGATATCGGTACTCAACAGCGATAACAAGACCTTCGCACAGTATGTGCCCACCACTATCCAACCCGCCACGCCGTTCTTCTACCAAGCCGAAGAGACGGGCAAGCTCGACTTCACCTCAGGTAGCCTCCGCAAGCTTGCACCACGACGCATGGGTATATACAACCCGAGCAACGACGTACCCACTCAATGGATAGAGCTGCTCTTCGGTAACGCTGCCGATGAGCTCGACATCATCAACAACGCCGACAGAGCTAACATCTACCTCCACCCAACGAAGTTCAGTGCCGAGTATGAGTTAGGTTACGATGTGACCAAGCTCTCCACACAAGGTGCTCGTCCGCTCCTCTGGGTGAAAACCACAGCAGGCGACCTTGCTTTTGCGGCACTGCCCGACACGCTCGCACATAGCCTGCCGCTCACCGTGTCAGTACCCGCTGAGGGCGCCTACACTTTCGCTCTCAATGACAACAACTACACCTCGCGTATCGATAACCTCATCCTGCTTGACGCACTAACGGGCACCGAGACCGACCTCAGAAGAGACACCTACACGTGCCTCATAGAAGCCGGACAGACAACAGCACGGTTCTTCCTCAACGTTAAGATGAAACAGCAAGGTGTCACCACCGAGGTGGATGATATCGACAGCAAGAGCTCTGTCGATCGACCCGTGAAGCTGTTCATCGATGGATACATATATATCCTCATGCCCGACGGCCGCATGTACGACGCCGTAGGAAAGAGAGTGAAGTGAAAAATGAAAGGTGAAAAGTTGAAAAGTTGAATACCCCCACGCCGCATGGAGCTCCCCTCCTTAGCAAGGAGGGGTAAGGGGTGGTTGGAAAAAAGCAAGGAGGGGTAAAGGGTGGTTGGAATTATCTTTTAGATTTACGCTATAACTCTTGTTATACGTTACTTCCCTCCCGCCCCCTCACCCCCTCCCTCCAGGGGAAGGAGGGGGAGACCATGCGGCTGAAACCCCTAACAGCGCAGCGATCCAACAGCGCAGCGGTCTAACACCTAACAATACAGTGGTCTAACACCTAACAATACATGGCCTAACACCTAACAATACATGGTCTGTTAAAAACTAAACTAAGGTACAACAAAAACATATTACAACATTGAGAAACAATAGTATTATATTGATGATAGTGGTTGCCGTGCTCAGCGGAGTGTTCTTCTGGGCGGCACGCTTCACTCTTCGGGAGAAAGACCATTTCCCCGATCATAGGGGGACCAAGTCCCCCACCACCGGTCTGTCGTTCAGCTCGTCGCCTGCTCAGTATGGTCTGAGTGGTGTGCCCTCTGCCCGTATGCAGGGTATGCGACGTGTGGGGACGATGACCACGACATATACCTCTCGGACCTACTCTCAGCCGTCGGAACGGACCTACACAGCGTCGCCGATGACGCTCTCTGTCCCTGTACAAGGTGGCGGACTGAGGTTGTCGTCAGGCTCCACCGTCCGCTCGTATGGCAGTGGGACAGGTGTCTCCTCGGCGTCATCAACGAGCACCACTCGATCTAACACACGTAGCACTGCAGGCGGCGGACATGGGTTGGTCTCGACAGTGGGAGGCTTGAGCAATACGAGCATCACTCAGTCCACCCTCATAGCACAAGCGGCAAGCACCGAGTCGTCGTTGCGACCGACGCGTCAGCTCACCCTGCTCACTGAGAGCAACTACTCCTCGGTGGTCAAACGCAAAGGGTACGGTTACGGTGATGATGAAAAAGATGACCCGAATCTGCCGTCGGAGGGTAAAGATGGAGATCGATGGCAAGACAAAGACGGCAACTGGTACACTTGGTATCTCGGCGGTTGGCACAAAGATGCAAGCGAAGCAGGAGAGGACGGCGCACCTATAGGCAACGGCCTCGCACTCCTGCTACTGATGGCAGCAGGGTGGGCTGTGAAGAAAAAGAAACATTGACATTATCTACGACATTGAATAAGAACATACATATATTATTGTTAGTCTTACTATCAGTAGGGCTCATCTTCCTTGTATGGATCAAGTCCGTTTTATCTCTCCCAAAAGACACCAAGACACCGACTGCCGTCTCTTATCATGGCGGCAGACCTGCGACCTTATCCACTACACCGACAGCACCGCCCGCTACTTCTTTCAGCAGTGTCAGTCGCCACCCATATACCTCTCACCGACCCGTTCATGTATCGCCTCAGAGCGTCGTTCAACACGGGGGTGTTGCCTCTCGGAGTGCGTATAACGGCGTGTCGGCTCTTCACTCCTCAGCGTCTGCCACGCTCCGCTCGTATGGCAGTGGTATGGGAACGTCGCAGGCATCGCCGTCACGGACGATGAGCCGTCGTGGCATGAGTGTCAGTTCAGCCTCGACGACGGCACCGACTATCGGTCTCATGCCGTTAGCTTACAATCGTAACGGCAGCGAGTCATCGTCTCTTGAAGGCACCGGCACCACACAGAGCGCCTCGGCAGCACGACTGTACACCACCGAAGGCAGTCATCTGTTCTCTGACACCTATAGCAGTACCCTCGCCTCGGGTACGATAGCATACTCGGGTGGCACCTATACCAACGCTCAGGCAACGGCTCAGGCCTCCTCACAGTCCTCGATGACGAGACATAAGGTGGCAGGTATGTATGAGGCATGGGTGCAGAAGTACCG
>CAMHOK010000163.1 GCA_946186735.1 uncultured Bacteroidales bacterium
GCCTTCTATAAAGATGGTGACAAGACTCCTTTTACAGCTCAAAAAGAGCTTCTTTCAAGTTTCTCAGACACTTACAACCTCTATCTCCTGCTCCTCGCCCTCCCCGATGAACTCACGCGATATGCCGCACAAATCATCGAACAGCAGCGAAACAAGGCTATCGCCATGCACGAGAACTACCAGCCCAAAAAGAACTTCATCAACAATCGTCTGAGCAAACAGCTCTTCGAAAATCGTGCCCTCAGGAACCGGCTCGAGGACGCACACCTCTCATGGAACGCAGCCTTTCATCACATTGACCTTATATACAAGGAACTCATCCGCTCCAACTTCTATACCACCTACCAAGACCTCCCAGAACCCACCTACGAAGACGACAAACGCTTCTGGAGACTCTTCTATTCCGAAGTACTGCCCTACACTGACGTCCTCGACGAAGCTCTCGAAGAGATAGAAATCAATATCGGTAACCAAAGCATGTTCCTCGAAGCCGATACCAACACCGTTCTAAGCTTCGTCATCAAGACTATCAAACGGTTCCGAGAAGATAGCCTACCCTCGCAACCTATTCTCGAGATGTTCGACTCTGAAGCCGAGCTGGAGTTCAGCAAGAAACTGCTACAAGAAGCTATCAACGGCAAAGACGAATATATGGCTCTCATCGACGGCAAACTGCGCAACTGGGACCCCGAACGCATCGCTTACATGGACCGCATCATCATGCAGACAGCACTCGCCGAAGTGCTCCACTTCCCGGACATAGCCATCGAAGTAACTATCAATGAATATATTGAGATAGCCAAAGAATACTCATCCGAGAGCTCGGGAGCCTTCATCAACGGTATCGTTGACCAGATAATTCAAGACCTGAGAAAAAACCGACAGATACTCAAATAAAACAACCTGACAACTCACACTTTGTATAATCTATAATTCAAACAACTATGCTTAACTACATCTTATTACAAGCCGCTCCCGCCGCCCAAACACAAGGCGGTAGCCAATGGGGATTCTGGATGATGATGATCGCTATCCTCGTAGTCTTCTACCTGTTCATGATACTCCCCCAACGACGCAAACAGAAAGAGCTCGACCGCCAACGCAACGCTATGAAAGCAGGCGACAAAGTGGTAACCGCAGGCGGCATACACGGATACATCAAGAAAGTAGAAGAACAGACTCTGCTCATCGAAGTGGATAAGAACGTGTGCATCAGAGTAGATAAAGCTTCTGTCTATACCGTAGCCGAGGAGAAAAAAGAAGAGAAAGTAGCAGAGAAGAAAGAAGAGAAAAAAGCAGAAAAAGCTGAAGAGACCAAAGAAGAGAAAAAGCCTGACAACGAAGTAAAACAGCAAAAGGACAAAACCAAGAAAGAACCTTGGGATTTTGACCCCGAGAACAAATAAACAGCATGCTTCAAACAACACTCCACAACCTCATCAACGGAGTGAAGAATAGGTTACACGTCTCTTTCTCTTACAAAGAGATGCTAACCTTTTCTCTTTTCGTTATCTTGGCAACGCTACTATGGTACACCCACGCGCTCAACTCCGAGCGATACCGCACCATAAGCGTAGCCCTTAGCTTTACGGGCATTCCCGACAATATATCACTCTCACAACCTCTGCCCGACCATATCACTATCCGACTGCACGACCAAGGACACCGACTCATAGGCTACGACGAGGTCTTCGCCAAACCGCTCAACATCGACCTCACCGAACAGATAAAAGGCAAAGAAGGAACACTCATCGTCTCCTCCGAACAGCTCCGACCTAAGATCAACGACCTGCTGCAAGGTACAACCAAACTGCAGGAGATAACTCCGGAGATGATTGAAAGACATTACTTCAGAGAAGCTCAGAAAACCGTCAGAGTGGTCTTCAACGGCACTATAGAGCCTGCCAAACAGTACCTCATGCAGACATATAACATCCAACCCGAGAACATCACAATCTACGGCAGAAGCTCCGCACTCGACACTATCAGAGAAATACCAACACTCTACGCCGACCTCAGGAACATCAAAGATACGATGCTCTTCACTCTCCCACTCAACCTCCCCGACAGCATCAGATGTCAACCCGGGCAAGTGCAGCTCACCGCCATCGCCGACCAGTTCACCGAGCGAGTATTCGTGCTGCCTATCAGAACCAAACACATGCCCGCTAACCGCACCATCCGACTCTTCCCCGAGACGGTAGAAGTGAGAACGATCATCGATATGAAACACTATGCCGACATTAGCGAGAACGAGCTGGAAGCCTACTGCAACTTCCCTGACAACACACAAACAAAAAACCTCGAAATAACGGTCAAGACCAACAACCCGTATATCAAGATTATACGCTTAAATCCGCAAAACATCGAATATATAGTAGAGAAAAAATGAGAAAGATTGAAATGGTGGATCTCAAACACCAATACCTCAACATCAAAACCGAGATAGACAACGCTATCCAAGAAGTGATTGACTCTGCAGCCTTCGTCAAAGGTCCCAAAGTCAGTGAGTTCGAACAAGCCCTCGCCCAGAAGATGAACGTCAGGCATGTCATCGCCGTGGGCAACGGCACCGACGCCCTGCAGATAGCCCTAATGGCTCTCGACCTCCGACCCGGAGACGAGGTCATCACACCTACCTTCACCTTCATCGCCACTGCCGAGGTGGTAGCACTGCTCGGACTCAAGCCTGTGGTGGTAGATGTCGATTACGACACCATGAACATGTCTATCGACTCACTCAAGAAAGCTATCACACCTAACACCAAGGCTATAGTGCCCGTACACCTGTTCGGACAATGCGCCAACATGCAGCAGATAATGGACATAGCACGCGAACACAACCTCTATGTCGTAGAAGATGCATGCCAAGCTATCAATGCCGACTACACCTTCCGTAACGGTGAGACAAAGAAAGCCGGTACCATAGGACACATAGGTTGCACCTCTTTCTTCCCTTCCAAGAACCTCGGCTGCTACGGCGACGGCGGAGCCCTCTTCACCAACTCCGACGAGTTGGCAGAGAAAATACGCTCCATAGCCAACCACGGCATGGTCGTACGCTACCACCACGACCGTATCGGAGTCAACTCCCGACTCGACTCCATTCAAGCCGCCATACTGCTCGTCAAGCTGCAACACCTCGACCACTATACACAACAACGACAACAAGCAGCTCAGTTCTATAACGAACACTTCCGCCACAACCCCAACCTGCTCATACCCGCTATCGAACCACAATCAACGCATGTGTTCCACCAATACACCCTGCGCTGCATCAACACCGACCGCGACCAACTCAAGCAACAACTGCAACAACAAGGCATTCCCGCTATGGTCTATTATCCTATCCCGCTACACATGCAGAAAGCATATCAAGACAGCAGATACCACCAAGGAGACTTCCCTAATGCCGAACGACTCGCACAAACAGTGCTGAGCCTGCCTATGCATACCGAACTCGACAACGAACAGCTCGACTATATCCAACAATGCGTCAACAACGACACCTTGTAACTAACAAAAACCTGACAAAACCGTGCTCAAACAAGAACTCACACTCAAACAGCAACAGAAACTATCACCTGCTCAGATACAGGTGATAAAGATGATTGAACTGCCTATCACCGAACTCGAACAACGCATCACACAAGAGATACAAGACAACATCACACTCGAAGAGGGACACGAACAAACCGAAGATGAAACCTTCAACGACGACAACCTCTACGACGACAACTACGACAAAAGCGAGAACGAGAACGAGAACGACGACTTCAACATCGACGAGTATATCACCGACGACGATATACCCGACTACGCTGTACGCACACACAACACCTCGCCCGACGACCAACAAGAAGACATACCCTTCTCCGCCGGAACAACTTTCTACGAACATCTGCTCTCCGAACTCAATCTCCTGCCGCTCAACGACAAACAGAAGCAGATAGGAACCTTCATCATCGGCAATATCGACGACAACGGATACCTGCAACGAACCATCGAATCGCTGGTAGATGATATGCAGTTCCATATCAACCTACAAACAACCGAAGAAGAAGTGGAAGAGGTGCTCCGACAAATACAGACACTCGAACCCGTCGGCGTGGGTGCACGCAACCTCAGAGAGTGCCTACTCCTACAACTCAAAGCTAAGACACCCACCCCGGCTATCAACAACGCTATCTACCTGCTCAACAACTTCTTCGACGACATCACACAACGACACTACGACCATATCAGACAGCGCACACAACTGTCCACCGACGACATACAA
>CAMHOK010000164.1 GCA_946186735.1 uncultured Bacteroidales bacterium
CATCGGCAACAACGCCGATGCTCTCATGTTCACCTCTAACCGCACCACAGCCTCACGCAAGACCAAGAAAGTGAGCGACATCACCGGTGCGCCCGTCAATGCTCTCTACTCGGTGAGGAAGAACAGCGTGGGTAAGTGGGAAGAGGTGGAGAAAGCCGAAGGACTGACCGGCAGTCAAGACTCTGACGGCGGAGGCGACGGCGACTCAGGTGGAGGCGACGAGGGCTCAGGTGGAGGCGACGAGGGCTCCACACTCACCTCGAAGAAAGAGATGACACCCGACATAGGCGTCTGCTGCTTTACAGATGACGGACGGACACTATACTTCACCTACTCGAAGTCTATCAACGGGTCTGACCTCGGAGCCGCTATCTATCGGGCCTCCAGAGCCAGCGGCACATGGGGCGAACCACAGCTGGTCAAGATCTTCGAAGACTCCACCATCACCTGCGCTCACCCCGCTCTCTCCTACTCCGGCGACACACTCTATTTCGTCTCCGACGCACCCGGAGGCTACGGAGGTATGGACCTGTGGATGGTCGAACAAGAAGGCAGCAACTGGGTCAACCCGCAGAACCTCGGACCCGTCATCAACACCGCCGCCGATGAGATGTTCCCCACCATAAGGAAAGATGGGACACTCTACTTCTCCTCCAAAGGGCACCCGGGATACGGCGGACTCGACATCTACAAAGCTGTCAGACAAGACACCACCTTCCTGCTCTACAACATGGGCAACCCCTTCAATACCAACGCCGACGACTTCGGCATCACTTTCGCAGGCGACTCAGAGAACGGCTTCTTCTCGTCTAACCGCAACCAGAAGAAAGGGCTCGACATGATCTACAGTTTCACCCTGCCCGAGCTCGTCTTCGCTATCGAGGGTAGTGTGGTCAACCAAAACAACGAACCGATAGACGACGCCACCGTCCGACTCGTGGGCAACGACGGGACGAACGTCAAAGCAAGGACACGCAAAGACGGAACCTACCGACTCAAACTCAAGCAAGACACACGCTACGTCATGATGGCTTCTGCCAGAGGATACCTCAACGAGAAACATGAGCTCAACACCTTCGACCTCAAAGACTCAAAGACCTACGACAAAAGCTTCCACCTCTCATCCATCAGCAAGCCCGTGACCATGAACAACATCTTCTACGAGTTTGCCAAATGGGAACTGACACCTTCCTCCGAAGAAGGACTCAACCAACTCATCTCTATCCTCAACGACAACCCTAACATCACTATCGAACTCTCTGCTCACACCGACCGCGTGGGTAATGCCGAGAGCAACAAACAGCTCAGCGAGAAAAGAGCACAGTCGGTGGTCAACTACCTCATACAACACGGTATCGACCAAGAGAGACTCAAAGCTGTGGGATACGGCAAGGACAAACCCGTCATCGTGGACAAGACCATCAACGACAAGTATCCTTTCCTGCCCCTCGACCAAGAGCTTAACGAGGAGTTCATCGACACCCTCACACCCGACCAACAGAACACTGCCAACCAGATCAACCGCCGCACTGAGTTCCGTGTACTGAGCGTCTCATACAAACTCTACTAACCACCCTATAACACCCTATCATGCAACAATATCTCGACCTCTGCCGACGCGTCATGAGCGAAGGCGTACATAAAGAAGACCGTACCGGCACAGGCACCCTGAGCGTGTTCGGTCATCAGATGCGCTTCAACCTCAGCGAGGGCTTCCCTCTGCTCACCACCAAGAAGTTGCACCTCAAGTCGATCATCTACGAGCTGCTGTGGTTCCTGCATGGCGACACCAACATACGCTACCTGCAAGAACACGGGGTGAGGATATGGAACGAGTGGGCAGATGCTAACGGCGACCTCGGACCCGTCTATGGACACCAGTGGCGCTCATGGCCCGACTACAACGGGGGCACTATCGACCAGATAAAGTACGTCGAAGACCAGATACGCCACAACCCCGACTCCAGACGCATGATAGTGAGCGCATGGAACGTGGCTGAAGTGAACCAAATGGCACTGCCGCCTTGCCACACCATGTTCCAGTTCTATGTGGCACAAGGACGACTAAGCCTGCAGCTCTATCAACGCTCTGCCGACATCTTCCTCGGCGTGCCGTTCAACATAGCCAGCTACGCCCTGCTGCTCATGATGATGGCACAAGTGACAGGACTCGAGGCAGGAGAGTTCATACATACCTTAGGAGACGCACATATCTACTCAAACCATATAGAACAGGTTAAGCTCCAACTGACACGCGAGCCGCGACCTCTGCCACACATGCATCTCAACCCCGACAGACACAACCTCCTCGACTTCCAATACGAAGACTTCACCCTCACCGACTATAACCCACACCCGCACATAGCCGGTATAGTAGCAGTATAAAAAATTCAACTATTCAACTTCAACTATTCAACCCTTCAACTTCCATGCTTTCTATCATCGTTGCCGTAGCACAGAACTACGCCATTGGCATGAGAGGCGACCTCTTATGCCACATGCCCGACGACCTCCGTCATTTCAAGTCGATCACTCAAGGCAAGACCGTCATCATGGGCGAGCGCACTTTCTTCTCGCTCCCGCGACACCCACTGCCTAACCGACGTAACATCGTCCTCACCGACTGCCAAGGCAAGACCTTTGACGGAGCCGAGGCAGCCTACTCCATACCACAGGTCATCAAGATTATCAGACCCGATGAAGAGGCTTTCATCATCGGTGGAGGCATGGTCTATCGACAGTTCATGCCCATAGCCGACAAGCTCTATATAACACACATACACCACTCATGGCCCGACGCCGACACTTTCTTCCCCGTCATAGGCGACGAGTGGGTGCCTGTGCTGATCGAGCAGAAGAAAGCCGACAACAACAACCCCTACGACTACGCCTTCGTCGAGTATCTAAGAAAAGAATAATATGTACGCACTCGTTACCGGCGCCTCCTCAGGCATAGGCAAAGCCTACTCCACTATCCTCGCTCGCGACTACAAGCACGACCTCCTGCTCGTCAGTAACCAACCCACCGAGCTGCAAGCACTCGCTAACGAGCTCACCAAGCTCTACGGAGTAAAGGCCATAGCACTCTATCAAGACCTCGCTGACCAGACAGCGGCACACACTATCCACCAATGGTGCCACGAGAACAATATTGAGGTGGATATCCTCATCAACAACGCCGGCATGTTCTTCTGGCAACCACTCGTCGATGTGCCCGAGAAGAAGATTGAGACCATCCTCAACCTCCACATGTTCACTCCTGCCATGCTCTGCCGACTCTTCGGAGAAGATATGGTCGCACGCGCACGCATGCAGAAGAACAACCCAACACCACAACGCAGCTATATACTCAACATGTCGTCGATGACAGCATGGATGAGCATACCCGGCATACAATGCTACAACTCCACCAAAGCTTTCGTCAATAGCTTCTCACGCTCACTCTACTACGAGCTCAAGCCACTCGGCATCACCGTCACCACACTCACACCGGGGGCTATCGACACCCCACTCTACGGCCTCAACGACAAAGCTCGACACCGACTCGTCAAGCTCGGTATCAGTCTCACACCCGAACATTTCGCTTCCATAGCTCTCCGTCGTATGTTCAAAGGACGCAAGAAAGCTATGCCCGGCTGGATCAACCACCTCGCCGTACCCATCATCTCACACCTCCCAGACCGACTCATCTTCTTCGCCATGAGACGCTTCCCGCAATACCAAAGCATCTACAAATAGTGGAAGAGTTGAATAGACGAAGAGTTGAATAGACGAAGAGTTGAACATTTGAAAAGTTGAATAGTTGAATACCCTCCCGCCGCATGGTTTCCCCCTCCCTATGGTAGGGAGGGGGTGAGGGGGCGGGTGATAAGAAAAACTATTCGTCTATTCTATTAAACGAAAATCCCTACGGGATAACATCGTATATTGAGCATTACCTACCCTATTAAACGAAAATCCCTACGGGATATGGTGAAGAATTGAATGGTTGAAGAGTTGAAATTATCTCAGACATCTCAGTTTTCTCTGTTGACAAAGAATAGAAAGGATATCAGCACCCCTCCTCAGATGACTCCACAGGAAGGAGGGGAGCTCCATGCGGCTGAGACCCTCTGAGCGTAGCGGTCTAACAGCAACGCACTCTAACCTCCAACAGCAACGCGCGCTAACTTCCAACAGCAAGGCGGTCCAAAAAAAATTCTCTCAACAC
>CAMHOK010000165.1 GCA_946186735.1 uncultured Bacteroidales bacterium
CGCTTTGCTCAGAGTCATTAATGCCCTCGCGGTTTCTCCTCTCACTCACAAAACAATCCGCTTTGCTTCATGTTTTGTTCGTGTTTTTTTGATTAACTCGCTCGGGCTCGGACTGACTCTTCGCTTTGCTCAGAGTCATTAATGCCCTCGCGGTTTCTCCTCTCACTCACAAAACAATCCGCTTTGCTTCATGTTTTGTTCGTGTTTTTTTGATTAACTCGCTCGGGCTCGGACTGACTCTTCGCTTTGCTCAGAGTCATTAATGCCCTCGCGGTTTCTCCTCTCACTCACAAAACAATCCGCTTTGCTTCATGTTTTGTTCGTGTTTTTTTGATTAACTCGCTCGGGCTCGGACTGACTCTTCGCTTTGCTCAGAGTCATTATTGCCCTCGCGGTTTCTCCTCTTTCTGTCGAAAGCGGGTGCAAAAGTACAACAAGTTTCTGAATTGTGCAAATTTTTATCAAAGAAATTGCAACTCTTTCATCACCCTTACTTCTCAGAATGCCGTTTTGTTGTTCTTTACAGATATTTCTCTGCCAACTTCTCTAACTGTGCCTTGCTCATCTTCTTCTGCTCTGCCGTCAGTTCGGGCACGATGACTACCATACCTTTCTTCAGCCGGTTAGGTGAGGTGATGCTGTTCTTGTTGGCCTCGTAGATGATGGGCCAGTACTCGCCCTTGCCGTAGTACTCTTTGGCTAACTTAACCAAGGTGGTCGTTCCGTCCACCGTTACCTTGGCAAGCACACCGCCGTTCTTGGTGGTCTTGGTGGTCTTTTTTGACGAGGGCAGGACAGTCCCTTTGACCTGCGTCGAATGGCCCTTGGGAGCGTAGGTCTCCACCGTGCGCTCGATGACGGTGTCGGTGGTCTCGATGACAGGGTGCTTGACATCACCGCCTCCCTTGACTATATACTTCACATCGCCTATCTTTGGCAGACGGGTCTGGACTGTGTTGTTATACACGTTCTCCAACGAGTCTTTCTGATGAGAGAGCTTCTGAAGGTCGCTCTTGACGATGAGCTTCATCTCAACACGGCGGTTAGGAGCGTACTTGGTGTTGGCATCGTGTAAGATACCCAATCCCATGTTCACTATCCGTCCCGGGTCGATATTATAACTCCTTACCAACTCGTTGGCCACTCTCTTGGCTCTGCGCTTGCTCAATGCCTCGTTGAGCTGAGCGGAGGCTGTGTTGTCGCAGTAGCCGGTGATGGCAACGCCTAACTTATCGTCCTCTTGAAGCAGAGTGGCTACCTGCTGTATCTGTTGCAGTGCGTTATCGTTGAGGTTGTCCTTGCCGCTGGCGAAATAGCAATAGAAACGGTTGTTGTCCACCAAGCCGCTCAACCCCGCATTGTTGTTGATCTCCACCCTCTGACGCTCGATGACGCGCTCGTGCTCTTTGGAGAGGAAGATAGTGTCGTTATTAACCACCACCACGGTGTCGCGCAGTCCGGTGCCGGTGCCATGCCCGCCTTCTTGGCCGTTGTTCTCCTGCTTACGCTGCAGCTCCTCTAAGCCGCGAGGCGAGAAGTTGCGCACATGATTCTGATGACGGGCGTTGATCTTCCAACGGAGGGAGAGCGAGGCGTAGGTCATGTTATCTTTCGAGGCTCCGAAAGCGTAGTTCTCAAGATAGTCGGTGGCGTTGATATGATACTCAGCCCTCAGACCCAACGACACACCTCGTGAGAGGTTGAAATCAATCAGACCCCCCACCGTACCAAAACCGATGATAGGCAACTTGCCAAAGTCGTTGGTGGTAACAACGGGATTGATGCCGTCGTTAAGGGTCGATTGATAATAGCCCGCACCACCTCCGGCAAAAACATAGAGGTTGAAGACGGTGTTGCGGCGACGAGGGAACCAAGCGTCGGTGAGGTCAACCACGAAAAGAGCCTCAGCACTGTGCAGATGACCATAGAAGAGCCAGTCGTCAACGCTGCGCTTAACACCATAGTTGGCATACTGATAACCCAACGACAGACCTAAGACGGGAGTGAAGTCATACTCGAAAGTGATGCCGCCCGTCGGACGCCATATCGACCACGGAACGAGAGTGTTGGACAACTGCGACTGATCGCCGTGGAAATAGTTGAAGCCCGCTTCCACACTTATCGACCAATGAGCAGTCTTCTGAGGCAATGAAGAAGACTCGAGCCAAGGATGCACTCCAAGCACCTCCTCGCTCGCCTTCTCAGAAGCACCCTTACCCTTCTGCTCAGCGGCTTGAGTACTCAGGCAGATAGCTAAAAACAATATGGTGGAAAGCGTAAAAATCTTTTTCATCGTCTCTGCTTTTCGTTGGATGATTTATGGTGCCTACTGCACCCGATACAATTACTGCCCGCAAAGATACAATTTATTTTTGAGATAAACAAAAAAAATAATCGAAGACTGCACTTTTTAGAAAAAAGTGGCATAAAGTAAGAGTTAGGAGTAGGCAATGGTTATTGACAGTTGCGACATATACCATACGGGTTGTCGCGGCTGATGACCTTGCTTCTGAACCTCTCGGCTTTGCCGGAGAACCATGCCTCCTCTATCTCGTGTGCTGTGCGGAAAGGTTGGGTGTTGAACCTGAAAGAGAGGTGTTTGTCGTAACAGCAGGGTAGCATATACCCCTCTGCTGAGATGACGCAACCGCTCCACAGTCTGCGACACGACTGTCGGAGTCGGCGTTTGCGGTGATAGCCGTCGTCTGTGCGTGTGTAGCGACTGTGACGCTCATCTGTGGGCAAGAAGAGCGAAGCAGACGTCTCATCTTCTATCTGCATAGTCTTGAGAGTGAGCTTGTCGGCTCCGAGTTGTCGGTAGGTGCGGCTGAGCTCTTGCCAGTCGTCCTCGTTGGTCTTCAGCCGCAGACACTGAAGCTCGATGATGATGGCTGAGTGTTGCCGTCTCTTCTCTTGACGGAGCCAACACAGCGCCTCTCTGACGCGCTCCACGCTCCCTCCTCTGCGGTACTGAGCATAGCTCTCCTCACTCAGTCCGTCCATAGAGACGATGAGACGGTCTAAGCCTGAGCCCACGAGCTGAGAGGCGAGTTGCCGGTCGATGAGCTGGGCGTTGGTAGAGACGATAGTGTAGAGCCTCTGCTCTTTAGCCATGGCTATCAGACGAGCAAGGTCGGGGTTGAGGGTGGGCTCTCCTTGGAAGAAGAAAAGGATGGTATGAGAATAATCGCCCAGAGCGTCTAAGACCTGTCGGAAAGCATCGGGCTGCAACAGTCGTCGCTGCTCAACCTTCCTCCCCTCTATACCCACCACGCACTGAGGACAGCGCAGCTGACAGTAGTTAGCCGGCTCCACAGAGACAAAGGTGGGGTAGTGACGAAAGAACCTGACCCTACCATGACGACTCAGGAGGAAAGAGAGACAACAACAAGCACTGTTAATCACACGCTTGAGTGTGAGCGTCCTCAGATATGGTCCTATCAGGGACATCTACTTGAGAGGTATCTTGTTGATGCGGCGCTCATGTCTGCCACCTTCAAAATCGGTGGAGAAGAACACATCGACCATCTCTAAAGCTAATTCCTCGCTGACGAAGTTGGCGGGCAGACCGAGGATGTTGGCGTTGTTGTGCTGACGGGCTAAGCGTGCTATAGGCACATCCCAGCAGAGGGCAGCGCGTATGCCCTGATGTTTGTTGGCAGTCATGCATATACCATTGCCTGTGGAGCAGATGGTGATACCAAAATCTTCCTGACCGTTCTCCACGGCAGCAGCCAGCGGGTGAGCGAAGTCGGGATAGTCGCAGCTGTCGGTGGAGTAACAACCGAAGTCATAGACCGTGGCTCCGGCATGAAAAAGATGTTCGATAACTTTAAGCTTAAGGGCATAGCCGGCATGATCGGAAGCCAGACCGATACGTAGTTGATTGAGAGGTAGCATAAGAGAGAGTTTTTTGAGCGTTTTTGAAGATATTGGGGATATTTTGGGAAATTCTTTTTGTTTTTTGGGAGATTCTTTTTGTTTTTTTTGCTGATTCTTTTTTGTTTTTTGTGGGATTCTTTTGGGAGTTTTTTGTTTTGCCTGCAAAGATAAGCAAAAAGAACGAGAATGCCAAATTGGACCGAGTTGCTGTTAGCTGTTAGACCGCTTCACTGTTAGAGGTTGGACCGCGTTGCTGTTGGAGGTTGGACCGCGTTGCTGTTAGATGTTAGACCGCTTTGCTGTTAGATGTTATATTGGACGTTTT
>CAMHOK010000166.1 GCA_946186735.1 uncultured Bacteroidales bacterium
ACACAATGAACGAAGCCGCTAACCTTCCGTGAACATCCGTGTCAGTCCGTGTTCGTTAAAAAAGAGAAGCCGTGTAGAAAAAGTGATTCGTGTAATTCGTGAGATTCGTACAGAAAAAGTTGAAATTCCAACCACCCCTGCCCCTCCTTATCTAAGGAGGGGAGCACCATGCGGCTGAGAACGCTACCAAGAACCTTCCGTGAGAGTCCGTGAGTCTCCGTGTTCGTTAAAAAAGAGAAGCAGTGTAGAAGAAGAGATTCGTGTGATTCGTGAGATTTGTACAGAAAAAGAGCCTTCCGTGGTTTCCGTGAAGTTCTGTGTTCGTTAAAAAAGAAAAAAAAGATTCGTGAGATTCGTGAGATTCGTACAGAAAGAAACATCCGTGTAGAAAGTACCTCCGTGAACCTCAGTGTTCGTTAAATAAGAAACAGTGTAAAAATAATCCGTGTAATATGTCAGAAGAGATTGTATTCGATGAGCAAGATGCCATCAATTTTATCCTCCGTTTTATCCCCGAAGAGGACCGTAAGGGTCTCAGTGAAGACGATGTGCAGTATGTGCTTGATGTTATCTACGATTTCTATGAGTCGAAAGGGCTCATAGAGGATGATGACGAGACCACTGATGCTGCCGAGATCGACGAAGAAGAGATGCTTGCATACGCCCGCAAGGCAGTGAAGAAAGACCACATGCCCATCACCGACACTCAGCTTCAGCTCATCATCGAGGGTGAGTATGAGTATGGTGTGTTGATAGGCATCTATTCAGAAGAAGAGTAGTGGCTGTCTGCTGTCAAGCAGAGCTGAGCTAACCGACCGACCGTCATGTTGCTTCGTCTCTTATATCTTTTCGCTGACCTCGTGCTCTACCCTCTCCTTTGCTATGTGGTGCGTTACCGCAGGCGTGTGGTCAGACAGAACCTCCTGCGCTCTTTCCCTGAGATGGACGAGCGTGAGAGGCGTCGGCTCATGCGCCGTTTCTATCGGCAGTTCGCCACGGAGATAGCAGAGATGGCTTATGGTCTGTTTATCAGCGAGGAGGAGATGGCGCGGCGGGTAGAGATGACCAATATCGAGCTCGTCAACAGCCTCACCCGCAAGTACGGCGGTAGTATCGTCATGCTCTCGCACACGGGTTGTTGGGAGTGGATGGCATCGTTGCAGCAGCATGTGGACAAGGACATAGTGGAGTGTAATGTCTATCGCGAGCTCAAGAACAAGCGTATGGACCGGCTCATGCTCCGGCTCCGGGCACGACGCGGAGGGTTCTGCTGCGAGAAGAACAGACTGCTCCGGCAGATGGTCAAGCAGCGTTCAGAGCATCAGCTCACTATCTACGGCATGCTGGCCGACCAGAAACCCTCGCCCAACAACATGCATTTCTGGACCACTTTCCTCCATCAAGACACCTCTTTCCTTGACGGCTCCGAGGTGCTCGCTCGAAAGTTCCGTTATCCGGTCTTCTTCATGTTCATCACGTCGCCGCGACGGGGCTACTATCATGTTGACCTACGCCTGCTTGCTGAGGAGGTGGGGGCTCTCGATGAGTTCGAGCTGACCGGCCGTTATGTCCGGGTGCTCGAGCAGAACATACTGGAGCAGCCTCACCTATGGCTCTGGACGCATAACCGATGGAAATGGCGCCGTCAAGACATACCACAAGGTCTCCGCACTAACATCACAGAGACCCAACCGGCAAGCACCGAACAGACCAACCCACAACCCTGATTAAGCTCACCTCTTTTCTCTTATCGCGATGAAGACTTGTCAAGTTGTCATACTCAATTGGAACGGAGCGGACATGCTCCGGCGTTTCTTACCCTCAGTGGTTGAGCACTCTCAAGCTTTCACTACCTCTCGTGGTGAGTCATGCTCGGTAGAGGTCGTGGTGGCTGACAACGGCTCGACCGACGACTCGCTCACCGTCCTCAGCTCTTTCCCCTCGGTTCGCACCACCTTGCTCGACCGCAACTACGGCTTCGCCGAGGGTTACAACAGAGCTCTGGCTCACACCACCGCCGACTACACCGTCCTGCTCAACTCCGATGTGCAGGTCACTCCACGCTGGCTCGAGCCGGTGATCAACTATATGGAGGAGCACGCTGAGGTGGTGGCAGCCCAACCGAAGATACTCTCTCACGCCTCTCTCCACGAGCACCCTCACCGTTTCGAGCATGCCGGTGCCGCCGGAGGCTTCATCGATATCTTAGGCTACCCCTTCTGTCGCGGACGGGTGTTGGCTACCGTGGAGGACGACCACGGACAGTACGACACGCTCACCGACATCTTCTGGGCGAGCGGTGCCTGCCTCTTCTGCCGCACACAAGCCTACCACGACGCAGGCGGACTCGACCCCGCTTTCTTCGCACACATGGAAGAGATAGACCTCTGTTGGCGACTGCAAGCCCTTGGTCATCGTATCGTCTGCGTGCCTCAGAGTGAGGTGTTCCATGTAGGAGGAGGCTCACTGAGCTACGAGAGTCCGCGTAAGACCTACCTCAATTTTCGCAACAACCTCCTCATGCTCTATAAGAACCTGCCGGCACGACGGCTGTGGTGGGTCATGACATGCCGACTGCTGCTCGATTATGTGGCAGCCCTCCAACTGTTTCTCACCGGTCAAAGAAAGAACGCCAAGGCTGCCGTACAGGCGCGCCGCGACTACCACCGACTGCGCCGACAATACCGTGCCCTCCGACAGCAGCTGCAGAAGAGCTACACCAACCCTCTGCCAGCCACCATCAAGAACCGCAGCATCATCTTCGCCTATTACCTGCTCGGCAAGAAGACATTTTAGTACGCTGAGCTGACAGCCCAATACCTAACTACTCCCATGCAAGCACTCATCGATGATATGTTCGCTCGCGAGCTCTCTGCCGACGGTCGTGCAGCCCGCAACTACCGAGCCCTCGCCTCCGTCCGCCGTAAGGTCTTCGACCTTCACGGTCTCCCTCTTGAACTCCGCTTCAACCCCGACCGCGTCAAGTCGGTGATGGCTGAGGTCGATGAGCTCAGTCTGAGTCAGCGACCCTGTTTCCTCTGTCCTGACGGATTAGAGCAACATCAGCTCACCACCCTTTGGACAGCACCCGCTCCGTCGAACGAAGAGGCTGACCATCAGGCACATGCCCACACCTACGCTTTCCGCGTCAATCCTTATCCTATCTTCGACCGACACCTCACCATCTCCGCCCTTGAGCATACACGACAGCAGATAGACGGACGTCTGACCGACATGCTCTGCATAGCCCGTCTCATCAACCGCTACACCCTCTTCTACAACGGTCCGCACTGCGGAGCGTCCGCACCCGACCACATGCATTTCCAAGCCATACCACGGCACCAACTGCCTATCGAACAGACAACAGACTGGGACGAGATAGCTCCCGGCATCAGCGTCCATCGCTTCTTCGAGTCGGGTGCCGTACGTCTGCGCTCAACCTCTCCCACACTGTTGGTCAGCACCATCACCCGCCTCCTCAGCCGCGCCACCACACCCGCACACGAGTGGGAACCGCGCATCAACCTCCTCTGTTTCTGCGACAAGCCGGAATCCGCCCCCTTAGAGCAAGAGCCGCACTCCTCTGTGCAAGAACCACTCAACACCTCTGTGCAAGAACCACTCAACACCTCTGTGCAAGAGCCCAACACCTTAGAGCAAGAGCCGCACTCCTCTGTACAAGAACCACTCGACACCTCTGTGCAAGAACCACTCAACACCTCTGTGCAAGAGCCACTCTATACCGCTATCCTTTTCTTCCGTCGTGAGAGTCGTCCGCATCAGTTCTTCCTCCCCGAGAGCGAGCGCATACTCTTCTCACCCGCCACCGTCGAGATGGCAGGCATAGGCATAGTGGCAGATGAGCGCAGTTTTGAGCGTATCGACCAAGACCTGCTCACCGACATGCTCGCCGAAGTGAGCCTCCCCCGCCACGACTTAGAACAACTCGTTCTTTTCCCGTAGGGAAGGTCGTTCAAAATGGTATTTAGAGCTTTAACGAAAATCCCTATGGGATAGCATCGTATATTAACTTCAACCATCCTATTAAACGAAAATCCCTACGGGATAAGCCGGGGAATCTGCGTTGTGTAGAGACGCATGCGAATGCGTCTCCCGCAGATGATGTAATGGAATTTCACGCAGATGACGCAGATTTCTCTTTTCACCGCGGATGATTATTTTACCACGGATGGTC
>CAMHOK010000167.1 GCA_946186735.1 uncultured Bacteroidales bacterium
TATTTCGACACCTCGCCTGCCTACTGCAAAGGCTTCTCCGAGAGAGCTACAGGCATAGCCCTCCATCGACATCCCAGAGACTCCTACTATGTGGCAACCAAACTGAGTAACTTCGCTCCCGAGACATGGAGCCACCAAGAGAGCGTCAACATGTACCACCGCTCCATGGAGTATCTGCAAGTCGATTATATCGATTTCTACCTCCTTCACAGTCTTGGCAACGGTGCCGACCCGCTGAAGACTTTCCACGACAGGTATGTCGATAACGGCATGCTCGACTTCCTGCTCAAAGAGCGGGAAGCAGGCAGGATACGCAACCTCGGCTTCTCTTATCATGGCGACCTCGATTTCTTTGAGTATCTGCTCTCGCTTGATGATAAGTATCATTGGGACTTCGTGCAGCCGCAACACAACTACGTGGACTACCGTCATGCTAAGGATGTCAACCGCCGCAACTCCAACTCACTCAATCTCCTCGAAGCTCTCACACAGCACAACATACCCGCTATCATCATGGAGCCGCTGCTCGGCGGACGACTCGCTGAGCTGAACGACTACTCCACCCGACTGCTCAAACAGCGCGAGCCGGAGCACTCAATAGCTTCGTGGGCTATGCGCTTCTCTGCTAACGATCCTATCGTCCTTACCACACTCAGCGGCATGACCTACATGGAGCACCTGCAAGATAACCTACGCAGCTTCACACCCTTCCAACCGCTCACCAACGACGAGCTGGAGCTCTTAGAGAAAGTGGCAGTCAACTACGTATCGTTCCCCATCGTGCCCTGCACCGCATGCCAATATTGCATGCCTTGCCCCTACGGACTCGACATACCCACTATCTTCGGACACTACAACAAGAGCCTCAACCGAGGAGATATCATCACCGACCAAGCCGACCCCAACTACCTCTCCGCCAAACGACACTTCCTCATCGACTACAACCGACGGGTACCGCGAGAGAGACAGGCTGACCACTGCATCAACTGCGAACAATGCAAACCGCACTGCCCGCAACATATCGACATACCTCGACAACTCAACAGAATAGACCTCATCGTCGAGAGACTCAAGAGGATGTAAGTCCTCTACAATAAACGGCTCAACAAGCACAAGGCTAAATACTATCGTAGAACCCCAAAAAACACGACAACTATGATAACACTTTTTGCAGGCACTCAAGAAATCATCATCATTGCCCTTATCATCCTCCTGCTCTTCGGTGGAGCCAAGATTCCCGAACTGATGAAAGGTATAGGCAAAGGTGTCAAGAGCTTTAAAGATGGAGTCAACGGCATCGAAGACGAAGCCAAGAAAGACAGCGCCAAGAAAGACAGCGAGAAGAAGGACCAAGCTAAGACCGAGTGAGTAAGACACCCGACAATACCGGCGAGTCGCTCACTTTCTGGCAACACCTCGAAGTGCTGCGATGGGTATTGCTACGCATGATAGCAGCCGTTGTGTTGCTCAGCGTGGTAGCTTTCTGTTTTCGCCAGTGGCTCTTCACCATAGTGATGGCGCCTTCTAAGACCGATTTCATCACCTACACATGGCTCAGTGCGCTGCTCCACTCCGGCAGTGAGATACCTTTTAGCCTTCATATCATCAACACCGACCTCGCCGGACAGTTCGTCACGCATATCAAAGTGTCAATGCTCGTGGGATTGATTGCCGCCATACCATACCTGCTCTTCGAACTGTTCCGCTTCGTCTCACCCGCGCTCTACGAATCAGAGAAGAAAATAACCCTGCGCATGGTATGCCTCTCCTACCTGCTCTTTGCCTTAGGAGTGCTGCTCGCCTACTTCATCATCTTCCCTTTCACCGTCCTCTTCCTCGGCTCCTACCAAGTGGTGGACGAAGTGACGAACATGATCAACCTCGATTCGTACATAAGCACCATGGGCGTGCTCCTGCTGCTCATGGGACTCATCTTCGAACTGCCGATAGTCAGTTGGCTGCTCGCACGGTTCGGACTCATCAAGTATCAATGGCTCAAGAAATACAGACGACACGCCATCGTCGCCGTATTGGCACTCGCAGCCGTCATCACACCCTCAGGCGATGCCTTCACCATGCTCATAACAGCACTACCGCTGTACATAGTGTTCGAGATATCCGTCTTAGTAGTCAAACATACTGAAAAGCAACCGTCATGACAGCCGTCAACTACATCCTCTCTTTCCTGCTCTACGGGAAAGACAACGCGTCAGAGCTCATCGGCTACACCGCTGACACCACCCTCTGGCCTCAGTATCGCCTCGTCATCGTGCCTGAGCGCGACTCACTGCTCGACCTCTATCTGCCCGACCTCGACCTCAGACCTACCTTAGAGAAAGTGGGAGACACACTCGTGGTCAGACAAGACCTCGTCTATAACACTTTCTTCCTCATCTCACGAGCCGAAGAGATGCTCAATACTCAACGCGATGAGCACCAACGCTTCCTTGCACGCCACTCCATACTCGGCAAGCAGAACCGACTGCTCATGCCCATCGTTGACGAATACTCGCGCTTCCTCATGAAAGCACTCGAGCTCCGACTGCCGCCTTCTAAAATCAACAAGGTCATCCTCACACACGATGTTGATATCCTCACACGCTATCGCACTCTCCGCTCACTCATAGGCGCTTTCCTCCGCCATGAAGGCAAGAAAGCCATAAGCGCTTGGAGCAACATCAACAACGACCCCGCTTGGACCTTCCCGCATATCATATCCACCGACCGACAGTTCCGACTCCAATCCGGACTTAGAACAGAGGTCATCTACTTCTTCAAGAACACCAACGCTTACGGCTACGATGCACCACACTATCGTAAGGCCGACCTCAAACGACTCATACACCTGCTCGCCGACGAAGATATCAGAGCCGGACTGCACTCCAGCTATGCCTCAGGCGAACATTACGACCTCTGCCACGATGAGTTGGAACTCTTCCTGCTCCGACTCCGACAACTATCACCCGAACCCATCAACCGCACCCATTACCTCCGCTCAACAGGTGTGGAGCATCTGCGAGCACTCGTCAAGGCAGGCATAAAAGAAGACTATACCATGGCTTTCGCCGACAGAGCCGGCTTCCGACTTGCCACCACCCGCCCCGTCAGATGGATCGACCCCGAGACAGCACAACTCAGCGACCTCACTCTCTTCCCGCTCAACATAATGGATTGCACCCTCTCCGACAAACAATACATGGGCCTGACAGAAGAAGAGGCCTACTACTACTCACAACAGATAATAGATAAGGTGAAGATGCACCATGGCACCCTCACCCTACTCTTTCATAACCAACTACTCACGCCTCAGTCGTATCACTCTCGCCTGTATAACGAGATCCTCGATTATCTTCTCCTCTCCGAGTAGCCTGTTTTAAGTCCGAATGCCTAAACAAGACTACATATCTCAATTTTGCTATTGTAGGTTTTTAACTCTTCTGTAAATTGTTCCATATCTGATATAGAAACTTCATAGCAATAATGGTCGTCTGTATGTATTTCGCAAAAAAGTAACGATGATAATAATGTTGACTTTTTCCTAACCACTATTTTCTTTATTGCCGATATATCTATCTTCGACCGTGGTAGCAATAGAATTCCATTAGGTAATACCCGAGTTTGGAGGATAGAATCAGTTATCGTTCCATATACCAGAATATAAAGAAAGGGTAACGACACTGCAAGCAATACCCAAAACACAAAAGAACGATAGTGATCAGGAGTGAGATATGCTATGAGTAAATAACTCACCAGAATTATAGATAATGCTAATAATAATGTCAAACAGCTATTTAACCAAACAGGCTTAACCCATGTGTCCGGTTCATACTTACTATAACTAATTTTTTTCATAGTAGTAGAGATATAAAAGGAGAGTACATTACTATATACAATGAAATCAATGAAAATACATTTTTCTCTTCTAATTTGATCGCAATTCCCTTATTCCAACGGAATAGATATCTGTACACATAGACAAATGAGCATATCAAGTCAACAATGAGAATAATGATGGTTATAGCACTAAGCAAATAATTCAAAGTAGGAATTGTATTTGAAAAGAATAATGCATAAACTAAAAATATTAAAAAATAAACTACTATCGGAACTACATAACATAACTGCTTTTTATCTTTCCTCAACAAAATATCAACTACGA
>CAMHOK010000168.1 GCA_946186735.1 uncultured Bacteroidales bacterium
ATTCTGCACATAATGAGTTCTGCATATACAGAAAGCCCCGTACGGGGCTTTCTTTATAATGACCTTTCTCGAAGGGTTCTGTGTTTATGACCATCTCGCCTGCATCAGCCTATCACCTGTTGTAGCATCTGAGTCATTGCCTCATCCAGTCCTTCGGTGTTCTTACCTCCGGCTGTTGCCATGAACGGTGTTCCGCCGCCGCCACCCTGTATGAGCTTGGCAGCTGACTTGATGATGGCACCCGCGTTCTTACCCTCCTCGATGAGAGGTTGCGAGAGGAACACAGAGATCATTGGTTTGTTCTCCCACTGTGTAGCACCTACCACTGCGAACTTCACATCTGCGAACTTACCTCGCAGCAGAGGAAGCATGTTACGTATCATCGTGGGGTCAACCTCGCCCGTCATGCGAACAAGACGAACACCATTGACCTCTTCGGCGTTGTCGATCAACTTATCGCGGAACATGAGAGCTTTCTCTTGCATATACTGCTCCACATCTCTCTTCAACGCGCCGTTCTCTTCTATCGCCTTACGGATAGCTCCCATGAGGTCGGGTGCGTTGTTGAACAGTCCGCGCATAGAGCTGAGCATGTCTTGCTGCAGATAATACAGCTCGTCGGCTTTCTCTGCCGTCACTGCCTCTATGCGGCGCACGCCTGCTGCCACGCTCGTCTCCATGACTATGCGCACCGAGCCAATCTTACCGGTGGATGACACATGCGTACCACCGCATAGCTCGATAGAGTTGCCATACTTGATGACACGCACATCGTCGCCGTACTTCTCACCGAACAACGCCATAGCACCCATCTCACGAGCCTGAGCTATAGGTGTATGACGACTCTCCTCTAACGGCATATCTTGACGGATGAGAGCGTTAGCCAGAGTCTCCACCTCACGCAGTTCTTGGGCGCTGACCTTCTGGAAATGAGAGAAGTCGAAACGCAGCGAGTCAGGTGTCACCAATGATCCTTTCTGCTCTACATGCGTACCCAGCACCTGACGCAAAGCGTAATGGAGGATATGAGTGGCTGTATGGTTGTTAGCTATCTTCTGTCGGCGAGCGGCGTCCACCTTAGCTACCATCTCTGACTCAAGGTCGGAGGGTAACGACAGTGCTATGTGTACGGCGAGGTTGTTCTCGTTCTTGGTGTCGATGATCTGCACATCGCCCAGCTCGCCCGTGTCGCCTATCTGTCCACCTTTCTCCGCATAGAAAGGAGTCTTTGAGAGCACTATCTGATAGAACACCTTATCTTTCTGCTTCACCTGACGATAGCGTAGCACCTCTGTCCGGCACTCCAGCTCATCGTAACCCACGAACTCGGTCTCACCCTCACGCAGCACTACCCAGTCGCCCAACTCCGACTTCTGGGCATTACGAGCACGCTCTTTCTGTTTGAGCATCTCTGCTTGGAACTCCTGTTCGTTGGTCGAGAAACCGTTCTCGCGTAAGATGAGCTCGGTGAGGTCGAGCGGGAATCCGAAAGTGTCGTACAGCGTGAACGTATCCTTGCCGGAGATGACCTTATCTTCACCGGCTTGCTTCATGAGCTTGTCTAAGAGTGAGATGCCCTTGTCGAGCGTGCGAAGGAAGGCTTCCTCCTCTTCTTTTATCACCTTCTCAATGAGCTGCTGCTGAGATTTAAGCTCGGGATAAGCTTCGCCCATGTCTGTAATAAGCTGCGGGACAAGACGATAGAGGAACGCCTCTTTCTGACCAAGGAAAGTGTAACCATATCTGACCGCACGGCGCAAGATACGACGGATGACATAGCCTGCCTTAGCGTTGCTCGGCAGTTGACCGTCGGTGATAGCGAAAGCGATGGTGCGTATATGGTCTGCCACAACGCGCATCGCCACATCCACACGAGCGTCTTGACCATACTTCAGACCGTCAGTCAGGCTCTCAATACGGTGGATCATAGGTTGGAACACATCGGTGTCGTAGTTCGACTGTTTGCCCTGCATAGCCATGCACAGACGCTCGAAACCCATACCGGTGTCTATCACTTTCTTGGGCAACTCCTCAAGCGAGCCGTCTGCTTTCTTGAGGTATTGCATGAACACGATGTTCCATATCTCAATAACCTGCGGGTGATCTTTGTTGACCATCTCACGACCCGGCACTTTGTCTATCTCGGCCTGGTCGCGCAGGTCGATATGTATCTCCGAGCACGGACCGCAAGGACCCGTGTCGCCCATCTCCCAGAAGTTATCATGATGGTTGCCAAGGATGATACGGTCAGCCGACACATGCTTCTTCCACAGCTCGGCTGCCTCGGTGTCCTCAGGCAGACCCTCAGAAGGTGAACCCTCGAAAACGGTTACGTACAACTTCTGCTTGTCGATCTTAAGTACCTCGGTCAGATACTCCCATGCAAAATCGATAGCGCCCTCTTTGAAATAGTCGCCAAACGACCAGTTGCCTAACATCTCGAACATGGTATGGTGGTAGGTGTCGTTACCCACTGCCTCCAGGTCGTTATGCTTACCACTGACACGCAAGCACTTCTGCGAGTCCGCCACACGAGCATATTTGATCGGGTCGTTACCCAAGATGATGTTCTTAAACTGATTCATACCTGCATTGGTAAACATCAATGTAGGATCGTCTTTGATTACCATCGGAGCACTCGGTACAACATGGTGCCCCTTCGATGCCATAAAATCCAAAAAGGATTGTCTGATTTCTTTACTTGTCATATATATTTTGTTCTTTATTGATTCAATACGCTCCCCTCCTTCCTAAGGAGGGGCAGGGGTGGTTCTTCGTCACCCATGCCATCCTATCGTCAACACCGCGCCATGCGTCTGGCTCCTCATCATATAAGGCTCCGTCTGATAGAAATGTGTGAAGACGGGCGCTCCTGACCAGCGATAACGATAAGCCAGCTCCACTATGATGAAGTCACCGCGGAAGCCGAAACCGGCAGTGGCATAATGCTGTTGCATCGAGTATCTAAACTCGGTGTCGGTGCGGGTCTGCGAGTAGCCCGGCACCAACTTCACCTCGCGTCTCTGCTCGCGCTCGTAAGCATACCCCGCTCTCAGATACATGCCCGAGCCTATCACCCACTCGCCACCCACCTTGAAAGTGTGGGTGTCGGCTATGGTGCGCTCGAACTGATGAACATAGTCGTACTCCACCGACAAGAGTCCCCGCTGTCCGAACTGATAAGCCAGACCTGCGGTCGAACGCATGGGCAGGGTGTAGCGAGAGAGGGTGTAAGAGTTGTAAGGAGTAGATATCTCCGACGAGCGACCGTCTGCTGCATATATATCGCTGAAGTTATTGATGTTCATCGTCATCAGTGCAGGTGATGCGAACGACAGGCCTATCCTCAGAGGGAGCACCGGATGGTAGATGAGTCCTATGTTGCCTTGCACTCCCACGCCCGATGCACGGAAAGAGGACATGAGCTGATAGTCGAGCAGAGGCTCGGTATAACGGGTGTTCTTGTTGTATTGCACATTAACCACGTTTGCACTCAGTCCGACGAACCAGCGGTTGCTGATGTTCATCGCCCATGAGAACGAGTATAAGCTGTTGGCGCCCCACTCTTCTATGTTGAGTTGCTGCTGAGTATAGCCTCCCGGTGTCTGCGTCGGCTGCCATGAGCCGTCGTCATTACGCGTGATGAGACCTTTCTTCGCGAACAGGACCGAGAGCCAACCCAGGTTAGCATCGTCGAAAGGAGCCTCGGAGTCTAAGATGTCCTTCGAATAGGGGTTGTCGGTGGTGATGTCTGCCACCATGTTGACCATCGATGTGGACATACCCTCATAGACTTGAAGGCGTGAGTAGTTCTTGAGCATGGTGTAACCTATCATGAGGTTGTTGGAGATGACGCCCGAGAAACGCTCTTGCGTCCTGTCTCTGAGCGAGAGCACCAACCCCACATTAGGCAGCAGACCGATGGTGGATCTTGAGCGGCGCTCACGACCTGTGATGTCGGTCTGAAAACCGGCAGTGAGATAGACACCGCTATGCCTCATCACACCAAGCGAGGCAGGGTTGTCTGCCACCGCACTCTCATCGCCGCCTACAGCCGTCATCGCACCTGCCATT
>CAMHOK010000169.1 GCA_946186735.1 uncultured Bacteroidales bacterium
CAAACGGACGAACGAAGACAAAAGCTAAGGCAGTAACCACCGAGAAAGCGACTAACTGCCACACAAGATCTAAATCGCAAGCGGCACATATAGCTGCAGCAGCGGCACCGAAAGAGAAACACATCACAGCAAAACCCGCCGTGAAAATCTCAAGAATAACGCACAACAAAGCAACTATTGCCCAGATGTGCCATACTGACAAACCAAACATGATTTTCGAATTTTTATTTGCAAATGTAATAAAATTCTCTCAAACCGGCAACATCAAATCTCATTTTTCACTCAAATACGACAAAATGCCAAGCGCATATAGCAAAATATCAGCAACAATCTTCGTCGTGGCAATCGGAGCCAACCTGTTCAGGCTCGAGGGTTGAGTGATGGATATTTTTTTCTTCTAACGAGTGTTTGAGTTGGTGGAGCACATGAGGTGCTTCCTGCCAGTCATCGATGACAACATGTGCGGTCAAAGCGTTCTGTGTGGTACTGAGTGCCCAGATATGAATATGATGAACATCAACCACATGCTCCGTCTCACGGATGGTCTTCTCCACTTCGTCAACCGATATATCTTCGGGAATGCCATCGAGCGAGAGCCTCAGACTATCGCGCAAGAGTTCCCATGTGGTCAGTAGTATAACGACGGCAATGACCAGACTGATGATTGGATCGATAATATAATATCCGGTGAAACTGATTATTATACCCGAGACTACTACTCCTACGGAGACCAGAGTGTCGGCAGCCATGTGAAGGAAGGCACCGCGCACATTGAGGTCTTTTTTCTGCCCTTTCATGAGCAGCAAGGTGGTTATACCATTGACAAGAATACCGGCGGCAGCCGTCCACGATATAGCCGCTCCGTCAACCGCAACAGGGTTCATGAACTTATGAACACTCTCCACCATGATAGCTCCTACCGCCACCAAGAGCAAGATAGCATTGAGCAAAGAGATGAGGATAGTGCTTTTCTTGTATCCGTAGGTATAGTGTTTGTTCCTGTGGGTGTGTGCCAGATGCAGTCCGACGAGCACCAGAAGCAGACTGAGTACATCCGACAGGTTGTGTCCGGCATCAGAGAGCAACGAGAGCGAATCGACGCCGAAACCCACACCGGCTTCTACCAAAACAAAAAGCATATTGAGGATGATTGACACCCACAATATGCTATTCATTGACTCAACATCAACATGGTGATGATGATGGTGATGATGGTCGTGTGCCATATCAGACTTATTTAATTAGACCATCAACGCAGCCACCAACGAAAGGATTGCGTAGAACTCAGGAAGAGCTGCATAGATCATCGTGTTGGTCTGCACATCATGTCCGGCAGCTATACCTGCTATACCGTTTGCGCAAACCTGACCTTGACGAATACCTGAGAACAGGCAAATCAAGCCCACGAACAAGCCCACGCCGAAGCAGAGAGCGCCATTCTGAGCAAAATCTTTACCCATCCACATAAGGAATGCAACGAAACCATACAGACCTTGTGTTGCAGGAAGAGCCGACAGAATCATGTACGACGACGATTTGTCTTTGTTCTTCTTGAGTGCGCCTTCAGCAGCATTACCTGCTATTGTTGTTCCATAAGCGGAACCGATACCGGCCAAACCGAGCATTGCGGCCCAACCGAAGTAACCTAAAATTTCGTTCATAATATAAGTTGTTAATTATTTGATTATTCATTAATTATCGTTGTATCTTTATCTTTTCAATCTTCAGCGAAAGGCTTATATAGATGTCCTTTGCCCTCATACCCTGAGTTCTTGAAATACTCCACGAAAGTCAGACGCAAGGGGTGCACGAAAGCACCTAAAGCCGACATACACAAGTTGAGCAAGTGCCCGACGATGATAATGAGCACAAAGCCTATCCATGTGCCTATGTTAGGAGTGTCTCCCAGCACCATGCCGGCTAAGTTGTTGAAAGCACCACCGAGCATTCCGCCTGCCAAGCCAAGAGCATAGAGACGGATATACGAGAGCACATCGCCTAAGATACCGGTAGCCATGTTGTAGGTGTCCCACAAACCTGCACCTATGTTAATAAGAGGATTGCGTCCGGGGGTGTTGAACACATATATACCCAAAGCCGAGACAGCTCCGACGATGATCAAAGCCCATTTAGCAACATCAGGTGAGAACACCTCTGTCAGAGCCAAAATAGCTATCACGAGACCGCCAAGGATAAGCAGCAGCCATCCCCATGTGGAGATATTCTTCTTGAAGCCGAAGCGCTTGGTGTAACATATAGCTTTCACTATCATCGCCAGACAGATATGGAACACGCCGATACATAGTGCTAACACCATCTGTATGTCGTAGCCTTTGATGTTGCCTTTGAGCATGACATGTTTGAGTGAATCAGGTACCCATGAGGCGGTATAGAGGTCGATACCGAAGAAGGTTCCGAGGAAGAAACCAACAATCAGTGTACCCACACCAAGGGTAGTGATGATCGGACCTAAGCCCTCGAACATAGAGATGTTGATTTTCTTCTTAGCGGTCAGTATGCCGAACAAGATGAGCAGGATACCATAGCCGGCATCGCCCATACAGAGAGCAAAGAACAGAAGGAAGAAAGGAGCGAGGATAGGAGTAGGATCAAACTCGCCATACACGGGCCATCCATACATGCCGGTCAGCACCTCGAACATCTTGGTAAACTTATTGTTCCTGAGCAAGACGGGGGCATTATCATCTTCTGTCGGTTCGGTGACGGTATAATAGATATGCTCGTTGTCAAGCATGGTGTTGAGAGCATCACATCTCTCTACAGGGCAGAAGCCTTCAAGCAGTTTGAGCTTATCTTCGGCAGCCGAAGTGGTATTGAGCTTGACCGTTGTCCAATCTATTGAATGTCGCAGATCGTCGGCTGCTTTCTTTAGTGTAGAGAGGTGACTCAGAGCCCACCCTTCCATCTGTGCGTTCTTAGCAACGAGCAGATGGTTGGCGGCGTCAATGTCGGTTGCCAACTGCGAGGCATTATGCTTGTTGAGTTGAACTTCTTCTGCCTCGATATCGAACGACTCATTGGTCTTGCCAACGGTAACGAAATAGACCACACCACCCTCTGTCGCTACCACAAAAGCATTGTAGAACGTCTCCCAGTCAGGCTGATAAGCACTCTGAGAACACGAGAAATAGCGCAACTCATAGCCGGCATTGAGTAAGTCGTTGATCTTTTCCGACGAATACTCACCCCATACCTGCATACGGCGTTGCTCTTTCTTGAGGTCTTGCATCGACTGTTCCAGCTGAGCTTTTTCTGCTTCCATAGTGCGGAAAGTAGCTGTGAGTTCATCGATGTCGGTGGAAGTGGGGGCTGACTGAAGAGTGGCTCCTTGCGGCACCCATGCTTCAACGGCCTTGATGAGTGAGTCTAACTGCTGCTGACTGTGAAGCTGGTCTTGTAAGACCTGATTATCAACGACACCTTCTTCTTTCTCAGAGACATGCAAAACACCGGCATGACGCAACTGCTCAAGAAACATGTCATAGTCGCGATGATATACCACGAAAGTATATTTTTTCATTTTTGTTATCATGACTCAGCCTCCCTTTCGCGTTTTGATTTGACTATTTTCTGGCTCGACTTGCTCAAGTTCTCTTCGTCTTCCATGAAGCGTTTGATCTTTCGGATAGCATCTTCGTAGCCCGGTATCTGCACTTTCTCAAACAGATTGACTTTCTGAGTTGATTTTTTTCGTGCATACTCAAGCAGGCTGAGTTTCTGGCGGCAGAACTCCTGTTCTATACCTACTTGAGCGAGCTCTTTGAGTTGAGTGAACCCGTCGGCATACCATTTAGGCGATGAAAAAATGCTGAAAGGTTTGGTTGAGTACACCACCTCATCGAGCACCGGTACTCTTACACCGGCAATCTTCTTTATTGACATCTTCACATCGTCAACATGCAGGAGTGAGGTGTCGAACTCGCCCCATAGAGCAAGCATCTCATCGTATTGGGCAATGCGTTGCTCCACTTCTCGGTCAAGACGGGTAATCTCGTCCTTGGCTTTCTTCACCTCCAT
>CAMHOK010000170.1 GCA_946186735.1 uncultured Bacteroidales bacterium
GATAAATAGCTTAAAACAAGATGCTTTCATCACCTCGCATAAACTTAAGAAAAATAGAGCCGCAAGATCTACCGTTTCTTTATCTCGTTGAAAACGATGATAAGGGGTGGGGTAGCTCTTCTGTACATAATCCTCTCTCTCAGAGCGATTTGAGAGCATATATTGAATCAACTACGGGTGATATCTTCAAAGACTCACAACTCCGACTTATCATCGAGTCAACGAGCGAAGATAAAACAACTTACGGCGTTATCGATCTTTTTGATTTAGATCTTATTAACCGGAACATCGCAGTAGGAATCTATATCTGTCCTGACTATCGGCAACAAGGTATAGCTAAAGATGCTCTCGAGTTATTATCATCATATACACTCAGTTTTCTCGGACTCCGCATGGTTTATGCCTCTGTCGCAAGCAAGAATCATCCAAGCCGTAATCTCTTTGCTGCTGCCGGATTCAAACAAGCTGCTGTTATTCCCAACTTTCTTCGAGACGATGACCTCATCGTTTTTACAAGAACATAAAATACCCGCACAAACTTCTTTCCTTTCCCGTAGTGAATTTCGTTTTATATCTCAAATCGTGTGTATCTCTATAAATACAACTTAACATAATGCCAATTACTCCTTAAGTGGTTGGAAATCTGTGGCATATAGTTTGCAAGATAGACATAAGACAATTATGACATCAGCTTGACGTGAATAAACAACCGGCATAACAATAACATATTTATTTGGTTTTATCGTTGAGAATTTGATATTTAGACAACATTCAATACTTATATCAAATAGCTTTTACAACACCGGTTGATCGGTTATGACACTGACAAATAAATTTTATTTCGACTGACACACTGTCAGACCTAATTTGCATAATTCATTTTAACTATGGATAACTCATATTTTGATAATCAAAAACCATCTGCTACCATTATCCATCTTGCCGACTCGCAAGATTCATACAGCAATGCAGATAAAAACTTGCAAGATGGCGACATTCTCGGTGTGCTGCCGTTGAAAAATACGGTGCTTTTCCCGGGAGTGCTTTTGCCTATCACCGTTTCAAGACCTAAATCAATGAAACTCGTACATACCGCTTATGAGAACGAGAAACTTATAGCAGTATGCTGCCAGAAAGAACAAAACACCGAAGATCCTAAAGCCGAGGATATCTATAAGATTGGAACGGCCGCTCGTGTCATCAGGACTTTTGAGCTGCCTGACGGCTCAACAACTATCATTCTCGAAGGTGTTGAACGCATCATGATTGATGAGTTCGTGGGACAAAGACCTTATCTTAAAGCCAAAATCACCATCATTCCTGAGGTCTTTCCCAAACGCAACGACCGCACCTTCCTTGCTACTGTCACTTCAATCAAAGAGGTGGCACTCAAGATCTTACGCTCGTACGAACACATGCCAGTTGAAGCTACCATGGCACTGAAAAACATCGACAACGCAACGGCACTAGTCAACTATGTTTGTGTCAACTTTAGCATTAAGATATCTGAAAAACAGCAACTTCTTAGTCAAGAAAAACTTGAAGATCGTGCTTTCCGTCTCCTCGAGATACTCAATAAAGAAGCGCAGATGCTTGAAATCAAGCAGTCTATTCAGGACAAAGCACGCGAAGATATCGACAAGCAGCAGAGAGAGTATTTCCTTGAGCAGCAGATGAAAACCATACAAAAAGAGTTGGGCGACACCTCCGAAAAACTCATCTCTGACATGCGTGAGAGAGCTGCAAAAAAACTATGGAACGAAAACACTGCTAAAGTCTTTGAAGATGAGCTGCATAAGCTCGAGCGTATCCCCTCCCACTCTCCTGACTACTCCACCCAACTCAATTATCTCGAGCTGATGCTTTCTTTGCCCTGGAACGAATATAGTGAAGATAATTTTGACCTCAACAATGCAAAGAAAGTGCTTGATAACGACCACTATGGCATGGAAAAAGTGAAGGAGCGTATCCTTGAGTACCTGTCCGTCCTGAAGATGAAAGGCGACATGAAATCGCCTATCCTCTGTCTGTATGGTCCTCCGGGTGTGGGCAAGACCAGTCTCGGCAAGTCGATAGCAACGGCATTAGGGCGCAAATATGCACGTATATCCCTCGGCGGACTGCACGATGAGTCAGAGATAAGAGGACACCGACGCACTTACATAGGTGCAATGCCCGGACGAATCATCGAAAACATAAAGAAAGTCAAATCTTCCAATCCGGTCTTTGTGCTCGACGAGATTGACAAGGTCTCGGCTGATTATCATGGCGATCCGACATCAGCCCTGCTCGAAGTGCTGGATCCGGAACAGAACACCACCTTCCACGATAACTACCTTGATGTCGAATACGACTTGAGCAAGGTGCTTTTTATTGCTACCGCCAATTCACTCAGTTCTATTCCTCGTCCCCTACTCGACCGAATGGAACTTATTGAGATGAACGGCTACCTCCAAGAGGAAAAAGTAGAGATCGCCAAACGCCATCTCATACCTAAAGAGCTTGAGAATCATGGCATCAACGATTCGCAACTTAGATTCACCAAGCCCGTCCTTGACAAACTCATCGACAACTATACGCGCGAGTCCGGTGTGCGCGAACTTAATAGGCAGTTAGCGGCTATCATGCGCAAAGTAGTCAAACGTATCGCGATGGACGAACCTTATAATATATCAGTAACTGCCGAAGACTTAGAGACTTATTTAGGCAAGCCTCGATATACCCGCGACATCTATGAGAACAACAAATATGTGGGAGTCGTAACAGGTTTGGCATGGACGCAAGTTGGCGGCGAGATACTCTTTATCGAGACCAGTCTGTCGCACGCCAAAGTGCCTACCCTCACTCTGACAGGCAATCTCGGAGATGTAATGAAAGAGTCGGCTACCATTGCCTTAGGATATATCAAGGCACATGTCAAACAACTGGGCATTGACCGGAAGATAATAGAGACATCTGCTGTTCATATCCATGTTCCCGAGGGAGCCATACCTAAAGACGGACCATCAGCCGGCATCACCATGACAACGGCATTGGTTTCCGCTTTCACCAACCGCAAAGTAAGAGCACGATTAGCCATGACAGGTGAGATGACTCTCAGAGGCAAAGTGCTGCCCGTTGGAGGCATAAAAGAGAAAATCTTAGCTGCTAAAAGAGCCGGAACAAAAGATATCATACTCTCTGCCGACAATAAGAAAGACATTGAAGAGATAACGCAGAGCTATCTCAAAGGACTCACTTTCCATTATGTTAGCGACATCAATGAGGTGCTTGACTTTGCTTTAGTCTAAAAAACATCTGTTTCTGTTGCTTATTTTTCAAAAAAATAGTAATTTTGCACCCCGAAACACGAAATTAAGAAATAACACAATATTTTATGGGCAACTTGCTCGCCCGAAGAGCAAAATAACAAACCAATTTTAACTATTTTAATATGAAGAAACTGATTATTGCTGTTGCTGTAGTTCTGACAGCCGGTTTGATGACTTCTTGCGGAAACTCAGAGAAATGCTACAAAATTCAAGCCACTTCCGGCGAGAATGTTGTTACTACCTATGTTTGGGGCACAAAAGCTGATGTTGATGTAGCTAAAGAAAAACTGTCTGCAACTATGACTCTTATTGGAGCTGATGTTAAGTTCACCACCCAGGCTGTTAGCAAATCGCAAGAAGATTGCAAATAACCAAATCACTCAATCACACAAATAAAGCAAAAGAGGACTCTCCAGTCCTCTTTTCTTTTATCCCATCATAAAGTGCCATACACCTACTCCGCCCCTAACACGACTCCGTTCCTAAAAGACGCCTACTCTGTTCCTAAAAACAGAAGAACACCCTATTGGATGCTCTTCTCTGCGATGAAATGAAGGCCGATAAAAATGATAAAATTCTTGTATATGTCAGAAAAAAGTAGTACCTTTGAGACCGAATTTGAACGCAAGGGTACTATAAAAACGACACCCGATAGTTTGACTTGCGTCAGGGACTACCGGGAATTCCGATGCAAAAGTACTACATTTTTTTGAATTGTGCAAAT
>CAMHOK010000171.1 GCA_946186735.1 uncultured Bacteroidales bacterium
CGAGGAAGATGGAGCGTGTGCTTATCGACCTTCATAAGACCGATGGGGCTATGCAGGTGGCAGGGCTGAGCTATGGGCATGACCCGGAGTTGTCGGCATACTACTTAGGAGTGCTTGATAAGCATGGTGTTACTCAGGCTCAGTTCGACTCGTCGCTTGTGTGGTACACCGACCATCCTCAACTTTTCGATAAGATATATCCGCGTGTCATTGCTCGTTTAGAGAAAGAGCGTGATGCTCTTATAGAGGCTCAAGGCGATCTGGCAGGAGCCAAGAGTCAGCCCAAGCCTTTTGAGCCCAAGCGTATCGACTCGCTTGTGAACCCGTTGCTCTTCCCGCGAGAGTATGATATGCTCGACTCGCTCAGACAAGAAGCAAGTGTGGTGACTGACACAGCCCGATTTGTTTTCCCCTATGAGGCAATAGTTGAGTTGCGATGATGTGAAAGTCTGATGTCATTCCCACCGTTGTGGATTCGTTATGATACAAAAAAAGCCGCATCTCTGCGGCTTTTGTTGTTTAAGAGTGTTATCTTAAGCGTTTTTAGCTTTCTCAACGATAGCCTTGAATGCTTCGGGCTGGTTCATAGCGAGGTCAGCAAGCACTTTGCGGTTGATGACGATACCTGCTTTGTGAAGAGCACCCATGAGTTGGCTATACGACATACCTTCGAGGCGTGCGCCTGCGTTGATACGCTGAATCCAAAGAGCGCGGAACGAGCGTTTCTTGTTCTTGCGATCGCGGTAAGCATATTGCAAACCTTTCTCCCAAGTATTTTTAGCTACGGTCCAAACATTACGGCGGCCTCCAAAGTTACCTCTGGTGAGGCTCATGATCTTTTTTCTGCGGTTGCGCGAAGCAACATGATTTACTGATCTTGGCATAATAAATTTTGTTTTTGATTGCCGGCGCTGCTTTTCAGGCAGGCTTAATGCCGGTCATTCGGTTAATAAATTGTTGTTTAGCGAAGCAGAAGCATCTCTCTTACTGAACGCATGTTGCTCTGGTCAACCATAGCTACATGGGTCAAGTTGCGTTTTTGTTTCTTTGTCTTCTTAGTCAAGATATGACTCTTGTAAGCGTGTTTACGCTTCACTTTACCTGTTCCGGTAAGCGCGAAACGCTTTTTAGCACCGGAGATAGTTTTTACTTTTGGCATTTTTGTTTGAGTTAATTGTTATTATTAAAGGATGTCAGGCAGCCTCAGTGAGCCTGAGCAATCCGTTATCTTTGCGTTTATTGTTTCTTTGGCGCGAGGTTGAGGATCATGCGCTTTCCTTCAAGCTTGGGCAGCTGTTCCACTTTGGCCACCTCGCTGAGGTCGTTGGCGAAGCGTGCTAAGAGCAACTCGCCTTGCTCTTTGAACATGATGGAACGACCGCGAAAAAAGACGTAAGCCTTAACCTTATTACCTTCTTTTAAGAACTCTTGAGCGTGTTTGAGCTTGAAGTTGTAGTCGTGCTCATCGGTCTGAGGTCCGAAACGAATCTCTTTGACCACTATCTTAGCCGAGTTTTGCTTCTGCTCTTTCTCTTTGCGTTTCTTCTGGTACAAGAATTTCTGATAGTCGATTATTCGACATACAGGCGGGACTGCGGTGGCAGCAATCTCGACGAGGTCAAGATTCTGCTCGTCTGCAATACGCATGGCATCCTGAATACTATAAATGCCCTGCTCAACATTATCGCCTACAAGGCGCACTTCGCGGACGCCTTTAATCTTATCGTTAATACGATTAGGCAACTCTTTTTCACGCACTCCTCGACGAGGCGCACTGGGTAATGGTTTAGCTATAATTTTGTCCTCCCAAACTTATTGTTAATCAACAAAGAGGAGATTAGTTGGCACCTTATGCCACACTTCCCTACTTTTCGGGCTGCAAAATTACGATTTATTTCCGAAATGGCAAAGTGTTTAAGAAAAAAAACTTATTTTTCTTAGAATATTTGCTCAATAGCCGCAAAAGTATTACCTTTGCCCTGTGAATTAGAAGCTTAATCAAATAAATCAAATAACTAACACTAAATCAAATCAAAATGAAAGCTACAAAGTTATTCTCAGTCTTAGTACTGGCTCTTTTGGCAGGCTTCGTTGCTTGCGGTAAACCACCAATTCCAGACCCCCAACCTAAGGAAGACCCTGACACTACAAAGGTTGAAGGTAAGATTGTTTCCATCCCCTCATCAATCACTATTCCTGAAGGCGCTATCACTGTAGGTGAGGCTCGCGACATTGCCAGCAAGCTTGAGAGCGGCGCAACCAGCGGAACAAAGTATTATATTCACGGATGGGTAAAGAAACTACATTCTAACCATAATGCAGATAATATTGAGAAGTGGGGTAACGGTCAGTTCTATATGTCAGAGAACAAGTATGAGGATGGTACTTATGATAATGACGACTTCATGGCTTATCAGGTATATGGTCTGAACGGACAGAAGCTTGTCAGCGTTGACCAGGTGGCTGAAGGCGACTATGTTGTTCTCTATGGTGAGATAACTAACTATAATGGCACTTACGAGACTGTTGGTAAAGGTGCTGCTTATATCTACGCTTCAACCAACCCCAATATTGACAAGGGCGAGACTCCCAATCCTATCGATATTGATTATCTCGAAGGTGAGTTGTCGGTAAGCGATTTCTTGGCTTTGAACGCTATTGCTAACCTTGAGGTAGGCACAACCACCGAAGAGCGCTATACCGTTCGCGGTAAGGTTACCGATGCCAATGTTAACCTTGGTTATGGTTCGGCCACTTTCTACATCACCGATGGTGTCAACTCTCTGTACTGCTATGGTATAGTTGATGTTGACAGCACTCAGTTCGTTAACGGCGAGCGCCTTGTTGACGGTGATATCGTTACCGTTTATGCTCAGGTTCAGAACTACCTTTCTTCTAAGGAAGGTGCAGAGCCTGTTATCGAGTTGGTTAAGGGTTGGATCACACGTACTACTAACACCACCGAGCCCGGTCAGGCAGCCGAGATCAAGGTTATCACTTTGAAAGAGGCCCGCGAGATAGCACTGGCTTTGCCTAACCAAGGCAAGACCACCGAGCAGTATCAGTTCTCTGGTATCGTTTCTCTTACTCCCAAAGAGTTTACCAAGACAAAGGTTGACATCAGCACACAGTTTGGCAACCTCACTTTCTGCCTTGTTGACGAGAACGGTGAGAACGAGTTCGTTGTTTACCGTGCTTATTATATTGACAACAAGAAATATACTGAAAACGATCCTGCATTCGAGGATGGTGATGTGGTAACCATTATAGGTCAGCTCATGAACTACAATGGTACTCCTGAGACTCCTCAAGGCGGTGCATACGTATCGGAGCACGTTAAGTAATTGACAATTGTTAAGTAAAGAGATAAGGATGGGCTAAGCTCATCCTTATTTTTTATATACGATTTTTAAGAAATGCAAAAAAATATTTGGCTAATTCATAGAAAAAATATAATTTTGCGCGGCTTTAGGGAGAGGGGGGGTAATGTGAGGAACTTCTTAAGGCGTTGCAGATAACAAGGATATATATTTAAACATCGTTAAATAAATTACTTAATTATGAAGAAAAGATTTTTTCTTGCTGCATTAGTTGCAGTTTTGAGCATGAGTTATGCTATAGCTCAACCTCGTGCTATCGGTGGTCGTATAGGATATGGTTTGGAAGTATCTTACGAGCATGGTTTAGGAAATAATATGGTATCAGTAGAAGTGGGTGTACCTGCATTCAGTGGCCTTGAAGCTGCTGCCACCTATGATTGGATTGATCCTTTTGGTGCTACATTCCCTTGGGATAATCAAGGTGAATGGCACTGGTACATGGGTGTAGGTGCACAGGTTGCTGCCGGCTTTAAGTTCGATAGTTTCTATGTAGGTCCTTCGGGTCGTTTCGGTTTTGAATACGATTTCTGGTTCCCTCTTCAACTCTCGTTTGACTGGCGTCCGAGTGTAGGTGTTAATTTTGTAAAAGGTGCAGACCCCTCTTTTGGTCACGACCTTTATGTAGGTGGTCTCGGACTTGGTGTACGCTACC
>CAMHOK010000172.1 GCA_946186735.1 uncultured Bacteroidales bacterium
GGTCGGGCATCAGTTGCTTGGCAAGCAGGCGTACGTATGGTCTGCGCTGCTGTATTTGGTCGAGGTCATGCGAGATAGCTCTGCCAAGATCGGTGGGGAGACACCGCGGCTCATCGTGGTCTATGGCCAGTCGACCCAACAAGGGGGTGCGACCGTTGACCACGAAAGTGAGATGGTAGATGCCCACACCCTTGAAAATATCCTTGTGTCTCTTCCATTCAAAACGCTCCATTACGGATGGGTCTTTTATGATTTCGTGTATTTTCCATCCCCCCAGCTATTGAACGAAATTCCCTACGGGAAAGGGGGTGAGGTGCTTACCTCTTTGCTATTAAACGAAATTCCCTACGGGAAAGGGGAATTCAACTCTTCAACTATTCAACTCTTCAACTGTTCTTAGCTGTTCATGGAGAGGAGAAACTCGGCGTTGTTCTCGGTGCGTTCCATGCGCTCTTTGACGAACTCCATTGCTTCGGTTGAGTTCATGTCGCTGAGGTGGTTGCGGAGGATATACATCCGTCTGAGCACATCGTCATCGAGCAGGAGGTCGTCGCGTCGGGTGGACGAGGACATGATATCCACGGCGGGGAAGACACGTTTGTTGGCGAGCTTACGGTCGAGCTGTAGCTCCATGTTACCCGTACCCTTGAACTCCTCGAAGATGACATCGTCCATCTTGCTGCCGGTCTCGGTGAGGGCGGTGGCGATGATGGTGAGTGAGCCTCCGTTCTCGATGTTGCGTGCGGCTCCGAAGAAGCGTTTGGGTTTGTGGAGTGCTTGTGCTTCCACGCCACCGGACAGCACTTTGCCGCTGGCGGGTGCTACGGTGTTGTAGGCGCGGGCGAGGCGTGTGATACTATCAAGGAGGATGACTACATCGTGTCCGCACTCAACCAGGCGTTTGGCTTTCTCGTGCACGATGTTTGCCACTTTGACGTGGTTGTCAGCAGGTTCGTCGAAGGTGGAGGCGATGACCTCTGCTTTGACTGAGCGTGCCATGTCGGTTACCTCTTCGGGTCTCTCGTCGATGAGCAGAACGATCATATAGACCTCGGGGTGGTTGGCTGCGATAGCGTTAGCTATATCTTTGAGCAGCACTGTCTTACCTGTCTTAGGCTGTGCAACGATGAGTCCTCGTTGACCTTTGCCTATAGGTGCGAAGAGGTCTATCATACGGCATGAGAGCGGGTCGTTCTTGCCGGTGCAGAGGTGGAACTTCTGGTTAGGGAAGAGTGGTGTGAGGTGCTCGAAGGCGACGCGGTCGCGCACCTGCTCGGGCGAGCAGCCGTTGACCTTGAGTATCTTGCTGGCAGGGAAATATTTCTCACCTTCGCGTGGCGGGTTGATGACGCACTCAACGGTGTCGCCGGTCTTGAGCCCGTTCTGTTTGATCTGGTTCTGACTGATATAGATGTCGTCGGGTGAGTTGATATAGTTGTAGTCGGGTGAGCGGAGGAAGCCGTAGCCGTCGGGGTTGATCTCGAGAGTGCCTATACCCTTGATAGAGTCGCCAAAATCGAAAGAGTTGGGTTTGTCGTTCTTCTTTGGCTGGTTGGCAGCGGGTGCTGTTTTGGTGTTGTCGGCGTTGTTGTTGGTGTTGTTCTCGTTTGCGGGTTGCGTTTGCGGGGTGTTGTTGTCGGCGGTGGGGGCAACGGCAGGTTCGGTGGCAGGTTGTTGCTGTGCCAGAGCCTGTGCTTGTTGCTGTGCCAGAGCCTGTGCTTGTTGTGCTGCTAATATCTCTGATTTTTTCTTCCTTCCTCTTTTCTTCGGAGCGGGTTTGTCGGCGGCGGGTTCGTTGTTGGTGTCAGCCGGCGCAGGCTGAGGTAAGGTAGCGGTCTCTAAGATTGGCTGTTGTGGTATAGGTTGTGCCACTGCCGACTCAGAGGGTGTGATGTCCGGGGCCTCAGAAGCAAGGAAAGGTAGTGAGAGGGCATCAGCAGCGGCTGCTGCTTTCGACTGTTTCTTCTGGCGTTTCTGCTGTTTGATCTCTATCTTCTGTTGCTCGGCATTGATCTCTTTCTGTGTAGCGGAGATGACCTCGTCGGATGTCGATTTGAGGGTTGGTTCCGGCCCTTTCTGGAACTTGTCGAGGTTAACTTTCTCGGGTTTTTTGGCGATATGAACGCGCTGTTTCTTGCGTTTTTCGGTAGTGGTATCTTCATTGAGTTTGGCATCTACTTTAGCCTGCACTTTGAGCGCTTTCTGGTCGGCTTGTGCGTCGAGAATGAGGTAGATGAGGGTGCGTTGCTCAATCGACTTACCGGGTTTGAGCCCCATGTCTTGAGCAATGGTCTTGAGTTCGTCGAGCGTCATGCGCTCCAACTTTTGCATGTCGTATGTCATAAAAAAAGAATAAGAATTAGTCTTATTGTGTAGGGAAAAAATAAAAGAAATGTATTGGGGAAGCCGTTTGGTGAAGTCCAAAACCGGCTCAACTCTCATTTGCGCGGCAAAGATACAACTTTTTTCGCATACCGCAAAATTTTATTTCTTAAATTCAACTTAATAATGCAATAATGCTAACAGGTAGCAGCGATAACTATTTATCTTGCATGTGGTCAACCATTAACCTCCCAAAAACTTTCAGCGGCTGACAGCGTTATGGTCTAAACTGCCTACCTCAATTGTCTCGAAGGTGTTGATTCGGGTTTTGTCGTAGTCGCGGAAGACGCGTACGTAGTTCTCGGTGAAGCCGCTCATGAGGGTTCCCTCTCTTTTACTTTCCCAGAGCACTGTATGGGTTGTACCTTTTTGTGATTGGTAGAAAGCCTCAAGTTTTTGTTCTGAAAGGCGGTGCATGATATCGCTTCGCCTTTTCCTTTCTTTTTGTTCGACCACATGGAGTGGCATACGCAGCATGCGCGTGCCTTCTCTCTCGGAGTAGGTGAACACATGCAGTTGGCTCACGGGCAAGGCTTCGACGAACTGATAGTAGTCGGCAAAACAGTCTTCTGTCTCGCCCCTTACTCCTACCATGCAGTCAACACCTATAAAAGCATCCGGCATGACGGCTTTGATATGTTCAACCCGTTCTTGGAAGAGCTCGCGTGTGTAGCGTCGGTGCATTATTTCTAAGACTTGGTTGCTCCCGCTCTGCAGAGGTATATGGAAGTGTGGTGCGAAATGTCGGCTGTGAGCCACGAAGTCGATGATGTCGTCAGAGAGCAGGTTAGGTTCGATAGATGATATGCGCACACGGAAGAGTCCGTCGAGGTCGTCGATATGTTGAAGGAGGTCGAAGAAAGTCTCGGAGGTTGACTTGCCGAAGTCTCCGATGTTGACTCCTGTGAGTATGATCTCTCGGTTACCTTCGCTCAGTGCATGTCTTACTTGGGTCATTGTCTGCTCGATAGAGGCGTTTCGACTGCGTCCTCGAGCATAGGGTATGGTGCAGTAGGTGCAGAAATAGTCGCAGCCGTCTTGTATCTTAAGGAAGCAGCGTGTGCGGTCGTCTTTGGAGTAGGAAGGGTGATAGTCCTGTAGTTGTTGCATGGGTGTCCATTGTACCTGAGGCAGCGAGGCTTGCTCTTCTAAGTGTCGGACGAGAGCGGTGAGGTGGAACTTATCGTTTTGTCCGAGCACATAATCGACCCCTTCGATATGGGCTATATGTTCGGGTTGCAGTTGGGCATAGCAGCCTGTCACGACGATGATAGCGTCGGGGTTCTCCCGGTGTATGCGGTTGATAGCCTGTCGGTCTTTGTGGTCGGCGGCGTCGGTGACGGAGCAGGTGTTGATGATGCACAGGTCGGCTTTCTCACCTTTGCCTGCTTTGGTGTGTCCGTCTTCAAGCAGTTGGCGAGCGATGGCTGAGGTCTCCGCAAAATTGAGTTTGCAGCCTAAGGTATGGAACGATATTTTCACTGTGTGAGGAT
>CAMHOK010000173.1 GCA_946186735.1 uncultured Bacteroidales bacterium
CTGCTCCTATTGCTCAGACTATCTGTGCCATACCTCAGATGTCTCCGGAGTATGTGAAGGCAGGCGTGCCTAAGTTGGACTGTATAGTAACGGTAGTAGATGCTCTGCGTATGCGTGATGAGTTCGACTCGGGTCATTCGCTCCTGCAGCCTAAGCTGAAGGAAGATGATTTAGAGAACCTTGTCATTCAGCAGATAGAGTTCTGTAACATCATCTTGCTCAACAAAGCGAGTGAGATAGACAAGAGTGAGTTGGAGCGTGTGCGTCAGATCATCCGTGCTATCCAGCCTAAGGCCGAGATTATCGAGTGCGATTATTGTGATGTTGACCTTGATAAGCTGGTGGGCACCGGCATGTTCGATTTCGACGATGTGGCAGGTTCGGCAGCATGGATACAAGCTATTGAGGACCGCGACGAGCATTTCGACGAGCACGACGATGACGATGACGATGACGACGATGACGAGCACGAGCACCATCATGGGCACGAGCACCACCATCATCACGACCACGAGGGTGGTGAGGTAGAAGAGTATGGCATAGGCACTTTTGTGTATGTCAACCGTCGTCCGTTCCATCTTGGCCGTTTCGATGAGTTCGTGGCGCGCCATTGGCCCAAGTCGGTTATCCGAGCCAAGGGTATGTGCTATTTCGACTCGGAGTATGACACGTGCTATGTGTTTGAGCAGGCGGGTAGTCAGGTTAGTCTGAGGAACGCCGGTCAGTGGTATGCTACCATGCCTAAGGAAGAGCTCATGCAGTTGCTTGCCCGCGAACCGCAGTTGCAAAAAGACTGGGACGAGAGGTATGGCGACAGGATGCAGAAGTTAGTGTTTATCGGTCAGCACCTCGACAAAGAGGCTATTACTAAGGCGCTGGACGACTGCTTGGCATGAGACTCCGACAGCAGTCTTGGTTGAAGGCATGAATAACGAAAATAAATAAAACCAGATAGATATGAAAACGAGAATGTTTCTTGCATTGGCTCTTGTCAGTCTGACTTGCACGAGTTGCTTGACCACACTGATGACTGTAGCCTCTGCTCCTACGCCGGTTGCTACTCCGGTGAAGACCACGGTGGTTACTACTCCGGTAACGACCGTTTATGCTCCTACACAGACCACCACCACTATCCGCACCTCTCATGGTCAGCCCACCACGACGGTGGTACAAGTGAACGCGGTGACGCAAGACCTATGCTTGTATCTCGACCTTGAGGCTGTAGGTGCTGCCTTCGCTCAGGCGCAGACGGTGCAGGAGTTTGAGATGATACTTAACTCGTCGCGTTATATGATCTCTAACCTCGACTTGAACCGCGACGGTTATATAGATTATCTGAGGGTGATGGAGGTGATTAGCGGTTACGACCATGTGTTTGTCATCCAAGCTGTGTTGGCTGCTAATGTGTTCCAGAACGTAGCAACTATTGTGGTTGAGACGCAGTATGCCACACCTTATTGCCAGATCATAGGTGAGCCTTATCTGTATGGTACCCGATATGTCGTTCAGCCTGTGTTCGTTCGTCGTCCTGCTATCTACGATCCTATATGCAGGGTGGGCTATACTCCGTGGCATTCGCCCTATTATTGGGACTACTACCCGAGCTATTATCAGAAGCCGGCTCCGCAGTACTTAGGTCATTATCAAGCTTATGTTACTACATATATCCAGAATCACAAGTATTGCAACGAGGTGGTATATACCAACACTATCCACTACACCTCCTACGAGACTGTGCGTCATCCTGTTTCTCGCGACGATTATGCTCGTCTTCACCCCGAGAGCAGTTTCAACTCTCGCACCTCGAGCATGACCTACACTCCTCAGGGCAGCAGTTCGCGGCGTCATGTAGCCAACGCAGCAGATGTGCGTCGTGCAGCCTCGGCATCGACCACCATCACGCGTGCAGCCTCATCATCGGCAACACGCACAGCCTCATCATCGACAACCCGCGAGAGTTCGTCGTCTTCTACTCGCCAGAGTAGCTCAACGGCCACTCGCCAGAACAGCTCGAGCAGCTCGACCTCATCGACAGCTACCAGAACAGGCAGCTCGTCGTCAACACGCGAGAGTTCGTCATCGGCAACCCGCACGGCTTCATCGACGGCAACACGCACAGCTTCATCGACGGCTACCCGTCAGAACAGCTCTAACACTGCCACCTCAGCCGCAGCTACAGCAGAGACGCCTACTCGCACAGCCACCTCGGCGTCAACCAAGACTCCGACATCGACTGCAACTCGCACGGCTCAGACCTCTACGGCTACCCGTACGGCTCAGACAGCTGCAACCAAAGAGACGGCAACCAAAACGACTACAACGACCAAAGAGGCAACGACTCCTACTCGCAGCACGACCACCGTGCAGACCACCACAAAGGTCAACAACAATGGTACGGTAAGGACTAAGACAACCCGTACGCCGTCGTCAACAACGACCCGCACAGCCACCTCTTCGGCTACGCGACAGACATCGTCGTCAACACCTGCACGCACCGCTACCACCACCAAGCAGCAAGAGACAAAGGCTACTCAGTCGTCAACAACAACACCCACGAGAACATCATCGTCGTCAACACGAACATCCTCGTCGGCTACACGCACAAGCTCATCGTCGGCTACGCGCACAAGATAAGGTTGTGTTGCAATCACTGACATAAACATAGCAAATAGAAACAATAGAATAACACAAACGATATGGCAAAAGCATTTCAGAAAATCTACACGCAGATAACTGCAATAACCAAGGCCACCTGTTCGCTGAAGGCAGAGGGTGTTGGTAATGATGAGTTGGCAACGGTCAACGGCAAACTTGCACAAGTAGTAAAGATTATGGGTAATGAGGTTACTCTTCAGGTGTTTGAAGGAACCGAGGGTATCCCGACCAACGCCGAGGTAGTGTTCCTTGGCAAGGCTCCCTCGCTACGCGTGAGCGACCAGTTGGCAGGACGCTTCTTCAATGCCTACGGCGATCCTATCGATGGCGGACCTGAGATTGAAGGCGAAGAGATAGAGATTGGTGGTCCGTCGGTTAACCCCGTGAGAAGAAAACAGCCGTCGGAGCTGATAGCCACAGGTATAGCCGGTATAGACCTTAACAACACCTTAGTGAGCGGGCAGAAGATACCATTCTTCGCCGACCCCGACCAGCCTTATAACCAAGTGATGGCAAATGTGGCACTCCGTGCTGAGGCCGACAAGATCATTCTTGGAGGTATGGGTCTGACTAACGACGACTACCTCTATTTCAAGAATGTGTTCTCCAACGCAGGCGTGCTCGATCGTATAGTCTCTTTCGTCAACACGACGGAGAACCCGCCTGTTGAGCGTCTGCTTATCCCCGATATGGCACTGACGGCAGCCGAGTATTTCGCTGTTCAGAAGAACGAGAAAGTGTTGGTACTGCTTACCGACATGACTCTTTACGCCGACGCTCTGGCTATCGTGAGCAACCGTATGGACCAGATACCCTCTAAAGACTCGATGCCAGGTTCACTCTATTCCGACCTTGCTAAGATCTATGAGAAAGCAGTGCAGTTCCCTTCGGGCGGCTCAATAACCATCATCGCGGTAACGACCCTCTCGGGCGGCGACATCACTCATGCTATCCCTGACAACACCGGTTACATCACCGAGGGACAGCTCTACCTCCGTCGCGACACCGACATAGGCAAGGTCATCGTCGATCCTTTCCGTTCGCTCTCGCGTCTGAAACAATTGGTAGCGGGCAAGAAGACACGCGAAGATCATCCTCAGGTGATGAATGCCGCTGTTCGTCTGTATGCCGACGCTGCCAATGCAAAGACAAAGTTAGAGAATGGTTTCGACCTCACCGACTACGACAAC
>CAMHOK010000174.1 GCA_946186735.1 uncultured Bacteroidales bacterium
ACCGCTTCGCTGTGAGGCCGCTACGCTGTGAGATATAAGACGACTCCCTTCCTCTTGCGAGGAGGGGAGTCGATTTTGTAGGTTGTCATCACATGCTCAGAACGATGTCTTCGTCAGGACATGCACGGGTTGTTATTTCTGCTCGAAGAGCTTGCCGAAGTCTTCGTAAGAGATAGTCTTGGTCTCTACCTTGGCAGCGGCCTTGATACCTTCGTACACTTTCTCTTCTTGTACGCGCTCGATCATCGAACGGAGCTGGTCTTCGTTCTTCATCATCTCGTTGGCGTAGTTGGTAAGATACTCGTCTTCTACATGGCTCAGACCATACTGCATGAACTGCATGCGTGCCACGTTCTTGGCGTAAGCCACGATGTCGTCGTTCTCAATCTTGATGTCGTAAGCTTTGGTGAGCTGGTCCTTGGCCAGTTGCCATGTGAGTTGCTCAAGCATCTGCGGGAACTCCTCTTGCAGCTTCTCTTCGGTCATGTCTTTCTGTGAGTGTCTGAGCCAGTTCTTGAGGAACTCCTCAGGATATTCTAACTGACCTATCTTCTTGAGAACGGCAGCCTTAGCGTCGAGTCCGAAACGGTAGTCTTGGTCCTGCTTGAGGTTATTCTGCATCTCTTCTTTCACTTTGGCGCGGAAAGCGTCTAAGTCTTGCGGGGCGTCAGCACCGTACACCTTGGCGAACAGCTCAGCGTCAAGAGGCGAAGCCTCGTGGTGTGAGATAGAGTTGATGGTGAGGGTGAACTCGCCCTTATGTGCTTCCGCGTCTTCTTTCTTGATGCCCAGCATCGAGCTCAGCTCTACATCGCTATCGTAAGCTACTGAGGGGTTGAAAGTGATGATATCACCTTTCTTGGCTGAGGCGAAGAGCTGCTTCTGCTCTTCCGACTTCATGTACATAGGCGAGAGGATAGCGTTCTCTTTGACGATGCCGTTCTCTGCCTGCTCGGTGAGTGTGCCGCGAAGGATATCACCTTCGGTGTACTCGTCCACATCTTTCTGTATGCCGAAACGCTCAGCATAAGAAGTCATCTGGTCGTCCACCATCTTGTCGGTGACCTCTATCTCGTAGTAGGTGAGGTGGTTGTGTCCGTTCAACTTAGCGTCGAACTCGGGCTCGAGGGCGATGTCGAAAGCGAAAGTGAAGGTGGTGTCGTTGTCCCAGTCGATATCGGGAGTCTTCTCCTCGTTAGGCATGGGCTCGGCAAGTATCTTGAGGTCTTGCTCTTTGATGTAGTTGAAGATACCATCGTTGATGAGCTCGTTAACCTGCTCACCTAAGGCAGCTTTGCCATACATCTTCTTTACCAGCGACATGGGCACCATACCCGGACGGAACCCCGGGATATTAGCCTTGCGGCGGATGTCTTTGAGTTGTTTCTCTACCTTCTCTTGGTAGTCTTGAGGCTCAACGGTGACTAATAAGGTGGCGTTGAGTTGGTCGATGTCTTGTCTTGTAACTTGCATAATGATATTAGTGTTTATTAATTTCTGTTTTGACGTTTGCGCTCTAACTCATCGAGGATGATCTTACGGAGTCGCATGTGAGTGGGTGTTACCTCCACATACTCGTCCTCTTTGATATACTCGAGTGCTTCTTCGAGCGAGAAGATGATAGGCGGGGGCAGTGTTACCTTATCGTCAGCCGACTTAGAACGCATGTTGGTCAGTTTCTTCGACTTGGTCACGTTGATGACGATGTCGCCCTCTTTGGCGTTCTCTCCCACCACTTGTCCGGCATACACCTCTTCTTGGGGGTAGATGAAGAAGCGTCCGCGGTCTTGCAGCTTGTCGAGAGCATAAGCGTAGGCGGTACCTGTCTCCATAGCTATGAGTGAGCCGTTCTGGCGTTTCTCTATATCACCTTTGTAGGGCTGGAACTCGAGGAAGCGGTGGCTCATGATAGCCTCGCCTGCCGATATGTTCATCACATAGGTGCGCATACCTATGATACCTCTCGAAGGGATCTGGAACTCGAGCTGTACGCGGTCGTTGATCATGGTCATGGAGGTCATCTCACCCTTGTGAGTGGAGACATACTCAATGACCTTACCCGAACACTCTTCGGGGGTGTTGACGGTGAGCTGTTCGATAGGCTCGCACTTGACACCGTCGATCTCTTTGATGATGACCTGCGGCTGTCCTACCTGCAGCTCATAGCCCTCGCGGCGCATGGTCTCGATGAGCACACTCAGATGGAGCACTCCTCTGCCATACACATGCCATATATCTTCGTTGGGGTTCTTCTCAACACGCAGAGCAAGGTTCTTGTCTAACTCTTTCATCAGACGCTCGTGTATATGGCGCGAGGTGACAAACTTACCTTCTTGTCCGAAGAAAGGAGAGTCGTTGATGGTGAACACCATCGACATAGTCGGCTCGTCGATAGCGATAGGCTGAAGCGGCTCGGGGTTGTTGAAGTCGCAGATGGTGTCGCCTATCTCGAAGCCGTCGATACCCACTAAGGCGCAGATGTCGCCTGAGTGCATCTCTTGCACTTTCTGTCTGCCCAGACCGGTGAAGGTATGCAGCTCTTTGATCTTCGTCTTCTGCAGTGTGCCGTCGCGCTTAGCCAGCGTGACGGGCATACCCTCTTTGAGCGTACCGCGATGGATGCGTCCCACAGCTATACGGCCGAGATAAGGACTATAGTCGAGCGAGGTGATGAGCATCTGCGGTGTACCCTCAAGCGCTTCGGGCTCGGGGATGTACTCGATGATAGCGTCCATCAGGGCGGTGAGATTATCGGTGGGCTTATGCCAGTCGGTTGACATCCAGCCGTTCTTGGCAGAGCCGTAGATAGTCTGAAAATCAAGCTGGTCGTCGGTGGCATCAAGATTGACCATGAGGTCGAAAACAGCCTCTTGTACCTCGTCAGGACGGCAGTTGAGCTTGTCAACCTTGTTGATGACAACGATAGGCTTGAGGTTCATCTGCAGAGCTTTCTGAAGCACGAAACGCGTCTGAGGCATAGGTCCCTCGAAAGCATCAACCAACAGAAGAACGCCGTCCGCCATGTTCAACACACGCTCCACCTCACCACCAAAATCGGCGTGCCCGGGAGTGTCGATGATGTTGATCTTGTACCCTTTGTATTCAATACTCACATTCTTGGCAAGGATAGTTATACCACGCTCTCTTTCAAGCTCGTTGTTATCAAGAATGAGTTCTCCTTTCTGCTCGTTATCACGGAACAGATGTGCTGTGTAAAGCATCTTGTCAACCAAGGTGGTCTTACCATGGTCAACATGCGCAATGATTGCGATATTTCTAATCTTTTGCATAGTCGTGTTTGCAAAGGCACAATTGCCTATATAACTAAAAGCTTGCAAAAATACAACAAATATTTGATATACGAAAATCAGTCATTTAAAAATAGGTCTTTAAGGGATTTTTGGCAACAAGAATGTACTTATTTGCAAATGCCGGATGACATATACACCTACACGGAGATCCTTTCTACACCGATGCTTTTTTAACGAACACGGATGTACACGGAGGTTACACGGATGCTTTTTTTTAACGAACACGTTCTTTAAACGGATGCCCTTTTCGTACATCTAACAGCCTATTTCGTACATTTATCACCCCGTTTATATTGCAGATAGAAAAAAAAGTAATACCTTTGCACCTGATATGTTACAGCAGAATACACATCTTATTATCTCCACTTCCACTGATTTGCTGCGCATTGACTATCGTCATATCCTGTACATACAGTCCGACGGTAATTATTGCTCACTATTTCAAGTAGGCGGTGTGATGCGACTTGTTACCTACCAGCTTGGGCAGGTAGAAAAGATGATTGCTGCACAGCTGTCAGAT
>CAMHOK010000175.1 GCA_946186735.1 uncultured Bacteroidales bacterium
ACGGCGATCTTGAGTCCTTTGAGGTGCTGTGTGGCAGCTTTCACTTGGGCGATAGTTGTCTCGATGTCGAAGAGTGTGCGTCCGCAGCTGGGGCATGAGATATACTCGGTCTTGTAGCGGATGAGTCCTGCAGCCTGCAGGATGTCCTTGGCTGCGGGTATCTCGTTGACGGGGTTCTCGCTGAGCGAGACGCGTATGGTGTCGCCAATGCCGGCGAGGAGCAGTGCTCCTATGCCCACAGCTGATTTTGTCCGACCGTCTTCACCTTCGCCAGCTTCGGTAACGCCAAGGTGCAGAGGGTAGTGCATGTCTTCTTTGTCCATAGCTCTGACGAGCGTCATGACGGTGTCGTACATCACTTGTGTCTGACTGGCTTTGACCGATAGCACCACATCCTCAAAACCCTCGTCGCGGCATACACGGAGGAACTCCATGCAGCTCTCGGTCATGCCTGCCGGCGTGTCGCCGTAGCGCGACATGATACGGTCGGACAGCGAGCCGTGGTTGACACCTATACGCAGGGCTGTGTGATGCTCTTTGCAGATATTGATGAGTCGGACGAAGCGTTGACGGAGTCGGTCGAGCTCAGCGAGGTACTCTTCGTCGGTATAGTCGATATGCTTGAACTGCCGTGCGGGGTCAACATAGTTGCCCGGGTTGATGCGCACCTTCTCTACTAAGGTGGCGGCAAGGTCTGCCACCTCAGGATTGAAATGTACGTCGGCAACCAAAGGGAAGGTATAGCCTTGTTGGCGTAGGCGTCGGCGTATCTCGCCTAAAGCGAGAGCCTCGCGCCGTCCCTGGGTGGTGAACCGTACCATGGCGGCTCCTGCCTCATACAGCTCGATAGCCTGACGGACAGAAGCTTCGATATCGTTGGTGTCGGTGTTGGCCATGCTCTGTATGACGACGGGGTAGTCGGAGCCGATACATAGCCGGCCTACATGAGTGGTAGTCGTTTTTCTGCGTTCCATGTGCGTGTGTAATTACTTGAGTGCCTCGATGAGTTGGTCAAGAAGGGGGATGAGTGTTTTGTACTCTTCCTCACCGATGTTCTTGCAAGCAATGTCTTGACCTAAACAAAGAGGTATATCTTTGGCTTTCTCTTGCATCTGTTTGCCCGTGTTGGTGAGCGAGACGATGGTCTGACGACTATCTTCTTCTCCTTTCTTGCGGTCAACCAACCCCGCTTTCTCCATCCGCTGGAGCAGAGGGGTGATGGTGTTGGTCTCAAGCAAGAGCTGACGGGCTATGTCGTTGACAGGCTGATGATCCTTCTCCCAAAGGACCATCAGCACTAAGTACTGAGGATAGGTGATGCCTATCTTGCTCAGATACGGGTGATAAGCACTCGTTATCAGTCTGGCAGCCGTATAGAGACGGAAACAGAGCTGATTCTTGAGGCGTAGTTGTTCGTACATAATAGTGTTGAACCTAATGATACTATTATAACAGACGAAGGAGGTCCTTCTCTATATCTTCGGGTTTGGTCATAGGAGCATAACGCTCTATCACATTGCCCTCACGGTCGATAAGGAACTTAGTGAAGTTCCACTTGATAGCTTTGCCGAAAGTGCCTCTCTTCTGATCCTTGAGCCATACATACAGAGGATCGGCTTCGTCACCGTTGACCTTGATCTTTGCAAACTGCGGGAAAGAGACATCGTACTTGAGCTTGCAGAATGAGACGATCTCTTCTTCTGTACCCGGAGCCTGTCCGGCAAACTGATTGCAGGGGAAGTCGAGGATGACCAGACCCTGGTCTTTGTACTTCTTGTAGAGAGCCTCCAAACCTTCGTATTGCGGAGTGAAACCGCAACCGGTGGCAGTGTTAACAACTAAAAGGACCTTGCCTTTGTACTCAGCCAGACTAACGGGCTGTTTCTTGGTGTCAAGCACCGTAAAATCGTAAATAGTCATATCTATATTAGTTTTTGTTGATACACTTTTTTCTGATAGCACTTCCATGAAGTTGGCACTATCTCTGTAGTTGGGTTCTTGTGCTAAAGCAAGCATATAACATGCTGCTACACAAATACATGTTGTCCAAATCTTTTTCATGACACTGAGTTTTATGTCGTTCACGATGCAAAGATATAAAAAAGTTTTTATATCGCAAGCGATATGAGCACCTTTTTTTTACACGGAAGCTTTCTTTCTACACGGAATACTTCTTTTCTGTACGAATCACACGAATCTGACGAATGTTTTTTTACGAACACGGACTTACACGGAAGCTTTCTTTCTACACGGAATACTTCTTTTCTGTACGAATCACACGAATCTGACGAATACTTTTTTTAACGAACACGGACTTACACGGAAGCTTTCTTTCTACACGGATGACTTTTTCAACGAACACGGATTGACACGGAGGTACACGGAAGCTTGGTAGGCAACGTTCATTGCGTTCGGATACTATCCGAACAACAACCTTTGGTTGTTATGAACAATCGCACTCACCACACTCACCACACTCACCGCACTAACCACACTAACTACGCTAATTGAACATTTTACGTTGCATGGTGAACCCTCCCCCTGATAAGTATTTTGCAATGTCAAGAATATTTCATAACTTTGCCACATGGTTAAACATCCCCTCTAAAAACATAACGCTATGGATAATACACTGTTCACACTTGAGCAAGAAATTACACTTGAGCAAGAAAACCCTCAACCTGAAAAAACAAACTTTCAACTTGAGAAAACAAGTTCTCAACCGGAAAAAGCAAACTGGAAACAAGAAAAAGCAACACCCAATCAAATAAAGAAAGAAGATACGAATGCACTTAAGAAAGATTACCTCAATTTGCTTCGATCAACTAAGCGGCAGGGAATAGAATCAGTCATCAGTTGGTTGGAGAAGACCGACTTCTTCACGGCACCCGCATCTACTATGTTTCACGGAAACTACCCGGGCGGTCTGCTCGAACATAGTATGAACGTGGCGCATATAGCAGTGAAGATCAAAGAGATGCTCGATAACATTTTGTCAGGTCGTAAAGATTCTGACTGCGATGACTATCTGGCTAAACAGATAATTAATAACAGAGACAGACTATCTTCTATCTCTCGCGAGAGTGTGTTGATCGTGAGCTTACTGCACGATATATGCAAGGCAAATATCTACACCAAGGAGAAGAGGAACAAGAAGATCAACGGCAAGTGGGAAGAGGTAGATGTCTATGGTGTGGATTATTCGCAGTTGCCTTTAGGGCATGGAGAGAAGTCGGTCATACTGTTGCTCAGGTTGGGTCTGGAGCTGACAGATGATGAGCTGCTTGCCATCCGTTGGCACATGTCGGCATGGGACTTAGCTTTCCAGAGCGCCGAAGCCAAAGGCAACATCAACGCAGCCAAGGATAAGTGTCTGTTGCTGTCGGTGCTGCAAGCGGCTGACCAACTCTCAACCGCTGTGTTAGAGGTGAAGAACCTGAACTGATTACACGGACGACTGTTTATGTCCGGAACACTTTTTCTACACGGATACTCTTTTTTCTGTTCGAATCACACGAATCTCACGAATGGTTGTTTAACGAACACGGACTTACACGGAAGTACACGGAAACTCTTTTTCTGTACGAATCACACGAATCTGACGAATGGTTTGTTACGAACACGGACTTACACGGAAACACTTTTTCTGTACGAATTTGACGAATAAGACGAATGTTTTTTTACTAACACGGATTGACACGGAGGTTTACGGAAACTAATATGCAACGTTCGTTGCGTTCGGATACTATCCGAACAATATTTT
>CAMHOK010000176.1 GCA_946186735.1 uncultured Bacteroidales bacterium
AAAAAATATATACAATTTAACCTATAGCCAGTTAGGCATGGCAAGACCATATTTTACATGAAAATCATCAGTTGTGAGGGGTTACTGATTATCGGTTAAACTAACCGCTATCATTCCCTCAAAAAAAAGTGTTCTTTGAAGTAAATTTTTATCATCAAAATACTTGCACAAGTGGCTGATATTTTGTATCTTTGTTGTGTGCAATAAAACTCAACTATCAAAGCCACTCGAACAAGTAGGATTGCTTGTTATTAATGCTCTTCGTGGTGCCAAGTCAGTTAATGCGTCATTTTGGTGTTATTGTTAGGCGTTATAAATGTTCTCGTTGCAAAGGTACACAATTATTTTTGATTGGCAAAAGAAAACCGACTTAAATGTCATTTTGCAGGCTAAAAAAAACGAGATATAGTACCCAAGTGTCATTCGGCAATTTTGTCTCTGATACGTATGATTCCTCGCCAACCTCAGTATTTATCGGGCTTTAAGCTATACTCCTGCCTGCAAAATGACACTTACGCAGGAAAACCGAGCCGTTGGTGAAGAGAGACAAAAAAGGGTGAATCCAAATGACTCACCCTTTTTTGGTCGGTTATCTAACCTTTAAGGTTAATAAACAGTTATGCTTCTTCGTCTTCGTCGAGAGCTGCCTGCATCTGTTGATACTGCTCTTTGTTGTGTACGATAAGAGAGTCGAACTCGCGCAGTCCTGTACCTGCGGGTATCTTATGTCCGCAGATAACGTTCTCTTTCATACCCTCGAGGTAGTCAACCTTGCCGTTGATAGCAGCGTCGTTGAGCACTTTGGTTGTCTCTTGGAAGGAAGCGGCCGACATGAACGACTTTGTACCGAGAGCGGCTCTTGTTATACCTTGGAGCACCTGTGAAGAGGTAGCGGGCATAGCGTCGCGTGTCTCAACGAGTTTCTTGTCGCGACGTTTGAGCGATGAGTTCTCGTCGTGGAGTCGTCTGGGAGCTACTATCTGACCGGCTTTGAGGTTCTCGGAGTCGCCTGCATCGACAACTACTTTCTTACCCCATATACGGTCGTTCTCCTCGAAGAAGTCGTTCTTATCAACGAGCTGTTTCTCAAGGAAACGAGTATCACCCGGGTCTTGTATCTCGACCTTACGCATCATCTGTCGAACGATGATCTCGAAGTGCTTATCGTTGATCTTCACACCTTGGAGACGATATACATCCTGTACTTCGTTAACGATATAGTCTTGTACGGCGGTGGGACCTTTGATAGCGAGGATGTCGTCGGGAGTGATGGCACCGTCGGAGAGAGGCGTACCGGCGCGAACGAAGTCGTTCTCTTGTACGAGGATCTGCTTGGAGAGCGGTATGAGATATTTCTTCTCTTCTCCGAGCTTGGATGTGACGGTCAGTTCGCGGTTACCACGTTTGATCTTTCCGAAGGTTACCTCACCGTCTATCTCGCTGACGATAGCGGGGTTGGACGGGTTGCGTGCCTCGAAGAGTTCGGTTACTCGCGGCAGACCACCGGTGATATCGCCTGCCTTACCAACGGTACGCGGGATCTTGATAAGGAGCATACCCACTTTGACCTTGTCGCCGTTGTTGAGCACGAGGTGTGCACCCACGGGCAGGTTGTAAGAACGGAGGATATTGCCCTTAGAGTCAACGATATTGGCGATAGGCAGTTTGTTCTTGTCTTTCGACTCGATGATGATGGTCTCTTTGAGTCCTGTCTGTTCGTCGGTCTCGGTCTTGGCTGTTACGTTCTCGATAACATCTTCGAAGCGCAGTTTACCATTGTTCTCGATGACGATAGAAGCGTTGAACGGATCCCACTCGCACACCAGAGTACCTTTCTCATATTTCTTGCCGTTCTCAACATAGAGCTTGGCAGCGTAAGGAATATTGAAGGTAGTGAGTATGACGCCTGTAGCTTCATCTTTCAATCTCAGTTCGGTCTGACGGCTAACGACTATTGTCTCTTGATTACCATCTTCTCCCTGAGCTTCTACGGTACGCAGTTCGTCGAGTTCGATGATACCATCGTACTTGAGAGTGAAGGAGTTCTCTGTAGCCACGTTACCTGCCACACCACCGACGTGGAAAGTACGGAGGGTGAGCTGTGTACCGGGCTCGCCGATAGACTGTGCAGCGATGACGCCTACTGCCTCACCTTTCTCTACGAGTCGTCCGGTAGCGAGGTTACGTCCGTAGCACTTAGCGCAGACGCCGTGTCTGGACTCGCAGGTGAGCACCGAGCGTATCTCTACGCCTTCGATAGGTGAAGCCTGGATCTTCTCGGCTGCATCTTCGCGTATCTCTTCACCTGCAGCCACGAGCAGTTCGCCGGTGAGAGGATGGAAGACATCGTGAACGCTTACGCGACCGAGGATACGGTCGTAGAGTGTAGCCACTACGTTCTCGTTCTTCTTGATCTCGGTAGCCATGAGTCCGCGCAGTGTACCGCAGTCTTCTTCGTTGATGATGACATCGTGCGACACATCGACCAGACGACGTGTCAGATAACCGGCGTCGGCAGTCTTCAGAGCGGTATCGGCCAGACCCTTACGGGCACCGTGAGTAGAGATGAAGTACTCGTTCACCGACAGACCCTCTTTGAAGTTAGCGAGGATAGGGTTCTCGATGGTCTGACCACCTTCAGCACCTGCTTTCTGTGGCTTGGCCATCAGTCCACGCATACCTGAGAGCTGTTTGATCTGCTGTTTGGAACCACGGGCACCTGAGTCCATCATCATGAAGACGGCGTTGAAGCCTTGGTCGGCCTCTTGCATCTCTTTCATGAGCACCTGTGTGAGCGAGTTGTCGATATGAGTCCAAGTGTCGATGACTTGGTTGTAACGCTCGTTGTTGGTGATAAGACCCATGTTGTAGTTGTTGGTGATCTCTTCAATCTCTTGGTTACCTTCGGCAACGAGAGCTGCTTTTTCCTCAGGTATGATGATATCGTTGAGGTTGAACGACAGACCGCCTTGGAAGGCCATCTTATAACCTAAGTTCTTGATATCATCGAGGAACTGTGCAGTACGAGCCACACCGCATACCTTGATCACATCACCGATAAGGTCTCTGAGGGTGTTCTTCTTCATCACTTTGTTGAAGTAGCCCACTTCTTGCGGTATGAACTGATTGACGAGCAGTCGTCCGGGTGTTGTCTCAACAAGTTTCTTCACTTTCTTGCCATCTTCGACGACGTCGAGTCTGACTTTGATGAGTGAGTGCATATCCACTTTCTTCTCGTTGAGTGCTATCTCAGCCTCTTCGGGAGAGTAGAAGATGAGTCCTTCTCCCTTAGCGCCTTTTCTCTCTTTGGTTATATAATAGAGTCCGAGGACCATATCTTGTGAAGGCACAGTGATAGGTGCTCCGTTGGCGGGGTTAAGGATGTTGTGTGAGCCGAGCATGAGCAGTTGAGCCTCGAGTATAGCCTCGTTGGAGAGAGGAAGGTGAACAGCCATCTGGTCGCCATCGAAGTCGGCGTTGAATCCGGTACAAGCGAGCGGGTGCAGTTGGATAGCCTTACCTTCGATCATACGCGGTTGGAAAGCGAGGATACCGAGTCGGTGCAAGGTAGGAGCACGGTTCAAGAGGACGGGGTGTCCTTCCATGACATGCTCGAGTATATCCCAGATGACGGGGTCCTTACGGTCGATGATCTTCTTAGCCGACTTGACGGTCTTGACGATGCCGCGCTCGATGAGCTTGCGGATGATGAAGGGCTTGTAGAGCT
>CAMHOK010000177.1 GCA_946186735.1 uncultured Bacteroidales bacterium
AGAAGATTCTGGAAGAAGCAGGCGTTGACCCAAGCATCAAAGTTCAGGATTGGACTGACGACCAAGCAGCTAAGATTCGTGAGATCATCGGACAGCAGTACAAAGTAGAAGGTGACTTGCGTTCTGAAACACAGCTTAACATCAAGCGTTTGATGGATATAGGATGCTATCGCGGTGTTCGTCATCGTATTGGTCTGCCCGTTCGCGGACAGAGCACCAAGAACAACGCTCGCACCCGCAAAGGTAAGAAGAAAACTGTTGCTAACAAGAAGAAGGCGACTAAGTAATTAACCAATTAAAATTCATCAAACAGTTATGGCAAAGAAAACAGTTGCAGCTAAAAAGCGCGTTGTAAAGATTGACGGTGTAGGTCAGTTGCACGTTATGTCGTCTTTCAACAATGTTATAGTTACGGTTGCCAATGGTGCAGGTCAGGTGATCGCATGGTCGTCGGCCGGAAAGATGGGTTTCCGTGGCTCAAAGAAGAATACTCCTTATGCAGCTCAGATGGCTGCACAAGATTGTGTAAAAGTAGCATACGACTTAGGTCTGAGAAAAGTGAAGGCTTATGTTAAGGGTCCGGGTAACGGTCGCGAGTCGGCTATCCGCGCCTGCGTGGCAGGCGGAGTGGATGTAACCGAGATAGTAGATGTTACTCCTATGCCTCACAACGGCTGCCGTCCTCCTAAACGCCGCCGCGTATAATAAAGTCGAAGTCGGACACTCCGACATTAATTAATCACTAATAAACTCATAAAACTATGGCAAGATATATTGGACCTAAGTCGCGTATTGCACGTCGTTTCTCAGAACCTATTTTCGGTCCTGACAAAGCGCTGCAGAAGCGCAATTATGCTCCCGGTCAGCATGGTGTTAACCGTCATAAAAAGAACTCAGAGTACGGTACACAGCTCCAGGAGAAACAAAAAGCAAAATACACTTATGGTGTGCTTGAGCGTCAATTCCGTTTGATGTTCCAAAAGGCACAACGCAGCAAAGGTATTACCGGTGAGGTGCTGCTCCAACTGCTGGAGTCGCGTCTGGATAATATCGTTTATCGTCTGGGCATTGCTCCCACCCGTGCTGCTGCCCGCCAGCTGGTAAGCCATCGTCACATAACGGTTGACGGCAAGGTGGTAAACATACCGTCTTACTCTGTTAAGCCCGGACAAGTGGTAGGCGTTCGCGAGAAGAGCAAATCGCTCGAGGTGATTGCCGCTTCACTCCAAGGCTTCGCTCACGAGAAATACTCATGGCTCGAGTGGTCAGAGCAAGACAAAGCCGGTAAGTATCTGAACATTCCTCCACGCGAGGAGATTCCTGAGAATATCAAAGAGCAACTCATCGTAGAATTGTATTCTAAATAACAACTGAATTCATGGCAATATTAGATTTTCAAAAACCTGAAAAGGTGATCATGTTGGAGTCGACCGAGACCAAAGGCGTATTTGAGTTTCGTCCTCTTGAGCCGGGTTACGGCATCACAATAGGTAATGCGCTGCGTCGTATACTTCTTTCGTCGTTGGAAGGTTTCGCTATCACTTCAATCAAAATCAGTGGTATTGAGCATGAATTTGCAACTATTCCGGGCGTTATTGATGATGTAACCAATATTATTCTCAATCTCAAACAGATCCGTTTCATCCGTAACGAAGGTAGCGAAGCCCTCGAGGAGACCGCAAAGATACACGTGGGCAAGGGTCAGACCCAACTCACCGCCGGCGATTTCCAGAAAGCGCTTCAAAACTTCACTGTTCTCAACCCTGAGCTCCAACTCTGTGAGATGGACGAGACAGCCGAGTTTGACATGGAGATCCACATCAACCACGGACGCGGATATGTTCCCGCCGATGAGAACCATAATCCTAACGACCCTATCGGCGTTATAGCTATCGACAGTATCTACACCCCTATACGCAACGTGCGCTACGCATACGACCCGTATCGTGTAGGTCAACAAACCGACTACGAGAAACTCACCATCGAGATCCTCACCGACGGTAGCATAACACCGAAAGATGCACTCAAAGAGGCAGCACAGATACTCATCTTCCATTTCATGCTGTTCTCCGACGAGAATAAGATTATGTTCGAGGAGCAGGTTAATAAGACCCAAGAGACGCTCAACGAGGACAACCTCAAGATGCGTCAACTGCTTAAGCAGAAGCTTATCGACCTCGACCTCTCGGTTCGCGCTCTCAACTGCTTGAAGGCAGCCGAGGTGGACACCCTCGGTGACCTCGTTACCTATCATCGCGCAGACCTGCTCAAGTTCCGCAACTTCGGAAAGAAGTCGCTCACCGAGCTCGACGAACTGCTCGAGAAGAACGGACTCGCCTTCGGCATGGATATCACTAAGTATCACCTTGATGAATAAACACCACAACAATGAGACATAATAAGAAATTCAACCACCTTGGCCGTAAGGCTCAGCACCGCAAATCGATGCTCAGCAACATGGCATGCTCGCTTATCAAACATAAGCGCATCACTACTACCACCGCTAAGGCAAAGGCTCTGAGAATATATGTTGAGCCTATTCTGACACGCGCTAAAGAAGACACCACCGCTAACCGCCGTCTGGTCTTCTCGATGCTCAAACAGAAAGATGTAGTAACCGAATTGTTCACTCAAGTAGCAGAGAAGATAGCTCAGCGTCCGGGCGGTTACACCCGTATCCTGCGCACTGGCTATCGTCTTGGCGACGCAGCCGAGATGTGCATCATCGAGCTTGTTGACTACAACGAGAACATGCTTCAGGATGCTAAGAAGCAGACCAAGAAGACCACTCGTCGTTCGTCAAAGAAAGCCGCTGCCAAAGCCGAAGCTCCCGCAGAAGCTCCCGCAGAGGCTCCCGTAGCCGAAGCTCCGGAAGCTTAATCAGCCGAAGTTCAGGCAGAAGAGGTTCCCGTAGCCGAAGCACCGGAAGCTTAAGCAACGAAGCAACCGCAGAAGAGGCTCCCGTAGCCGAAGCTCCGGAAGCTTAAGCAGCCGAAGCAACCGCAGAGAGGTTCCCGTAGCCGAAGCTCCGAAACTTAAGCAGCCGAAGCAACTGAACAATCCGTTCAAATAGCAAGACATACCATTATGGTGTGTCTTGTTGTTTTTTTTATACTCCCCCCCCTATGCTCCCCGCCCACAGGTTAGAGCGCTGCGCTGTTAGATATAATCGCCAAAAAGAAAAGTACAATTTTCCAAAAAGAAAAGTACAATTTTTTGAGAAATTTTGAGCGGATGACTTTTTCGGTCATCCGCTCTTTTATTTTCTCTCTTATATCCATTTTTTATTTTCTCATTCGCTTATTCTTTGCTTCTTTTCGTCTTAATCTTTCTTTTTTGCTTTCACCATCTGACGTTCAACAGCATTTCTTATATAAGTTTCCTAAAATAATCCTACTCTTATACAAGTTTCCCTAATAATTTCCAACTCATATCCAAGATGATTGTTGAGGTTGGAGCTAACAATCCAATTTTGTCATTGTGTTTGTGGATTGAGTCCATATTGTTGTTTAGCAAGTTATGAATGCTCAATTTGCAACAATGACAAAGTTGTCATAGTTTGTGTCATAGTTTTAGGCACTATTTTAACGCCATTTAAGCGGTGTTTTAATATCGTTTTATGGTTCTATACATTCAGTACGAACTTG
>CAMHOK010000178.1 GCA_946186735.1 uncultured Bacteroidales bacterium
TTAATGGAACTTCACGCAGATGACGCAGATTGAGCAGATGAAACAGATTTTCTTTCTCTGTTAATGAAACTTCACGCAGATGGCGCAGATTAGGCAGATGAAACAGAAGGAGGAAGGAGTGAAAGAGTGAAATATCCAACCACCCCAACCCCTCCTTATCTAAGGAGGGGAGCTTGCTATCTTCCATGTCAGTTCCGTTGGTTCCGTACATAAAGAACAATTCGTGTTATTCGTGAGATTCGTACAGAAAAAAGCCTTCCATGTCAGTTCCGTTAGTTCCGTACATAAAGAAAGATTCGTGTTATTCGTGAGATTCGTACAGAAAAGAGATTTCGTGTCAGTTCCGTTGGTTCCGTACATAAAGAAAGATTCGTGTTATTAGTGAGATTCGTACAGAAAAAAGAATTCCGTGGTTTCCGTGAGTTCCGTACATAAAGTACTATTCGTGTTATTCGTGAGATTCGTACAGAAAAATAGTTCCGTGTCAGTTCCGTTGGTTCCGTACATAAAGAAAGATTCGTGTTATTCGTGAGATTCGTACAGAATAAACTTCCGTGAGTTCCGTGGGTTCCGCACATAAAACATCCTGGTAGCTCTGTGTAGGGTTAGCGGAGACGGGACACGCGTATGCCGTGTTTAGCGTAGTCGGCGAGTGTCCGAGGTTCGATGATCACGCGCTTAGCGCTATACGAGGCATGAATGAAATGCATCTCGTTGCCCACCTTATAGGCTATGGCCACATGTGCGAGGTCTAAACCCGGGCGTGGCGAGATGAAGGTGATGATGTCGCCCTCGTGTATGAGGTTCAGTGTCTGAGGTTGGCGCAGCTGTTCCTGCGAGAGGTAGAAGTAAGGCTGCTGTTGCTGCAGATGTTCTTCCATCATCCGTATCTTCCCGAGCTCGCACACATCGTGTGAGAGTTGAAAATAAGTGGTGGGGTGAGCCGACATGTAAAAGAACGCCTGTTCGAACGCTTGTCCGCCCAGCTCTTTGGTTATCTCCTGTAAGATACCGTTCGTCTGGTTCTGCAGTATCCATTCGGATGTATAATGCACGCGTGAAGCATAACCGTCCACCACACCTAAACGGTAGCGCATGTTCTGAATGTTTTGCTTGAGCAGTTGGTACGAAGGCACGTCAGCCACTACCGAGGGCTCGGTTCGCACCGCGAATCGTTCGCCGTCGCCCGCCTGCACTATACGTTTTCCCTTGAGTGTGAGCGCCATACATGTGGACAGCTCGACGAAGAGTATACAGTCGGTCTTGTCTAAGAACACTTGGAGCTGCTCTGGCTCTGTCTCTAACGAAGCCCAGAGATAGGGTGTGCCCACCAACTCTTCAGCCACCCTCACCACTAACTGCGGGAGGTGCAGTGCTGTGTCTGCCTGCAGGACGGTCTTCACGCGCTCGAAGATAGCTATGTTCTTCGCTGTCTGGTTAGTGGTGTCGGCAGTGGAGATGTTCACCTCCTGCCCCATGAGCATCATCGGTAATGCCAACGCCACCAACAGTAGCCATCGGCGAGAAGATATGTGACGAGAGACTGACATGATTCATCGTTTGTTTTAAAGTTTGTTTTATAGTCTGTTCCATAGTCGTTGATAGAACGCCACTATTGCTATCGGATGATTGCCGTAAGCACCGAAGTCAGTGGTGAGTAGCGGGTCGTTGCCTATGGCCTCAGCCAAGCGCTCGCTACCGGACGATGGCACCCATTGGTCTTCTGTGGAGTGGAAGAGGAAGAGTGGCACCTGTGGTCTGAAGCTGAGTAGCGACTGCCGTTGCATAGCATGGTAGAACAATGCGGTGTTCATCACCGTCTTGTCCATACCCTCTGGTGGCATGTGGTCGGAGAGGTGGTGCGACACCATCAGTTGTTCTAACTGATTGACCGTATAGCGCTTACTCGTTATCCACTCTTTATAGTGACTGAGCAGCGGTTCGCGGAAGAGTCCTGTGAGGTCGAGCCGTAGCTGCTCGCCTGCATCCATACCGAGGATAGTGAGGGGTATGGCATAAGGTATGGCGGTGTAGTCGTCGCTTACCCACTTGTCGTACATAGAGGCGGGGTCGTAGGGTCCGCCACCGGCATAGACGGCACGGAGAGGGATGAGGTCGGCATAATGCTCGGCTATGAGTTGGGCTGTAGCCACGCTCACGGCCGCACCTTGCGAGTAGCCTATCATGACTATGCTGTCGCTCAAGAGCTTACGACCACAGAGTGTCGTAGGCTGACACCTCTTCTTAGGTCTGTCTATCTCGTTGTCGAACACATGAAGAATCATGTCCACCACCGTACGCGACTCGGTAGGCACATGCAGATAGGGATGAACGCGGTCAGCCGTCTTGCCATAACCTATATAGTCGGCCATCATCACCGCATACCCTTTGAGGCAGAAGAGCGCATCGAACGACATCGATTGTGTTGGTGCCTCTTCGTTGGCGCACACGGTATAGTGGTTAGCCACCACCAGACCTCTCACCTCGCCCTCACGCGGGAGGAGCAGACAGGCGGAGAGGAGCACGCTGTCGCCTTTCTCATCGGTGCTCATATAACAGAAGTTGCGCTGCTCCACCACATCCTTGAGAGTGGAGCGGAGCGTCTCTTGCAGCTTACGGGCACCGCGGTCGGGGTTGGCTGTGTCACGCAGCAGAGGGTCGTAGTCGGAAGCGATGATAAGCTTCGACGCGCTCCATGCCAGACCGTTGTCGAGCATGAGACGACTGAGCCCTTGAGCACTGAGGTCAGACATGCTTAGCGTCACCCATAAGAGGCTCAAGGTCAGGAGGAATATCTTACCGGTCTGTCTCATTGTCACGGGTCTTCAGCATTGCACTGATCTTCAGCATCATCTCCTTATGGTCGAAAGCGAGGTCGGGCAGGTCGTCCGTTCTCCACCACCGTGCCTCTTTGGCATCGTCGCCCCCTCTGACCTCATAGCGCTGATCGACGATGAAGAGATAGGCGGCGGTGATAACGCGTCCGCGCGGGTCGCGATCGACGGAGTCGAACAGTCCGACGAACAGCGGATCGGTGCTCAGAGCTAACGCTGTCTCTTCTTCTAACTCGCGACGGGCACACTGAGCCGTCGTCTCGTCCATGTTCATGAACCCTCCTGGAAAAGCCCAGCGACCTTGGTAAGGCTCGTGGCCGCGGCGGATAAGCAACACCCACCACCCATCAGCTTCGCGACATGCCACCGCCGCATCGGCAGTCATCGACGGACGAGGATAGCGGTAGGCATACTCACCGGATGGAGTCAGTTGATAGTCTGTCTTCATAGTAGTTATTGTTTGGTCTATCTTATTTGTTGTTTTTCACACCACAAAGATAACCAAACATATTGATATACGCAAATATTTACCACAGTTTATTCCTCGAACCGCAGATTGTTCCTTTTACCACAGATTGTTTATTTACCGCAGATAGTTCTTTTTAACCGCAGATTCGGCAGATTGATACAGGTTTATACAGATTTTTTCTTCTTCTATTTTGCTTATTCTCTCTTCCTGATTCTTAATGGAACTTCACGCAGATGACGCAGATTGAGCAGATGAAACAGATTTTCTTT
>CAMHOK010000179.1 GCA_946186735.1 uncultured Bacteroidales bacterium
CCACCCGCCCCCTCACCCCCTCCCTCCCAAGGGCGGGGGAGACCATGCGGCGGGGGGGGGGCTATGCAGTCTTTAGTCTTTCAGTGCAACGGTCTTTGTTCTTTCAGTGCAACGGTCTTTGCTCTTTCAGCGGAGCGGTCTTTGCTCTACCACCCCTGCCCCTCCTTATCATGGAGGGGAGTTGCCATGCGGCGGGGGTTCTACATTGGCTATTGAACGAAATTCCCTACGGGAAATCCTGCAGTGAAAAAAATCTGTATAAATCTGTATAAATCTGCTAAATCTGCGGTTAAATAGGACAATCTGCGGTTAAATCATCAGCGGTAAAATAGGACAATCTGCGGTGAAACAGACCATCCGTGGTAAAATAATCATCCGCAGTGAAAAGAGAAATCTGCGTCATCTGAACAATCTGCGGTGAAACAAAAGATAATCTGTTTAATCTGAAAAATCTGCTCAATCTGTGGGAAATTTCATTATGGCATCTGCGGGAGATAACCTCGGCTATTAAACGAAATTCCCTACGGGAAATCCTGCAGTGAAAGAATCTGTATAAATCTGCTTCAATCAGCTAAATCTGCGGTTAAATAGGACCATCTGCGGTGAAACAGACCATCCGTGGTAAAATAATCATCCGCAGTGAAAAGAGAAATCTGCGTCATCTGAACAATCTGCGTCATCTGTGTGAAATTCCATTACACCATCTGCGGTGAAATAAAACAATCAGCGGTTAAATAGAACCATCAGCGGTTAAATAGACCATCTGCAGAGAAATAGAACCATCAGCGGTTAAATAGAACCATCTGCGGTGAAACAAAAGATAATCTGTTTCATCTGAGAAATCTGCGTCATCTGTGTGAGTTTTCATTCTGTCAACTGCGGGAATTTCTATTCTGTCGATAGTTTTTTGCCAAAAATTTGGTCATATTCGAAAGTTTTTGTAATTTCGCAGGCTGAATTGCGAAAATATGTCGGCATGCCCCTTATGGTGCTGAAAAACGCAAGGTTGAAGAACCTCGGTCAGCATAACAATAAAGGACTATCCCTTAGGCAGCATAACAGCAAAGGACTGCACCGGATCAGCATAACTGAAAATAACATAACAAAATATCAATATGGCAACATTACAAAAGATTAGAAGTCATGGCGCTTTACTGCTTCTTATAGTAGGTCTCGCCATGCTGGCGTTTATCGTTGGCGACTTCCTTAACTCAGGAGCCGCTTTCTTCAGTCGTTCACGCGAGAATGTGGGCGAAATAGCAGGTCAGAAGATTACTATCATGGACTTTGAGAAGTCCATCAATCAGTTGACCGAGGTGTATAAGATTGAGTCGGGACGACAGGATTTTGATGAGCGTATGCATGCTCAGATCCGCAATCAGGTATGGCAAGAGGCTGTACTGACCAACTCGCTTCGTAATCAAGCCGACAAGATCGGTCTGACCGTTACTCCTAAAGAGGTTACCGACCTGTGCATCGGTCCTAACCCCAGTCCGCTCATCAGTGGCCGTCGTGCTTTCGCTGACGAGACAGGCAACTACAACCCTTATATCTTCATGCAGTTCTATCAGAGCATGCACAACGAAGAGTATGCTGACAATGCTCAGGTACAGCAGTTCAAGGACTACTGGAACTACTGGGAGAAGACCATCGCTCTCAACCACCTGCAGCAGAAATATATGGCAGTGCTCCAAGGTAGCATCGTTGCTAACAGTATTGACGCTAAGGCTCAGTTCAACGCTCGTCAGCAGACCAAGGTAGTGGACTATGTCTATGAGTCGTATTTCTCGGTAGCTGACTCGTTGGTTAAGGTGTCTGACTCAGAGATACGCTCGCTCTATCAGCAGCGCAAAGAGCAGTACTACAAGCAAGAACCCAACCGCTCTATCAGCTATATCGTCTTCCCCGTCATTCCGTCGGAAGAAGATTATAAAGAGGTAGAGACCTGGATCGACGACCTCAAAGAGGAGTTCAGCACTATCTCGCTCGAAGAGCTCCCGCTCATGGTTAATGCCAACTCAGACGTGCTCTACGACGCTACTAACTACTCGAAGAACACCGTTCCTGAGAAGTACAAAGATTTTGCTTTCTCAGCTAAGGCCGGTGCTGTTACCGAGGTTAGCTTCGAGGACGACACCTATTCGATGGCTCGTCTGGTAGAGAACGGCTACTCGTTGCCCGACTCGGTCAAGCTGCGTTATATCTATCTGCAGGACAACAACAAGACTCAGATCGACAGCATCATCAACGCTATCAAGCACGGTGCTAAGTTCGAGGACATGGTAAGCAGGTATGCAGGTGAGGCTGATGCCGAGAAGATAGGTTGGCTCACCGAGCAGTCGCTCACTCCTGAGATATCGGCTCAGGCTATGACCAAGGCTAAGAACGAGCTGTTCACCACTCCCGCAGGTATGGGTGTGCAGATCTTCCAAGTGGTTGACCGCACCGCTCCTACTCCCAAGGCTAAGCTGGCTATCCTCGAGCGTAAGGTTAATGCGTCGAGCAAGACCTACGGTAAGATCTACAACTCAGCTCGCGAGTTCGTGCTTGCACACAACACCGAGGCTAAGTTCAAAGAGGGTGCTCAGGAGCAGAGTCTGACTCTCGTTCCCGCCACCAACATTCTCAAGAACCAAGACCAGATCAACGGTCTGGACCAGTCGCGTAAGATCGTTCGTTGGGCTTTCGAGGCTAAAGAGGGTCAGGTGAGCGACATCTTCGAGTGCGGCAAGAACATCGTTCTGGCTACCCTGACCGATGTCAACGAGTCGGAGTATCGTCCTATCGCTGAGGTACAGATGGAGCTGCGTCAGCAACTCTTGAACGACAAGAAAGCCGAGGTGCTCAAGCAGAAGATGCAAGGTGCCGAGTCGCTTGAGGCTCTGGCTCAGACTCTGGGTACCGATGTGCTCACCGCTGAGGGCGTGCGCGCTTCGTCGTCGTACTTCGGTCCTGCAGGTCAAGAACCCGCTTTGGTAGGCGAGGCTTTCCGCTTGGCTGACAACACCCTCTCAGCTCCTGTCAAAGGTCAGAGAGGCGTGTATGTTATCAATGTGAAGCAGACAACCACCGAGTCGGGTGAGTTCAATGCTGAGCAAGAGATAGCACAGCTCAACCAACGCTACAGCTACAGCATCCCGCAGTACGGCATGTACTCGGTGGCTGACCGCTGCTTGAACTGGGTAGAGAGCGAGAAGATCAAGGTGGTGGACAACCGCGCTAACTTCTATTAATCAAACACCATAGACCTAAAAGCAAAAGTTGAAGGCTTATGCCCTCAACTTTTGTTTTTAAGGCAACACCCTTCCGTCTTATGCGACTCAGACGATGGCTATATTCCGAATTTATAGAGGGTCGGACTCTGTTCGACTACCTCTTCTTGCTCACCGGCTTGGCTCTGCAGGCTGTGGTGTGGGTGGTTCATCCCTCGTCATATCTCTCGCTCCTCAGTGCGGTATGCGGCATCTTCTCGGTCATCCTGTGCTCGCAGAGGAAGATATCCACATTCTT
>CAMHOK010000180.1 GCA_946186735.1 uncultured Bacteroidales bacterium
GGTGAGTTTATCTTCGGCTTGGCTTTTTCTGAGCCAGTGGTAGAAGGGTCGGTTGACATGCAGATAGAAGGCTCGGCTGCGCAGGTTGACTCGGTTGCGGTGTATGTCGTCGGTGATGCAGAAGAAGAGTGCCCCTTCGCCCAGTTCGCGTCGGTCAGCCTCTTTGATCTTATTCTTCTTCTCGTCGGAGCGCAGGTTGTCAACGAACTGTTTCTGCTTGTTGAGCAGGTCGGTTATCTCGGTAATGATATCGGTGTTGATCTGGCTGATGGTCTGTGAGATATTGATCTGTCGGAGCACTTGGTGCTGCATGTTGGTGAGCAGGTCCACCTTGGTGACGCTGAACTCGTAGTCGGCGGCGTCGAACTGCTTGGGTATGAACCGCGGGTTGTTGGCGCCTCGTTGCTGTATGGTGCCGGTGATATACACATACATATTGACTTGGAGCATAGGTCCGAAGTCTTGGTAGTTCTTTGAGAAGAGCATGAGCTCGTAGGCTCCGTCGTAGTCCTCGATAGTGTATCTGCCGTATGGCATGTTCGATTTCTTAGAGATGAAGGAGTTGGCAGCGGTGACGAGTCCTCCGAGTCGGAACACTCGTCCTTCGCGCTCACCTATCCATTGAATGGGAGTGGGGGCGTTGTCGGGTGTCTTGAAGGTGGCTCGGCGTTCGGCTTCGCGGAAAGAGGAGAAATAGTTGAGGTCTTGTGTGGTGATGTTACACAGCTCTTTGACTTCGAACTCATACTCGTCGAGCGGGTGTGCAGAGAGGAACATACCGATATATTTCTTCTCGTCGTTAAGTTTCTCGATAGCCGATTTTTTCTCGCATAGCGGCAGTTGTGGTTTGGCAATGTCCACTCCGAATCCCATGCCGAAGTCGGAGAAGAGTGAGTTCTGCTGACTGGCTTTGTCTTGTTGGTACATGTTGCCATACTTGATGAGTTGGTCGAGTGTGCTGTCGCCGTTCTCGTTGATATATGTTATCTGTTCGCGGTATATGTCGGTGAAGCAGTCGAATGCTCCGGATATAGCGAGGCTCTCTACGGCTTTCTTGTTGCAGGCCTGGAGGTTGACGCGTTCGAGGAAGTCGTAGATGGAGTTGAACTTACCGTTCTTATCTCTCTCTGAGGTGATAGCCTCGACGGCCGACTCGCCTATCCCGAGTATGCCTCCGAGTCCGAAGCGGATGTGTCCTTCGGCGTTGACGGTGAAGTTGAGCTCCGACTCGTTGATATCGGGTTCGAGCACATTGATATGCAGAGCTTTGCACTCGTCCATGAGCTTGGTGACAGCTGTTATATCGTCTTTAGAGACGGTGAGGTTGGCAGCCATGAACTCGGCGGGGAAATGTGCTTTGAGGTAGGCTGTCTGGTAGGCGACCCATGCGTAGCATGCGGCGTGCGATTTATTGAAGGCGTATGAGGCGAAAGCTTCCCAGTCGCGCCATATCTTCTCGAGCACTTGCGGGTCGTGTCCGTTCTTCTTACCTCCTTCGATGAACTTAGGCTTGAGGTCTGCCAGCATAGCGAAGATCTTCTTTCCCATAGCTTTGCGGAGCGAGTCGGCTTGTCCTCGAGAGAAGCCTGCGAGGAGTCGTGAGAGGAGCATGACTTGCTCTTGATAGACGGTGATACCGTAGGTCTCTTTGAGATATTTCTCCATCACGGGTATGTCGTAGGTGATGGGCTCGCGTCCATGTTTGCGTGCGATGAACGAGTCGATATAGTCCATTGGTCCGGGTCTATATAGTGCGTTCATAGCTATGAGGTCGCCAATCTGCGTGGGTTGCAGGTCCTTCATGTGTTTCTGCATACCGGGCGACTCAAACTGGAAGACGGCGATGGTGCGTCCTTCTTGGAAGAGGCGGTAGGTGAGGGGGTCGTCGGTGGGTATATGGTCGATATCGGGTACAGCCTCTCGACCTTTGGAATGAGCTATGTTCTTGAGTGTCTCTTTGATGATGGTGAGTGTGCGCAGTCCGAGGAAGTCCATCTTGATGAGTCCGACCGACTCGACCACATGTCCGTCGTATTGTGTGACGATGATATCTTTGTCGGTGGCTCGGTCTTTGATGGTGGCGAGTGGTGCAAAGTTGGTGAGGTCGTCGGCACCGATGATGACGCCGCAGGCGTGTATGCCGGTCTGCCGGATAGTATCTTCGAGTTCTTCGGCATAATGGAGCATGGTCTTAAGGTCGTCTCTGTCGCCATGGACTAACTGTTTGAGCTCGGGCACATACTCATAGCAGTTGTGCAGATTGACCTTGGGCGTCTTCCCTTTCTTATCTTTGATGTCGTCGGGGAACTTATCGGGTATGAGTTTTTTTATGTCGTTGACCTCGGAGAGGGGTACTGACTGAATACGTCCCACATCGGCGAGTGCTGATTTGGAAGCCATCACGCCGTAGGTGATGATATGTGCCACATGTGTCTTGCCGTACTTGTTGCTCACCCAGTCGAGCACTTTCTCTCGTCCGGCATCGTCAAAATCGACATCTATATCAGGCAGTGATATACGGTCGGGGTTGAGGAATCGTTCGAACAGGAGGTCGTACTTGAGCGGGTCGAGGTCGGTGATGCGCAGGCAGTACGCCACTACTGATCCGGCGGCAGAGCCACGTCCGGGTCCGACGGACACGCCGAGCTCTTCGCGTGCGGCGCGTATATAGTCCATGACGATAAGGAAATAGCCGGGGAAACCCATGGTCTTCATCACATGCAGCTCGAAGATGATACGCTCTTTCTGTTCGTCGGTGAGGTTGTCGCCGTAGCGTTGGTGCGCTCCCTCCCATGTGAGCTTGGCGAGGTAGTCGGCTTCGAGCTTGATACGATAGAGTCGGTCGTAGCCTCCGAGGTTCTTCACTTTCTTCTGTGCCTCTTCGTCGGTGAGGACGACCTCCCCATGCTCGTTGCGTGTGAACTCGTCGAAGAGCTCTTGTTCGGTGAAGCGTTGACGATAGGTCTGCTCGGTGCCGAACTCCTCGGGTATAGGGAAGAGAGGCATGATAGGCTTGGAGTCGATATCATAGACCTCTACCTTGTTGACTATGTCTTGAGTGTTGTCGAGAGCTTCGGGTATGTCGCTGAAGAGCTCTCGCATCTGTTCGGGTGTCTTGAGCCATTCTTGTTTGGTATAGTGCAGTCGTCTCTCATCCTCGAGCTTAGCTCCGGTGGATAGACAGATGAGTCGGTCGTGTGCCTCGGCATGCTCCTCTTCGAGGAAGTGCGCATCGTTGGTGCAGATGATCTTCACCCCGTGCTTGTGTGCCAGGTCGATGAGAACAGGGTTGACTTCCTGCTGTTTGAGATAGACATCGGCGGCGGGGTTGTCGGGCGTGGTGCGGTGTCGCATTATCTCGATGTAGTAGTCGTCGCCGAAGATGCTCTTGAACCACTCGATGGTCTGCTCTGCTTTGTCGATGTCGTGGCTGAGGATGAGTTGCGGCAGCTCACCTCC
>CAMHOK010000181.1 GCA_946186735.1 uncultured Bacteroidales bacterium
TCACCGCGGATGGTGTAATGGAATTTCACGCAGATGACGCAGATTGTTCAGATGAAGCAGATTTCTTTTTTACTGCGGATGGTTATTTCACAACAAGATGTTTATTTCACTGCGGATTTCTGAGATTATGACAGATTCTGACAGATTTTTCTTGTTCTATTTCACCACAGATTGTTCTATTTCACTGCAGATTTAACTGATTTATACAGATTTATTCAGATGGGCAGAATAGTTGAAAGGTTGAATAGTTGAATTCTTCCACGCCGCATGGTTTCCCCCGCCCTATGGTAGGGAGGGGGTGAGGGGGCGGGTGATAGGACAAGCCGTTCGTCCATTCTATTTAACGAAAATCCCTACGGGATAGGTCGGGTATGATGTGCTTGCGTTCTATTTAACGAAAATCCCTACGGGATAGGTCGGGGTATGATGTGCTTGTGTTCTCGTTATTAGGGAAACGCATTCACATGCGTCTCTACATAGGGTAACTAACAGCGGAGTGGTCTGCAAACCTCCCGCCATCACCTCCTCCCGCCCCCTCACCCCCTCCCTCCAGGAGGGCGGGGGAGACCATGCGGCGTGAACCTCTGACCTCTGACCTCTAACCTCTAACTTCTCACATTGCAGCGGTCTAACAGCGTAGCGGTCTAACCTCTAACCTCTAACCTCTAATCTAATCGGTTGGAGAAGATGAGGGGGCGGTTGGGGTTCTGCTCGGGGTAGAGGATGGTGATGAGGTCAGAAAGGACCCACTCGGGATGGACCACACCCATCTCCCAGTAGTCGTTGGCTCCGGTGGGGGTGCGGCGGCGGTAGAAGTTATAGACGCGTTTGTTCTTGTAAGACTTGAACCATGTATGTTTGTCGTCCATGTCTCTGAGCTCGTCAAGGGTGTTGGCGGCACTGCCCACCCACACATCGGCATCGGAGAACTGCTTAAGCACTTTCTCTATAGTGAGCGGTATGGACATGACCGACTCGTCGTCGGCATACGCATACTTGGCACCCGCATCGCGGAAGAGGACACCCATATACATCTTTCCCGACGACACATACCATGTGCCACGGAAGTTATTACCCGACATGATCGACGGCTTAGGCTTCGGGTAGGTCTTCACCTGCTCGGTGAGCGCCACATACTCGGAGCTTATCTCTTGGAAGAGGGAGTCAGCTTTAGGCAGTTGGTCAAAGAAAGCGGCGACGAAGCGTATCCACTCGGTGCGTGCAAGAGGGTGGTTCTCAGTCCATTCGTTGTTGTAGATGACCACTTGTCCTAACTCTCTGAGTCTGGCAGAGGCGGCATCGCCTTGTGCGTAGGTGGAGACCATGACGGCCTCGGGTGCGGCGCGTAGCACTCTCTCCACGCTCACCTGCATAGCGTCACCTATGTCGAACACCTCGTGTCCGTCGGAGGGGGTGAGCACCTCGGCGTTGTAGATGAGGGCGGGGTCGCACACACCACAGACAGCGTTGAGGCAGTCGAGAGCCTTGAGAAAACCTATATGGGTGCAGGAGGTGGTGGCTAACCTGCTGATGGGCACGCGCACACGTATGCCGTCGTCGGGTACGGCGGTGGTGTCGTCGTGGACAAGGTAATAGACGGCGAGCATCTCGCCCTCATGCCAGGGGTTACGCACACCCAGACGGGTGAAGTCATGAGTCTGCTCCAGTGTGAAGCCTTGAGCGTACTCAGTACCAACATGCTCGTAATCAATGGTCTTCGTGGTGCACGAAGCGAAGAGGAAGAGTGCTGATATGATAAGAGAAAAGTGTTTCATGATGGGTTGAATGGGTTGAATGGGTTGAATAGTTGAAGGGTTGAATAGTAGAAGGGGTTGAACGGGTTGAAGGTTTTAAGGGGTTGAAACCTCCCGCCCCCTCACCCCCTCCCTCCATGGGAAGGAGGGGGAGACCATGCGGCGGAGAGGTCTCTGAGGGGGAGTGGTATCACTTCTAACAGTGCAGCGGTCTGACAGTGCAGCGGTCTAACTTCTCACAGCGTAGCGGTCTGACCTCTAACCTCTGACGTCTAACTTCTCTCCCCGAAGATGTCGGAGCCGATGCGTACCATGGTGGAGCCTTCTTCGATAGCGATGAGGTAGTCCTCGCTCATGCCCATAGAGAGGATAGGCTCGTCGAGGGTGATGGGCGACTGTTGGGTGTTATGTCGGTTGGCTTTCTCGCGGTAGTTGAGGAAGAGCTCGTCAGTGAGCTGTCGGACATGCGCGAACTCCTGCCGGATGAGTGCTTGGTCGTCGGTGTTGGTCGCCATACACATGAGTCCGCATATACGTATGTTGTTGAGCGCAGAGAAGAAAGGTGTGGAGTTATAGACGGTGAGCTTGTCGAAGAGGTCTCTGAGCTCGTCCTCTGTGAAGCCTGTCTTGGTCTGCTCTTTGGCCACATGCACCTCGAGGAGCACATCCACTCGCCGTCCTATTTTCTCTGCCTCGTCGTTGATTTTCTGCAGTAGGTGCTCCGAATCGACGCTGTGTATGAGGCTGACAAAAGGAACGATCTGCTTCACTTTGTTGGTCTGCAGATGTCCGATGAAATGCCAATGGATATCGTCGGGCAGGTCGTGTTGCTTGTCAAGCAACTCTTGCACACGGCTCTCACCGAAGTTCCTCTCTCCGGCGTTGTATGCCTCCATGATGTCTGCCTCGGGCTTGAACTTACTCACACACACCAACTCCACCGAGGGCGGTAATGTGGCGCGAACGGTGCTCAGGTTAGCGGCGATGGCTGACTCAGGTGCTTCGGGTAGGGGCTCGCTACTCAGTTTTTTTTTTCGTTGGTGGTGAATTTATACACATCCATGATAGGTGTGTCGGTGGCAGAGACGATGTCGTAGTCGGTCTGCCAATGGCGCAGCTCTTGCTCGTGCAGGAGCTTGAGCGCGTCCATAAGAGTGGCGGCATGGACGTAGAAGTAGTTCGCCACTTTCTTCTCCACCTGCTTCTCTTCGTCGAAATTGACGGACATGACCTTCACTTTATACCACTTGTCGGACTGCGGGTTGTCATCGTCAATCAGTCCCGACACATTCACTTTCTTGCAGGTGTCCACCTCAATAGAGCCCGACACATAAGGTGCCTGCTCGGTGAGTACACGCGTCTCCGCCTCGGCAAAGGTGAGAGCATCAACAAGATACACTTCGGAGGTCTGCTTGATGCCTCCTGACTCTGCTGACATCTTGTCAGCTTTTATCTTACATTGGAAATACATAGGCGTTGCTGAGTTAAGTGTTGTTAAGGTTGTTCTGGTTTAGACGTTTTGCTTGTTTTGCTTTGGACTGCAAATGTACGAAAATTCTTGCGAATAAACAAGAGGATGTGTGAGAGATTTTTCTTTCACCGCGGATGATTATTTTACCACGGATGGTCTGTTTCACCGCGGATGATTATTTTACCGCAGATTTCTGAGATTGTAACAGATTCTGA
>CAMHOK010000182.1 GCA_946186735.1 uncultured Bacteroidales bacterium
AAATTCCATTACACCATCCGCGGTGAAAGAACAAGAAAAATCTGTCAGAATCTGTTACAATCTCAGAAATCTGCGGTTAAATAAACCATCCGCAGTAAAAAAAAGAGATCTGTTTCATCTGAACAATCTGCGTCATCTGCGTGAAATTCCATTACATCATCTGCGGGAACATCCATTGCTCTTAGGAAACGCATTTACATGCGTCTCTACACATCGCGGCACTCTGCATATCCCGTAGGGATTTTCGTTGAATAGGAAGGATGGTGCGATATAATTACTTCCAACCACCCCTGCCCCTCCTTATCTAAGGAGGGGAGCTGCCATGCGGTGTAAATGTCTATCAGTGAAACGATCTAACAGCAACGCGGTCTAACATCTCACAGCGCAGCGGTCTAAGGTCTAATAGTAGATGAACTTGCCCCATGCTTCTTTGCGTTTGGTGCGGTCGGTATGGGTATATTTGCAGAAATAGGTCTGTCCTTTATGCAGTTGTGAGGCGGGTATGATGATTTGTGTGGCGCTTGGCGCGATGTCGAGAGTGAGCATGAGGTGTCCTTCGACATCGTAGATAAGCAGTTTCTTTGAGGCGTCTCCCGACTCGGGCAGATAGGCGGTGAAGGTGTCGTCGAGGTTGTCGATGATGAGTATCTGGTTCTGTTTGTCGGTGCCGATGAGGGTGCGTATAGGGTATGGCTCGATGAGTGGTGTGGTGTTGGTTTGGCATCCTTTCGACTCTTCGGCTTGCAGTTGTATGTAATAGGTGGTGTTAGGTCTGAGCTCGCTTATCAGTGCGACGGTCTGTGGTGCTTGCACCTCATATTCTTTGTTCTTATATAGGTAGTTGACGGTGCTGTTGGAGTGTGCGGTCCATGAGTCGAGCAGCACGCCTCCGTTGCCGGCGAGGTGTTGGTAGATAAGCTTGAACTGCACTATGCTGTCGGTCTCTTCGAAGTTGTATTTTTGTGTTAGGTATCGTGTGCTGGTGCGAACGAAGATAGAGTCGATGAGTTGGAAGTTGTCTTGGTTGTTGTTTCTTGCATAGAGGAAGAGTCTGCCCCCGGGTGTTGTGCCGGAGTCGGAGGAGGTGTAGTTGTTGTTGATCCAGAAGGATAGTTGTGTGACGGGAGTGAGATAGGTCTGTGAGGTGATGTATTGTCCTGTCTCGGTCATGAGTAGCGAGTGTGAGCCGTGGTCGCTTTGTGCTGTGGTTGTCTGGCAGAAGTTGCTCTCCCATTGTTGTGCTGTTATCTGTTCTTGTGAGTCGAACTCCTCGAAGCTCTGTACGATGTCGGACTCGGTCTTATCGACGGTATAGATAGTGAGGTAATACGACTCGGCATCTTCTTGTTCGGTCCAGCGTATCTTGAAGGAGTAGGGTGTGAGGTCTTCTACTGAATAGATGGTAGGAGTGGTGAGGTAGTTGGGTCTGGGAGAGGTGCCGCGCAGCATGAGTCGGTTGACATAGGTGCGGTTGGTGGAGGCGGCTTCTATCATTCCGTATATATATCCGCAGTTCTGCACGAGCGGTTGGAAGCGCAGGTAGATGGTCTGTCGGAGGTTGCCTTGGTTGTCGGTGTTGAGGCTGAGGTATGAGTTGGCTCCGTGCCATGTGCGTTGGTCGTCGCTCAGCTCGAAGGTGGGTGAGAGTGAGCTGATGGTGATGTCATGCTCGTTGATGTTTTGGCAGATGAGTGTGACGGAGTCGATCTGAGTAGTGATAATCTTCTTGTCGAACTCGGACTTGAGGTAGATAGTGTTGATAGGGTCGAACCAGATGCCGTCTCCTCCGATGGGTCCGTAGTGGAAGGAGATGTCGTTATCTAATTGCATGATGTTGCTTAGCATCTGTTCTTGCAGTTGTGCTCCGTTGTTGAGTGTGGGTGTGAGCAGGTTGATGTTGTACGACCCCGGGTAGGTGTCGCCGGGCGATGCTATTGTCTGGTTTTGTATGTGATAGGCTTCCACGATGTCGTAGCCGAGCGGTGTGGAGTTGTTGAAGGTGTTGTTGGTCCATGTGCTCATGTCGAAGGTTATGTGTGAGCACAGCAGTCCGATGCCGGGAATGGCGGAGTCGCCCACTCGTTGTCCGGTGACGGAGTCCCATCCTACTTGTTGTCGGTTCTCTAAGAGGAAATACTCGTTGGGTGAGGGTTCGGTGGTGTTGAGGTTGTGTGTCTCTTGTGCGATGAGATAGGCTTTGTTGCTTGTCTCGATGGGTTCGAGCAAGAAGGTGTTGGGTGTGAGTAGCTGTTCGGGTACGAGCCAGTTGAGCATGAATCGCACGAAGGCGGAGTGGAGCGGAGGTGTTCGTCCTTCGTTGTTATAGGAGCCTTGTGCCATTATGTCCCAGTTGCCGACGGTATAGGTGTCCGACTCTTTGGTATGGTAGAGGTCGGGCACGCCGAGCACATGTGAGAACTCGTGGCAGTAAGTGCCTATGCCGCACATGGTGGAGCCTTGGTAGCTACGCAGCTCGGAGGTGCATAGGTATGCACCGAGGTTCTTGCCGTTGTAGGTGGTGGAGGTGCTCAGGGAGGAGCGGTGTGGCCAGATGGCCTCGTCGGGTCCGTGCTCGGCTTGGTTATATCCGGCGAAGATGACGGAGATATTGTCCACATAGCCGTCGTTGTTGTTGTCGTAGTTGGCGTAGTTGATGTCGTTCTTTGCCAGCTCGCATGCTTCGAGAATCATTTTTGCGGCATTGCTGTCGTGTCGTTCGCCTACTTGCTCACCGTAGTACTTGCGGGGGTTGGAGAGTCGGTATGGTCCGTACACATCGAAAGAGGGCTCGAAGGCACCGAACGAGCTCGCCACGAAATAGTCTCTGACGGAGCCGGTGGCGTTGTTGTAGTTGTAGCCGGTCTGATTAAAGAAGTTGGTGAATTTTTCTTTAGGGTCGGTTATGGTGAAGAACACGTCAGTATATTCGACGAGTATGACGAGGTTCTTGACCTTGCCCAGGTGCGGGTAGGTAGAGCGCAGTTTGTTGGGGCTGACTGTGTTTGGCTTATCAACTATATCTTGAGCGCGCGAGAGGGTTGTGAGCGAGAGACAGAGGGCGGTGAGGAGTATGTAGAGTGGTTTCATAGAGTGTTTTAGTTTTACTGACTGCAAAGTTAAGAAAAACATTGCGTGTTTGCAGGGGCAAAGATAAACATTTTTTCGGAACTATGCAAATTTCAGTCTATCTCTTAGGTAAGCGTACTCTATGATGAAGATAAGGTGTCACAGGGCATGGAGATAGTAGGTTATAATCTCGGTGCCATTATCTGTTGTTTTCTCCCATACTGCTTCCATATAATTGTCAGTAAGGTTGTCTAATCTGAAGATAGCGTCATGAGCAAATGTGCCTTTTGATTCACCATTGACCAAAGAATAAACGGAGATATATAAATCCTTCGCAAAGAAGTCGTAGTAGCCGAAAC
>CAMHOK010000183.1 GCA_946186735.1 uncultured Bacteroidales bacterium
CTCATAAATCTACCCTTAATCGTGTATTGGATGATAGTTGCGGATTTTAGGATAAACAAAAATAAGTGTTTTTTTAGAATAAAAGCCGGAAAAGGTTGTGCCTTTCTCTATAAAATTCGTATCTTTGTGGCGTCAGAAAAAAATTGAGATGGAAAACGAACAAAGATATTCTCCCGAAGATTTTCAAGAAGCTCTGAGTGTACTGCGCTCAGGTGGTGTCCTTCTTTACCCCACCGACACCATCTGGGGGATAGGTTGTGATGCTACCAACGAGCAGGCTGTCAAGCGTATCTATTCAATCAAGCGCAGAGCAGAGAGCAAATCGATGTTAGTGTTGTTGGATGCTATAGGCAAGCTTCAAGGGTATGTGAGCGATGTTCCGGCTATTGCTTATGACCTGCTCGACTGCGCCACTCGTCCCACCACTATCATCTACCCTCGTGCCCGCAACCTCGCGTCTAACCTCATAGCCGAGGATGGCAGTATAGGCATAAGGATAACAACAGAGCGCTTCACCCGCTCGCTCATCAGTGCACTGCACCACCCTATCGTCTCCACTTCTGCCAATCTGAGCGGAGAGCCCGCTCCTAAGTTCTTCCATCAGATAAGTCCCGAGATCCTTGCTGCTGTCGATTATGTGGTTAAGTATCGTCAGGAAGACACCACCGAACATCAGCCCTCTTCTATCATACAGCTGTGGGACGGCGGACGATTTAAGATAATAAGATAAGTGAAGCGAATAAACGAACATAGAAAGAAACAGTTAGCTTTTCTGATAGCAGACCTGCTGTCGGCGGAGGTGGTGTGGATAGCCTTCTTGCTCTTCCGTTGGTTGGTTTATGAGGGACTGGTCTTCGGCGTAGAAGAGGTGCTTATCCCTGCTTTCAGTTTTTATCCGCCGCTGATTATCTACCCTTTGGCTTGTGTGTGCATCTATTATCTGTCGGGTTATTACATGCGTCCCGCTCATAAGAGCATAGGCAGCGAGGTGATGTCAACCTTCTTCTCATCGTTCGTCATAGTGATGGGAGCCTTCTTTATCATCATCATCGACGATGATGTTGACTCTTATCAGAGATATTATATCTCGCTCATAGTGCTTTTCTCGCTTCAGTTCGTCATTGCACTTGTTCCGCGTATCGTACTGAATATCTGGTTCAATCGTCATCAGAAAGAGCGCGTCTTTTATCTGACAGCCGACACTGACGAGCAGATGACGGCTCTCAAGCAACAGATGCCTATCGACCGCATACATATCGACCTGAGTGATAGCAATCAGACTGAGTTGTATGAGCTCATTGCCAAGGTTTATCCGCTCAACACTGCCATTTCGTTGCCTGCCAGCACCTTCGACATCCTCTCCGGTGCAGCCAAGATAAAGAACTTAGAAGAGAAGCCGCTTATTGTTATCACCGACCACACGATGGCCGACTGGGAGTTGGCTATCAAACGCACCTTCGATATCGTGGCTTCGTTGCTTGGGCTGATATGTCTGAGTCCTGTGTATCTCACTATTGCAGCCATCGTGTGGGCTACGACTAAAGGGCCGGCTATCTACAAACAAGAGAGGATAGGTCTGTCGGGCAAGACATTCATGATTTATAAGTTCCGCACCATGTATATCAATGCCGAGGAGTCGGTGCCTCAGCTGAGCAACATCAACGACTCTCGTATTACACCCATCGGACGCTTCTTGCGTAAGTATAGGCTTGACGAACTGCCTCAACTATATAATGTTCTGAAGGGCGACATGAGTATTGTCGGACCACGACCTGAACGAGAATACTTCATCGACCAGATAATGAAGCAGGCTCCTTACTATTGTCTGCTTTATCGCATACGTCCCGGGTTGACCTCGTGGGGACCTATAAAAGTGGGTTATACCGACACCCTCAAGAAGATGATAGAAAGGCTCAATTACGACATCGCATATATGGAGAACATGTCGTTACTGCTGGATGTGAAAATAATGTTTTACACCTTAAAGGTCTTGTTCAATGGAGAAGGTCAATGATATATATGAGAATATTCTCCGTTGGAGGGAAGAGCATATACCCGAGAAGCATTTTGTACTCCTTCTGTCTTTCTTTGTGGGTGTGTTCACGGCTTGTAGTGCTTATGTGCTGAAGTTGCTCATCCATACTATTCAGACCCTGCTGTTCTCTATCCCTTTCTTAGAGTCATATCCTTATCTCTATCTGCTTTTCCCCGCTCTTGGAATAGCTCTTTCTGCGCTTTTTGTAACATATATTGTGCGAGAAGATATATCGCATGGCATCACGAAGATTCTTTTTGCTTTTTCACAACGAAAGTCTATCATCAAGCCTCACAACATGTGGAGCAGTGTTGTTGGTAGTGCCATCACGATAGGTTTTGGCGGTTCGGTTGGTGCAGAGGCACCCATCGTACTTACGGGTGCTGCCATCGGATCGAACATGGCAAAGTTCTTCCATCTCCCTCAGCGCACGATGATGCTCATGATTGGTTGTGGAGCAGCAGGTGCTATAGGCGGTATCTTCAAAGCGCCCATAGCAGGTCTGGTCTTCACGCTTGAGGTACTCTTGTTAGACATGACCATGGCATCGCTCTCACCCCTACTCATCTCATCGATAACAGCCACAGCCTTAGCGTATATCTTCTCCGGCACCGAGCCGATGTTCCAACTCAGCGGAGTGAGTTATTTTGCAGTATCAAGAATACCGTATTATCTGCTTTTGGGCTTAGCCTGCGGACTGGTTTCACTCTATTTCACCAAAGGTATGGACTTCTTGGAGAGTCAGTTCAAGCGCGTGAAGTCGATGTGGACGAAGATGGCTATCGGCGGTATTACGCTGGCTGTACTTATCTGGCTCTTCCCTCCGCTCTACGGCGAAGGATACGACATGATCAACACTTTGATGAACGCTGATGCCTACACCACCCTCAGCAGTAGCCCGCTCAGCCATTTCAACCACTCCACCGCTCTGCTCATCGCATACCTAATGCTTATCATCTTCTTTAAGATCTTTGCTTCGGTTGCTACTAATGGCGGTGGTGGCGTCGGTGGTATCTTTGCTCCTTCACTCTTCGTGGGTGCGATAGCGGGGTTCGTTGTAGGGCTTGGGCTTAACATCATAGGAATCAATGTGTCGCTTCAGAACTTCACCTTAGTGGGTATGGCAGGACTGATGTCGGGAGTGATGCACGCACCGCTGACCGGTATCTTCCTCATAGCCGAACTGACAGGCGGTTACCATCTGTTCATGCCGCTGATGATAGTGTCGGTAGTGTCGTACTTGTTCATCATGCTTTTCGAGCCACACTCTCTGTATTCCAAACGCTTGGCTAAGAAAGGCGAACTACTCACCCACAACAAAGACCGCTCGGTGCTCACGCTGCTTAAGATGGACTCTATCATCGAGACCGACCTCACCACTCTGCACCC
>CAMHOK010000184.1 GCA_946186735.1 uncultured Bacteroidales bacterium
TTGTGCGGTTGAAACTATTTTTAAGCAGGTTTATGGCTAATGCTAATTGTTGTTTCTGAGGAGAGATAATCTGCATTTCTAAATCATGTTTTTTTTCTGAAATAGTAAGTGCGTCCTCTTTTCTGGTAGATGGGTCATTGTATGCCAAAATGTAAAGCATGTTTGCCTTTTCGAAATCAGTTGCATCAGGCAGAGACATTACAATCTTAGCATAGTGAAGGGCGGAATCCATTTGGTTTAGTTCCCAAAAGGCTTGCGCCTTGAGTGAGTAACCTATGGAATAATGATAATCCTTTTTATGTAACTCATTGACACAATATATAGTGGAATCGTATTGCTCAACTTTCATGTATGCTTCTGCTCGCGTTTCATATAATTTGGTTAATACATCTTTGTCAGTACATTCCTGCTCAATAGTAAACAACAAAGAAAAGGCCTCATCTTTTTGTTGCTGCTCTGCTAATTCATACGCCATAGCGTTAAGTGCGTAATAATACATTGTTGTATCATTAGTTCTGGCGAATCGTGTGGCACATTGCTCATACATCTGATATGACAGTTGGAACGAGTCCGCAAGATGGCAGAGAGTGCCCATGTTGCTATATATACGTCCCATGATAGCATGGTCTGAGAAAGAAGGATGAGGTATGGGGCGAAATAGATACTCGGCTTGTGTGCCGTCAATAAACGCCTGCATCGCTGCTGTTTGGTTGCCGCAGCCACGCAGCAGCCTGCCATAGTAATAACAGGCGCGAGCGTAGTCGTTAGGGTGGAGCAAGCGATGGTGTTTTAATGTCTCTACGGCTTTGAATAGTTTGGCACTATCGTTATATGCGATGCCTTCCATGTGCAGACTATCAGCGATCGCCAGCGTGCGTTGTGCTTCCTCTATGTTGCTCTTTGTACTGCATGAAAATAACATGCAGGCAGACAAGAGTAATATGGTAATACGAATGTTGTTCATGATGGGAGAATATTCTTATGCTTGTTTTGTGTTGAGTTGTTGATAGACCATAGCGCGAATAAAGTTATCAAGACGATAGTAGCGTTTTATAAAACAAAATTAATTTGATGCGGTTGCCGTGTGTTCTGAGATCTGCCTTGAGGCTGCCTTGCACAAAAAAGACCGCTCTATTTGCGGGCGGTCTTAGTTGTTTTCTTAGTAGAGGCAGTGCGGGTTGTTCTACGCTTGCTCGTTGATTTGCGTTTGCTGCTTGCCTCAGGATCGGCGATGATGGATTGACACCGCTCCTCGCTGAGCGAGTCGATGTCGGTGCCGCGAGGAATCTTATAGTTCTCGTCCTTATATTTGATATACGGACCAAAACGACCGTTCATCACTTTTATCTCGCCAAACTCTTTGAGCGGCATCTGACTCTGACGCTTGCGCTCGATGATGGCAATAGCATCGTCTGTGGTCAGGTGAGCAGGGTCGAAACCGGCAGGGACAGAGTAGAAGAGGTTGTCGTGCTTGATGTACGGACCAAAACGACCATCTGCAACGACCATCTCTTTACCCTCATATTCGCCTACATTGTACGGATAAGGAGTGTTGAACAAAGCAAGAGCCTCTTTGAGTGTGATGGTGTAAATCGATTGGTCTTTCTGAAGAGAAGCGAACGAAGGCTTGTCGGCGTCCTTGGCAGTACCTATCTGAATGCACGGACCCATCTTTCCTATCTTTGCCATCACTTGCTTGCCTGTTCGGGGATCGATGCCCAAATAGCGACCTTCTATACGACCTTTGCTCACTGCCATGATGCTGGGGTGGAAAGTCTTATAGAAATGGTCAACCACCTCTACCCAGTTTTCTTCACCCGCTGCTATCTCATCAAAACTCTTCTCCGACTGGGCTGTGAAGTCGTAGTTGAGGATCTGTGGGAAGTCCTCCACAAGGAAGTCGTTGGTCATGAACCCGAGGTCGGTGGGCAACAGTTTCTGCGCTTCTGCGCCATACGCCTCGCTCTTCTGCTTCTCGCTGATCTTGCCGCCACGCAACGAGAGAATGGTGATGTCGCGTTTCTTGCCCGGGATGTTACCTTTCTGTACATACTTACGGGCTATGATGGTGTCGATGATGGTGCTGTAGGTAGAAGGGCGACCTATGCCCAACTCTTCCATCTTCTTAACCAACGAAGGCTCGGTATAGCGTGAGGGCGTTTTGTTGAAACTCTCGGTGGCGTTGATCTGTTTGTAGTTCAGACTGATGCCTTCTTCTATCTTTGGCAGTCGGCTCTCTTGGGTGTCTTGCTCATCATCGGTGGATTGAACGTAGGCGCGCATGAAACCGTCGAACATAACCACCTCTCCTACGGCATTGAAGATATATGGTGAGTTGTCGATAACCACCTCGATGGTTGTCTTCTCTATCTCAGCATCTGCCATTTGCGAGGCTAAGGTGCGCCTGCGGATGAGGGTGTAGAGCTTCTTCTCGTCCTCTGTCGCACCCTCCGACACTTTCTCTATATAGGTAGGTCTGATGGCCTCGTGTGCCTCTTGCGCTCCTTTGGCTGTAGTCTTATATTGGCGTGCCTTGTGGTAGCGCTCTCCGTACTCTTTCTCAATGGCCGTCTTAGCGGTATTGATAGCCAGTTGTGAGAGGTTGACCGAGTCGGTACGCATATAGGTGATAAAGCCGGCTTCGTATAGGCTCTGAGCCAAACGCATAGTCTTTGACACAGGGAAATGCAGCTTGCGTCCTGCCTCTTGTTGGAGCAGAGAGGTGGTGAAAGGCGGGGCGGGTGAGCGCTTGATGGGCTTAGAGCTGACACTCTTAACCGTGAAGCGGCTGTTCTTACATTGCTCAAGGAACATGAGTGCACCTTCTTTGGTGGCAAAACGATGCGACAACTCAGTGGGTAAGACAAACTCCTCACCATTGATATCGGTGCCTACGAAGTCGGCATTGATGCGATATTGAGCAATAGTGTTGAAGCCGTTGACCTCTCGCTCTTTCTCTACTATCAGGCGCACAGCCACCGATTGTACTCTACCTGCCGACAAACCCGGGATGAGCTTGTGCCAAAGGACAGGCGACAACTCAAAACCTACGATACGGTCGATGACACGGCGGGCCTGCTGAGCGTCAACCATGTTGTAGTCGATGCCACGGGGGTGCTGAATAGCTTCCTTGATGGCTGTGGGAGTAATCTCGTGAAAAACAATACGCTTAGTATCTTTCTTGTCTAATTCCAACACCTCGCTCAGGTGCCATGCAATAGCCTCTCCTTCGCGGTCTTCATCAGACGCTAACCAGATGGTGTCTGCTTTCTCAGTCTCGCTCTTGAGAGACTCAATCAAACGGGTCTTCTTGGGGTCGATAGCATAATGAGGCGAATATCCATGCTCAAAATCAATCCCCATACTATTCTTTCCAACGCCTTCAAT
>CAMHOK010000185.1 GCA_946186735.1 uncultured Bacteroidales bacterium
ACCACCGAAGGTAACAACCAGCAGATTTACAGTCTGCCCCATTTGGCCACTCTGGAACACGCCCGATATTTTTACATTCACTCAAAGATTCACTCTTTCATTTTTGAGCCTCTTGTCGGATTCGAACCAACGACCCCGAGATTACAAATCACGTGCTCTGGCCAACTGAGCTAAAGAGGCAAGGTTGTTTGCTTTCTGACTTCGAAGCGCAAAACGCTTATCTTCAGACTTCTATCAAAGAAAAACACTGTACTTCCAGCGTCGCTCTCTCGAAAAGCGGTGCAAAAGTACAGCATTTTTTTGACATGACAAAATATTTTGCAAAAAAAAGTTATTTTCCTTGCATTTTTTCCTTGTGGCGGCGGATCTGGCGGGCTACAGCGTCGAGTATATCGTCGATTCCTTCTTCGAAAGTGTCGGCTGTTTTTTGTGCGAAGAACTCGCCTGAGAATCCGCGCAGGGTAGCCTGACTCTCTTTGTTCATGTTGGTCTCGCGTTTGATAACTTTGAGTTTGATATCAAGCTCGGCTGATTCGTCGAGCAGTTTTTCGAAACGACGGGTTTTCTTCTCGATGTACTTGTTGAGTTTGTCGGCGATGTCGAAATTGACAGCCTGAATCATTAGTTTCATACGTGTCTGTGTTTTAAGGTTAATATTGATTTATGTTTTATTTTTCTAACCACCCCTACCCCTCCTTTCAAAGGAGGGGAGTCGGAGTTTGGCGGTCTTGCTATTTTTTTGATCTTGGGTGAGCGGAGTTATATTCTTTTCTTATCTGCTCGAAGGTGGTGTGAGTATATACTTGTGTGGCAGCGAGCGAGGCATGTCCCATGAGCGTTTTGATGGTTTGTATGTCGGCTCCGTTGTTGAGCATGGTGGTAGCGAAAGTGTGTCGGAGCACATGCGGGCTTTGTTTCTTGAGTGTTGACACTTCCGACATACGTTGGTGCACCACATTATATAAGGTGTGTCGGTTGAGTCGTTGCCCTTTAGCGTTGCAGAAGAAGCAGTGGTCTTGTGTTGTTCCTACCTGTTCTTGTCTATAAGCGAGGTACTCTTCTATCTGTTCTTTGAGCGGGTTGCCTATAGGTATGAGTCGTTCTTTTCGTCTCTTGCCGAACACTCTGACCTGCATGGATACGGTGTCCACATCGTTGTCGTTGAGTCCGAGCATCTCGGCTTGTCGCATACCGGTCTGGTAGAGCATCTCGAGGATGAGGTTGTCGCGTTTGCCCAGGAAATCATCGGCGAACTGCTCACCTTCTCTGAGGCGGTTCATCTCACTCTCTTTGTAGAACACAGGCAGAGGCTTATCGGCTTTGGGTGAGATGACCTTGCGTGTTATATCCACATCTGCATATCCCATCTTCAAGCAGAACTTCGCATACGAGCTCAGGCTCGACAGTTTGCGTTTGACCGAGCGCGCTGATAAGCCTTGGTCCATGAGGCTCACCATCCACATCCTTATATCGTCCTCTTTGGCAAGAGCGAGAGAGAAAGAGTCGGTGTCCTGACCGAGGTAAGCGACGAACTGCTCGAGGTCGTGTCCGTAGGCATGGACGGTGGCCGGCGAGTAGTGCCGCTCATAAGACAGATATTCGAGGAATCGCGCGATCATGTTCATCAGTCTTTGTATCCTACTCTATCTCTTTGCCTACTTGATGCTCTGCCTCGAAGGGGAAGAGTCCGTAGAGCTCGGCATCGATACGGTCGGTGATGGAGCGGAAGTCTTCGGCGTTGTCGGCGAACTTAACCTTGTCGCCGTCGATGATGAGCAGCCGTCCTTTGTAGTCGGCTATCCAGTTCTCGTACTTATCGTTGAGTCCTTGCAGGTAGTCGATACGCATCGAGGCCTCATACTCGCGTCCGCGTTTCTGTATCTGCGCCACCAGGTTGGGTATGGACGACCTTATATATATAAGCAGGTCGGGCATCTTCACGAGCGACATCATGAGGTTGAACAGGTCGGTGTAGTTGTCGAAGTCGCGGTCCGACATATTGCCTTGTTCGTGCAGGTTAGGCGCGAAGATACGAGCGTCCTCGTAGATGGTGCGGTCTTGGATGATGGTGTCGGTACTCTTAGATATGTCCACTACATCCTGGAAACGTTTGTTGAGGAAATAGATCTGCAGGTTGAACGACCAGCGCGACATGTCTTTGTAGAAGTCGGCAAGATAAGGGTTGAAGTCCACCGACTCGAAACGCGGAGTCCATCCGTAATGCTTGGCGAGCATGCGAGTAAGAGTGGTCTTTCCTGATCCGATATTTCCGGCAATAGCTATATGCATAATGTGTAGTATTTGGTTAAATGGTTGAATGGTTGAATGGTTGAATGGTTGGATTAGCTGAAGAGTCCGAAGAGCTCGGCATCTATACGGTCGATGATCTTCCTGAAGTCTTCGGGTCGGTGCTCGAAGTCGAGTCCGTCGGAGTCGATAGTGAGCACTCGTCCGTCGTAGTACTTAAAGATGAAGTCGTCGTATCTGAGGTTGAGCCCTTTGAGATAGTCGAGCTGCATCTGTTGTTCGTAGTCTCTGCCTCTGAGCTGTATCTGCCTCACCAACTCGGGCACCGACTTACGCAGGTAGATCATCAGGTCAGGTTTGCTCACGAGCGACATCATCAGATGGAAGAGCTCCATATAGGTCTGATAGTCGTTGTCGGAGAGGTTGCCTTGCTCGTAGTTGTTCTTGACGAACACATAGACGCCCTCGAAGATCGAGCGGTCTTGAATGATGGTGTGGTCAGCATGTGAGATAGCGAGCACATCTTTGAAGCGCTCTTTAAGGAAGAAGGTCTCTAAACAGAACGACCAACGAGGAATATCTTTGTAATAGTCCTCGAGATAAGGGTTCTCGCGCACAGGCTCGAAACGCGGTTCCCAGCCGTAGTGGCGGGCAAGCATACGCGTCAGAGTAGTCTTTCCGGCACCTATATTTCCTGCTATAGCGATATGCATGAGTCAGATAAATTCAACAGCGCAATGGCTCAGTCATTTTCAACAGCGCAAAGATACGAAAAAAAAAACACTCTCGCAAGAGAGTGAAGAAAAAAGTTGAAGAGTTGAAGAGTTGAAGAGTTGAATACCGCCACGCCGCATAGTCTCCCCCGCCCTATGATAGGGAGGGGGTGAGGGGGCGGGTGATAGGACAGGTGAATCCGCGTTATCTCGGAGACGCATTCTCATGCGTCTCTACACAGGGTGACTTTTCTACCGCCAATTGCTGGTTTACGCTGATTTCTTTTTAACCGCAGATTTAACAGATTGAGCAGATTTATACAGATTATCCTTTCTTTTCTTTTTTTCTTTTCCCTTATTTTCCGGATTGGCTACGCCATGACAGAT
>CAMHOK010000186.1 GCA_946186735.1 uncultured Bacteroidales bacterium
CCTTACACGGAAACTTTCTTTTAACGAACACGGAGGCTCACGGAATACCACGGAAGCTCTTTCTTTACACGGAAACTTTCTTTTAACGAACACGGAAGAACACAGAAAGACACGGAAACTCTGTTTACACGGAAAGGCTCTTTCCTTACACGGAAACTTTCTTTTAACGAACACGGAGGCTCACGGAATACCACGGAAAAGCTCTTTCTCCGTTCATTGTGTTCGGATTGAATCCGAACAACAACGTCAAGTTGTTTCTGTAAGAAGATCACAGGGATTACACTCCCCCCACCTGACTACCACAGAACGAAGAAAACCATGCGGCATGGGGGGAGGTATTAGCAGATTCAACTTTCTAACCTATCTGTGTCATCTGAAAAATCTGTTTTATCTGTGTGAGATTCCATTATCATCTGCGGTGAGATCAACTGACAAATTGGCACGCCGCGAACAATGGCAAGATAATTGCTATATACAAAGGGTGATACAAACGAAGTATCACCAACAGACACATACATCAACGATTTAAAACACTCAACATAATGAAAGACCAGAAACATAACAACCAATCAAGCAAAGAGTTAGAAGAGCAGGAGATGAACCTGCAAGACTCAGCCGCCACTCCGAGCGAGGCTCAGAGCGACGAGACGATGACTAACGATAAAGCCGACTCTGCCTCAGAAGAGACCAAAGAACCAACGGCAGAAGACACAATAGCCGAACTTAGTGAGAAATGTGCCGATTTGGCAGACAAGAATCTTCGCATGATGGCAGAGTTCGACAACTATCGTCGTCGCACCTCGCGCGAGAAGCTTGAGCTTCAGAAGACTGCCGGCGAGAGCATCTTCCGCGACATGCTTCCCCTCATCGACGACTTCGAGCGTGCACAAGATGCCATGACCAAGACCGACGATATCAACGCCATCAGAGACGGCATCAAGCTCATCTATCAGAAGTTCATGACTTTCCTCGAGAAGAACGATGTCAGACCTATCGAGACAGAAGACATGAAGTTCGACACTGCTTTCCATGAGGCAATAACCACTTTCCCTGCTCCCACACCCGAGCAGAAAGGTATGATTATCGACTGCACTCAGCGAGGATATACCCTCGGTGACAAGGTCATCAGATATGCCAAAGTGGTGGTAGGCGAATAAAATAACACGATTAACCAACGGCTTTTTAATAACAATACGCTATGGAACAGACAAAAAGAGATTACTACGAAGTGCTGGGAGTGGACAAGACTGCGAGTGCTGATGAGATAAAGAAAGCCTATCGTCAGAAAGCCATCCAATATCACCCCGACCGCAACCCCGGCAACAAAGAAGCCGAAGAGAAGTTCAAAGAGGCAGCCGAAGCTTACGAAGTGCTCTCCGACCCTGAGAAGCGCAAACGCTACGATCAGTTCGGTCATGCCGGCATGAACGGCATGGGTGGGTTCTCTACAGGCAATTTCGACCTCAACGACATCTTCTCTATGTTCGGTGATGTGTTCGGAGGACGCATGTCCGACATGTTCTCAGGAGGCTCACGCTCACAGCAATATACTCCGCGAGGCAGCGACCTGAGAGTGAAGGTCAAGCTCACACTCGAAGAGATACGCACCGGCGTGGAGAAGAAGATACGCGTCAAGAAGAACATACCTTGCGAGCAATGTCACGGCACCGGTTCGGAAGACGGAAGGGTTGACACCTGCCCTACCTGCCATGGCACAGGTCACATCGTTCGCCAACAGCGCGGCATGTTCGGTATCATGCAAGTGCAGCAGCTGTGTCCCGACTGCCAAGGCGAAGGCAAACGCATCGTCAACAAATGCAAACATTGTGGAGGCGAGGGTATCGTCCGCGGCGACGAGATCATCTCTATCAATATCCCTGCCGGTGTTGCCGAAGGTATGCAACTCACCGTACCCGGCAAAGGTAATGCCGCACCGCATAACGGGGTCAACGGCGATCTGCTCGTGCTCATCGAAGAAGAGAAGCACCCTGAGCTCATTCGCGACGAGAGCAACCTCATCTACAACCTGCTGCTCTCCGTTCCTACAGCCACCTTAGGAGGACAAGTGGAGATACCTACTCTCGAAGGCAAAGTGAAGGTAACTATCCAGCCCGGCACACAACCCGGAAAGATACTTCGCTTGAAAGGCAAAGGACTGCCAACCATCGACTCCTACGGACGCTCTTACGGCAACGGAGACCTGCTCATCAATATCGGCGTTTATATACCCGAGACTCTCAACAAAGACGAGAAAAAGATGATGGAAGAACTTGCCAAGTCCGACAACATGAAGCCTAACAACAAAGACTCCAAGAATTTCTTCAAGAACCTCTTCAGATAAGAGGTTCTTTTTTTATGCTATCCGCACACCACCGTTTGTGTAATTGACGAAAATATATTACCTTTGCGCTCCGAAAAAGCAACCCCACTAATGACTCTGATAGACGACATACGCTCCATCATCGAACCTGAGTTGAAGCTCTTCGAAGATGCATATCGTTCGGCTCTTAACACCGACAATCCCTTGCTCTCATCAGTGTTCGAACATCTGAGTATAGGCAAAGGTAAGCAGTTGCGTCCCGTCATCACTCTGCTCTCAGCCAAGCTCTGTCGTGGCATCACCGACAAGACCATCTCGTCGGCTGTTGCTCTGGAGCTCATTCACACAGCCAGTCTTATTCACGATGATATAGTTGACATGTCCGACATGCGTCGCGGACAAGCCTCTGTCAATGCTCAATGGAACAACAAAGTGGCAGTCTTGACGGGCGACTATCTGCTCTCACAATCGCTCGACATCATCAGCTCTATTCGCAACCAGAATATCCTCAACATCGTGCTCAACATGGCACGGCAGTTAGCCTCAGGCGAGCTCTACGAGCTGCATTATGGTCAGTCGATGTGGATAAGCGAAGAGGAGTACTACAATATCATCGAGCACAAGACCGCCATGCTCTTTGAGGCATGCACCGAGGTTGGAGCCGTCTCCGCCGCAGCCACCCCCAAGCACCAGAGAGCCATGCGCGCTTTTGGCAACTGCATGGGTATGTGCTTCCAGCTCAAAGACGATGAGCTCGACTACTCCGACAACGACGACCTGGGCAAGCCTCGCATGTCTGACATACGCGACGGCAAGGTAACACTACCTCTCATCATCGCACTCAAGAGAGCGGCTAAGAACGAGGTGGAACATATAAAAGAAATATGCCGGCAACCCATCACCTACGACACTGAGCAAGAACTCAAGTCGTTCGTCTTGCGATACGACGGTATGCGGTATGCACGGCAGAAGATGGAAGAATACAGAGCTCAGGCACGCGATATCATCAGCGTCTTTCATCCTT
>CAMHOK010000187.1 GCA_946186735.1 uncultured Bacteroidales bacterium
GAGTTGTATCTACTCTTGGCAAAGGCTTTTAACAAGGATATGGCGTTGCACCTTGAGGCTGCTAAGATGCAGCAGGAGAGGCAGGAGAGAGACCTGCAGCAGACCGTGTCTGTGGAGCCTGAGAAGCCCCAAGAGGAGTCTCGTAAGTTGGCCAAACCGAAGGTGGTTGGTAAGATCGACCTTGACCGCAAACCCTCGTCTAACGACAAGGCGGTAGAGTCGGTTCGCGACAACTCGAAGGTGGTCGTAGATACTGATAAGGAGACGAAAGCTAAGACTGAGACCACTCAGCCCGTAGCTGATAAGCATGACTCTGAGGCACCTGAGCAACAGCAGGCTCAGGCTCAGACTCAGGCTCAGAACGACAAGCCCGAAGGCAAAACAGAGAAAGAACAGTCGCAACCGGCTCAGACGCAGCCTGTACAAGCTCCCAAGGACGATAAGAAGGGAGAGAAGGTTGTTGAGAAAGCCGCCGACGGCTCTCAAAAGAACCAAAACAACAAGCAGGAGAAGAAAGAGAAGGCCGATAAGCAAGAGAAGTCAGGAAAGACAGAGAAAGTTGATAAGACAGATAAGACTGACAAGGGCGGTAAGCAGGACAATGCTGCCAAAACCAAGTCAGACGATATCTTCACCCTGTCGAAGCCGACGCTTAAGAACACACCAAAGATTATCGGAAAGATAGACCTTGACAGCCTCAACCAGCAGACTCATCCTCGTCAGAAGACCAAAGAGGAGAAGAAAAAAGAGCGCGAGGAGAGACGCAAACAGCAGCAAGCCTCTTCAGTTAAGTCAGATAACGGCGAGAAGAGGAAACGCGAGCGTATCAAACAAAACAAGGTTGATATCAACGACGTAAAGAACCAGAAATCTGTAAAGAAACAGAAGAACAAGCCTGTAAAGGTTGAGATTGACGACGAAGAGGTACAGAAGCAAATCAAAGAGACGATAGCTCGTCTGCAGGGTCAGAAAGGAAAGACCAATGCCTCTAAATACAGGAAAGAAAAACGCGAACATGTGCGTCATCAGCACGAAGCAGAGGTGGAGGAGGCAGCAGCACAATCGAAAGTGCTCAAACTCACCGAGTTCGTTACGGCTAACGAGTTGGCAGTAATGATGAACATCTCGGTTAACCAGGTTATCTCCACTTGTTTCTCGCTCGGACTGATGGTAAGTATCAACCAGCGCTTGGATGCAGAGACCATCAACATAGTGGCTGAGGAGTTCGGCTTCACTACCGAGTTCGTGTCAGCTAAGGTGGTTGAAGAGATAGGCGACGACTCTTCAGAATACTCAGAAGAAGATAATGTGCCTCGTGCACCTATCGTAACGGTGATGGGACATGTTGACCATGGTAAGACCTCGTTGCTCGACCATATACGCAACACCAACGTGATAGCAGGTGAGGCAGGTGGTATAACGCAACATATAGGTGCTTACAATGTTAAGCTCAAGAACGGTCGCCATATAACCTTCCTTGATACCCCCGGTCATGAGGCTTTCACTGCTATGCGTGCCCGTGGTGCTAAGGTGACGGATATAGCTATCATCATCGTGGCAGCCGACGACGCTGTCATGCCGCAGACGGTAGAAGCTATCAACCATGCTCAGGCAGCCGGCGTGCCGATGATCTTCGCTATCAACAAGTGTGATAAGCCGGGAGCTAACCCCGAGAAGATCAAAGAGCAACTCTCGAACATGAACATCTTGGTAGAAGAGTGGGGCGGTAAGTATCAGTCGCAAGACATCTCTGCAAAGAAAGGCGACGGTGTGTATGAGCTGTTAGAGAAAGTGCTGTTGGAGGCCGACATGCTCGATCTGAAAGCCAATCCGAAGCGTCGTGCCAAGGGCTCTATCATCGAGTCCTCGCTTGACAAGGGTCGCGGATATATAGCCACCGTGCTCGTTTCTGACGGCACCCTGCACATGGGCGACGTAGTGCTTGCCGGTACGTATCATGGTAAGATAAAAGCTATGTTCAACGAGCGTAATCAGAAGATCAAAGAAGCCCTCCCCGGTGAGCCGGCTCTGATCTTAGGTCTTAATGGTGCTCCGCAGGCAGGTGACGACTTCAATGTGATGTCCACCGAACAAGAGGCACGCGACATAGCCAACAAACGTGAGCAGCTGCAGCGTGAGCAGTCGATAAGAACAAAGAAGCATGTGGGTCTCGAAGAGATAGGTCGTCGACTGGCTATAGGCGACTTCAAAGAGCTCAATATCATCGTCAAAGGTGATGTGGACGGCTCGGTAGAGGCTCTGTCTGACTCGCTCATCAAACTGTCAACCGAGAACATTCAAGTCAATGTCATACACAAAGCCGTGGGTGCTATCTCCGACAGCGATATCTTGCTTGCCGAAGCTTCTGACGCTATCATCGTCGGTTTCCAAGTGCGACCTACCGCTACCGCTCGCCGCATGGCAGAGAAAGAAGAGATAGACATACGCTTGTACTCCATCATCTACGATGCTATCGAAGAGATCAAAGCCGCTATGGCAGGTATGTTAGCACCCGAACTGAAAGAGCAGGTAACAGCTACACTCGAAGTGCTGCAGACCTTCCGTATCTCTAAGGTGGGTACGATTGCCGGATGTATCGTTCGTGACGGAAAGATCAAACGAAGTAACAAAGTGAGAGTCATACGTGATGGTATCGTTATCTACACCGGCGAGCTGGCATCACTCAAACGACAGAAAGATGATGTCAAAGAGGTGGGTGTCAACACCGAATGTGGTCTGAACATCAAGTCGTATAACGACCTCGTAGAAGGCGATATGATAGAAGCCTTCGAGACCGTAGAGATAAAGAAAGAGCTCTAACACTACACTGAGGCTCCTACACGATTACACCTCCCCTTCTGTTACACGGAAGGGGAGTTTTTTTTTACACGGATTTTTTTAACGAACACGGAAAAGCACGGAAATACACGGAAGCTCTTTCTACTCGGATTTTTTTAACGAACACGGACTTTCACGGAGACTCACGGAAGGTTTTTATACACTGTTTCTCTTTTTTGACGAACACGGAAGGACACGGAGGTACACGGAAACTAATATGCAACGTTCGTTGCGTTCGGATACTATCCGAACAATATCTTTTCTGTACTAATCTCACGAATTACACGAATTGACGTTTGAGCCGCATGGCAGCTCCCCTCCTTGATAAGGAGGGGTCAGGGGTGGTAGATAATGCTCCTTGCAGCGATTAGTAGGGTGGTAGATAAAGCTCCTTGCGATTAGTAGGGTGGTAGATAATGCTCCTTGCAGTGATTAGTAGGGTGTAGTAGATAATGTTCCCTGCAGTGATTAGTTGGGTGGTAGATAATGCTCCTTGCA
>CAMHOK010000188.1 GCA_946186735.1 uncultured Bacteroidales bacterium
TCGACGAGAACAACTTCCGTACGACCCAAACGCTCTCGTTTGAGAATATTGACGCACACCACGACGTGGAGATTGTCTTCAATGTCAACAAATACACCGTTAGTGCAACCGTCATTCCTGCCGGAGCCGGAGTGGTGAAAGGGCAAGGCGACTATGACTACGACACCGACTACACCCTGACGCTCGAACCAGCGGAGGGATACGAACTCAAGGAGTGGCGCGATGGCATTAAACTCGACGAGACATCCAACACTCTCTCAGGCAAGGTATATGGCAATATCAATATCGAGTGCGTACTGCAACTCAAGCATTACACCATCTCTGCTGCCGTCAACGACGAGAAGATGGGTTCGGTTTCGGGTGCAGGCTCATACGAGCACGGCTTGACAGTCACACTTACTGCAAAGGCTAACAACGGGTATCAATTTACGGGCTGGAGCAACGGCTCTACCGACAACCCGCTTGTGTTCACTGCAAAAGAAGATGTTTCGGTTACTGCAAACTTCGAGCTTATACCGATAAAGGAATACACCATCACCGTTTACGTAGCTCCCGAAGGCTCGGGAACCGTTGAGGGTGCAGGCAAGTATGAAGAAGGCAAGACCGCCACACTCGTCGCTCTGCCTGCCGAAGGATATGAGTTCCTGCAATGGTCAGACGGCAACACCGACAACCCGCGCACTATAACCGTCACTGAGAACCTGACGCTGATTGCTACCTTCAAGAAAAAGACCGTTGAACCTGACGAATTCACAGTAACTGTCGTTGTCAACCCCGCAGAGGGCGGTCAGGTGATTGGCGCCGGAGCATACAAGAAAGGTGCTACCGCCACTCTTGTTGCAATAGCTGCCGAAGGCTATGAGTTCAAGAACTGGTCCGACGGCTCAACCGACAATCCTCACGCTATAGTTGTTGAGAAAGACCTCACGCTGATTGCCAACTTCGACAAGGTGACAATCAAGCCCGACGAGTTCACCATCAGTGTCTATGTGACACCTAATGGCTCGGGAACCGTTGAAGGTGCAGGCACCTACGAACAAGGGCAGACTGCCACACTCGTCGCTCTGCCTGCCGAGGGTTATGAGTTCCGTGAGTGGTCAGACGGCAACACCGACAATCCCCGCGAGATAGTCGTTAACAAGAACTGGACTCTGATCTGCACCTTCCACAAGATAGGCGAAGGCGTTGAGGATGTGGAAGGTTCACTGCTCAACGGTCAGAGTGCGAAGAAAGTGCTCCGCGACGGACATATCGTCATCATCCTGCCCGACGGCAGTGAGTATGACGCACAAGGCCGACAAATAAAATAGCGTTGTTGCGTAGCGCTCTAACATCTAACAACGAAGTGGTCTCACTCTTGCTATTTCGCCCGAAGCGCCATAAAAACCCCGTTTCGGGCGAAATAATAATACACTATTTCGCCCGAAACGCTATAAAAACACCCTTTCGGGCGAAATAAGAAGTGAAAAATTTGCATATTTGAGAGATAATTGCTAATTTTGCAGCGACTTATAATCATGCAGCAATGAAAACAGTTTTTGCAAGAAGCGAAGAGCAGGCAGACTTACGCAGACTTTACCATTCCGGTAAGGCAGAATTTGTAGTTGTTTATGGCAGACGAAGAGTGGGGAAGACTCATTTGGTAAGAGAGTTGTTCAGCGATGAGTTGACCTTTTATCATACTGCGCTTTCACCTACAGACATAGAACCTCAGCGACTAAACGAGCAGCAATTACAAAATTTTTGTGCGACCCTTTCGCGCTGCGGCATGGAATGGGAACAGCTTCCTCGAAATTGGATTGATGCATTTGAGATACTCATTGACTTTCTTGAGCAACAACCAAAAGACAAACGCCTGGTGGTGTTTTTAGACGAACTGCCATGGCTCGACACTCCACGTTCAGGATTTCTGTCTGCTTTCGAGCATTTTTGGAATGGATGGGGAGCGGGCAAAAAGAACCTAATGCTTATTGTCTGCGGGAGCGCCACGTCATGGGTTACTGATAAGATCATCAATAATCATGGGGGGTTATATGGTAGAACAACCTATGAGATACATCTCTCGCCTTTCACACTCAAAGAAACGGAAGAGTACTTATTGAGCCAAAACATTTTGTTTGACAGATATGATATTTTACAAACCTACATGGTGTTTGGCGGCATACCTTACTATCTTAACTATTTAGAGCCGGGCATGAGCCTTGCGCAATGCATCGATAAGTTATTCTTCCGTAAGAACGGCAGACTCAGATATGAGATGGAAAACATGTATCGGTCGATATTTATTGATGCTGACAAATATATAAAATTAGTGCGGCTGCTCGCCAAACGTCGAGAAGGTTTCAGTCGCAAACAGATAATAGAGAGCTCGCAGAACTTATCTTCCGGCGGCGGACTTAGCGATATGTTAAGAGTATTAGAGCAAAGTGACTTCATCACTACCTATACCAACTATCAACACTCAGCGCGAGAAGTGTATTACCGCCTTAATGATATGTTTTCGCTTTTCTATATGCGGTTTGTTGAAACAGCAGACTCTCAGCAAACATTTTGGCAAGACAATCAGCAATCTCCATCGCTTAATGCTTGGCGCGGATACGCATTTGAGCAAATATGTTTTATGCATCAGCAACAATTAAAGCAAGCATTAGGAATTGCAGGAGTTAGCACCAGGATATGTCCTTGGAAATCTAAAAACGATGAGCATGGGGCACAGATTGACATGCTCATTATTCGCTCTGACAGGATAATCAATCTTTGCGAAATAAAATACTCCATCAATACATTTACTATTGATAAGCAATATGACGAATTGTTGAGAAATAAAATGCAAGTATTCATAGACGAAACAAAATGCAAATATAGCGTCCATCTCACTATGATTACTACTTATGGCATCAGCCAAAACATATATGCCAATCATGTGCAAAAGAGTCTAACGATGGATTCTCTTTTTCTCTAAGTCTCCTCAACCTGACCAAAGAGACCGCTTCGCTGTTAGAAGGACTCTTCTCCCTACGGGATAGGAGTTCTTTTTTAGAAAACGACATCAAACAAGTTCCAACAATTCAACTTTCATTTGCAAGTATGAAAAAAAGTGTGTACCTTTGCGTGCTTAAATAATAAATATATTATGGAACAGTTCGTTCATTCTGCTTGGAGCATGATTCCTTTTGGTCTGATGCTCTTGATAATAGCGGTAGGTCCGCTTGTAGCCGA
>CAMHOK010000189.1 GCA_946186735.1 uncultured Bacteroidales bacterium
TCCACCGGACATTCTCGGTGCGGCTCTATCGCTTCTCCTTATCTAAGGAGGGGAGACCATGCGGCGGGTAGGGTATTCAACTTTCTACTATTCAGCTATTTAACTTTCAACCCTATGCTATCACCCGCCCCCTCACCCCCTCCCTACCATAGGGCGGGGGAGACCATGCGGCGTGTAGGGTATTCAACTTTTCAACTTTCAACTTCCAACCCTGTGCTATCACCCGCCCCCTCACCCCCTCCCTACTATAGGGCGGGGGAGACCATGCGGCGGGTGGGGTATTCAACTATTTAACTGCTCTTGTCCAACCACCCCTAACCCCTCCTTATCTAAGGAGGGGAGCTCCATGCGGCGTGGCGGTATTCAACTATTCAACTCTTCAACTTTCTAAGCTATCTGTTTAATCTGCGTCATCTGAGTGAAATTCCATTATCATTCAGCCTTTCAACTTTCTTCTATCCTTGTACTTTGGTCAGTTGGCCTTTGTAGGTGCCTTTTGACTTGGATTGGTTGCGGGTGGTGATGTCGTAGCTCACACCTTCGGCGTCGATAGTGATGGTGCCTGAGTCCATGAGCCACTCTTTGTTGGGGCTGAGTCGTCCCGACTGGTCGTAGTAAGGCTTGTTGATATAATACAGCATCGAGCCGCCTAAATTGAACTCCGCATCGTTTCTGTAGCCTTGCAGTGCTTTGCCGAAACCAAACGCATCGGGACTGACAAAGTCGTAAGTGCCGTAAGGTATGGTGTCGGCGGCAGCGGCAAGGTAGATCTGTGCGAGCGGGAAGCTGTTGCCGTTCTCAAGACTGAGAGTGGGGTTGCTGACTTGGATGACGAAGATATTGCCACCTGTCACTTTCTGCGTGAGGGCATAGATACCTTGGGTATATTCGGCATCTTCTATAGGTGCTCCGTCTTCGGGATAGTCGTCGGTGACGGGGACGATAGTCTTTCCTCCACCTTCAATATCCTCACCCCCTTTGGTGCCGCTTACCACGGGCTCTTGCTCGGCGTTGATGATAGGCTCGAGTCTGCTGTCGGTCAGATAAGCCACCACCATGCAGTTCTCTGCTTTCCATTTCTCGGGCAGGGTGAGCTCCAACTCTTTCTCGTAGCTCTGACGCGTGATAGCGACCTCGTCGCCCATGGGATTGGTGAGGAACTCTCTGACCACATTGGTATGAACGAACTCCTGCCATCCTTCGAAGGTGTTGGTGTAGTCTGACTGTGCGCTGGTGAGTCCGCTCTCTTTGATGAGCACGGTGAGGAAGAGCGAGCTTACTTGTTGGTCGGCGCACTGACCCGTCACTTTCACTTTGAGTGTACCGTTGTTGGGGTCGTAGTTGTTGCTGATGACCACGGAGGCGATAGCTGTCTTCTCCACCTGACCGGTCACGGAGGCGAGGTAGCCCGGGTGGAACACTCTCTGTGTACCTTCCGGAGTCTTGACGGAGGTGCGGTTGAGCATCATCGTTGGTGCTGAGGTGATGCCGTACTTGCGTGTTATCTGCTTGCTACCTTTGATGGTGTAGATGTCGTCGGCGAAGCCTGCGTGATGGCTCACCCATACATACTGACTATTACCTTTGGCTACCTCTTCGAGTGCTTTGATGCCGTCAGGGCAATAGCCGCAACTCTGTGAGGTGAAGTGCTCGATGAGCTGTTTGCGCGGGAAACTGTCGGGCACTTTGACCGGTTCTTCTCCTCCACATGCCACGAGCGTGAGGCTGATGGCGAGGACGATACCTGCAAGCAGGCGTGTAGATGTTGTCTTCATATAATAAATGTTTTAGTTAATGTTGCTGTTGTGTCTGTCTTACGGCTGATAGGTGATGCTCAGGTTGAGTTGTCGTCCTGTTGTTTGGAAGTGGTAGAGGATAGTGTAGGGCTGAGTATCTTCAGGGTAGTAGTGTGTGAACCATGAGGTGAGGTCGGTGTCGATATTGAACTCGAAGCGTTGTGTGCGCTCGCCGTTACCGTTGATGCAGGCTCCGATACACAGTTGGTCGTCGCGGTTCTCTATGGAGCGCTGCACATCCACCACTATATGTCGTGCCATCATTATCTGTCCGCGGCACTCCATCTCTTGACGGCCTGTGATAGGGTCGGTGTGCGAGTCGGTGATAGTGATGGCGGTGTCGTTTCGGATAGTACCTATCGAGTTGATGGTTAAGATGAACGGCTCTTCCTGCTCTTCTGCGCTCTTCAGACCGGTCTGTGTGACTGCGAGCACGCCGTCGGTCTGCGAATAGACGAGCGTTACAATACTCAGATGTCGTTCGTCAGCATCCGACATAAGGTCTGACACAGCGTCCGACACATCAAGACTATAGTCGGTCGATTGGTCGGCGGTGAGGTTGACTGTCTCGCCCCATGTGCCGTTGAGCGAGGAGCGGAGGATATGCCGGTGGAGGTAGTGGTCGTTGACGGTGCCGTCGGGCATGAGCTGTCGGCCTTCTATACTATCTTCCACTAACCACAGGATGATGTTGGCGGCCTGCTGCTGACCGTTGTTAGTGATGGCGGCGGTGAGGCGGTGGTCAGGGCTGAGCGCGGTGTTGAGCTCGATAGTGGAGGGTGTTTCAGAGCGCTGCATGAGAGCGGTGGCCCACTGCGTATAATCGACGAAGTAGAGGTTGTTGTTGGTGGTGAGGTCCACCACGGCTGTGGGGAAGGCGGTGGTGGAGGTGCCGCCGAAGGTCTTGTAGTACTCGTCGGCCTCAGGACAGGTGTAGTCGTATAACGGGTCGGCGCTCTGTGTGAAGTTGTTGCTCTCGGGGTGCATCTCTACCACTATGAGTCTGCCCTCGTAGCTCTCAGCGAGCCGTTGTGCCACAAGATGAGCAGTGGGGCAGTTGACGCAACCTATGCCCGTGAACTCGCTGAGGAGCATGGTGCGCTCACTCGAAGAAGAGCCAGTGTACTTGAGATAGCGCTCGTTCTCGGGGATGTAGTCGCATGCCGCAAGAACGATGAGCAGGCAGATGATTATGTGCTTGTATGGTTGCATGTGTTAGAAGCTGAAGTTATAACTGAGGTTGACACCGCTCTGTTGCGGCACATATCGGCAGACGCCTCCGGTGCAGTTGTAGCCCTCGCGTGTGCGGCCGAAAGAGAGCATGAAGCGGTGTGATAGTTTCTGCAGGGTGAACGAAGCCATGTAGTAATGGTTGTGTGTGGCGAGCGCGGTGCC
>CAMHOK010000190.1 GCA_946186735.1 uncultured Bacteroidales bacterium
TATCCTTGATACTTTTCTTGCCTTAGACGAGCACTCACATGTAGCATGCGAGACCCTTGTTACCACCGGTCAGGTAGTCATTGCCGGCGAAGTTTGCTCTAATGTATATGTTGATGTACAGAAGGTGGTGCGTCAGACAATCAACCGCATAGGCTATACCAAGTCAGAGTATATGTTCGATGGCAACTCCTGCGGTATCTTCACTGCCCTTCATGAGCAATCGGCAGACATCAACCAGGGTGTCAGTCGCGGCTCACTGCTCGAGCAAGGAGCAGGCGATCAGGGTATGATGTTCGGTTATGCTACCAACGAGACCGAGAACTACATGCCTCTCACTCTTGACCTTGCTCACACCATCGTCTTCACCCTTGCCAAGATTCGCAAAGAGGGCAAGCAGATGACCTATCTGCGTCCTGACGCTAAGAGTCAGGTAACCATCCGTTATAATGACAACGGTGAGCCGGAGAGTATCGACACTATCGTCATCTCTACACAGCATGACCCCGATGTTAGTCAGGCTCAGATACGCCAAGACATCGTCAACATCCTTCTGCCCCGCGTAGCCACACGCGACAGCCGCTACGCACAACTGCTAAGCGGCGAGTATAAGCTGCTGGTCAACCCCACCGGCAACTTCGTCATCGGTGGTCCTCATGGCGACAGCGGACTGACCGGCAGGAAGATTATTGTTGACACCTACGGTGGACGCGGTGCTCACGGAGGAGGAGCTTTCTCGGGCAAAGATCCGAGCAAGGTGGACCGCTCGGCTGCCTACGCTGCAAGGCATATAGCCAAGAACTTAGTGGCTGCCGGCGTTGCCGACGAGGTGCTGGTGCAACTGAGTTATGCTATCGGTGTAGCTCAGCCCGTCAGCGTCTATGTCAACACCTACTCCACCTCACACCTCTCTATCTCCGACAACGAGATCGCACAGAAGATCACAGAGCTCTTCGACCTCCGTCCGGGTGCTATCGAGCAGTCGCTCAACCTCCGACAGCCCATCTACGAAGAGACAGCCTCCTACGGACACATGGGACGAACACCCAAACAGGTAGTCAAGACTTTCGTCGATGACAACGGGCATACCGTCAGCAAGCAGGTAGAGCTCTTCACTTGGGAGAAGCTGGACCGCGTGGACGACATAAAAAAAGCTTTTGGACTTTGATCATCTGCGGAAGACATATATCTGAGAAAGCCTTATGAAACAGAAAGCCATCATCGTTCCTGACCATATCGACCGTGTACTGCTTCATGCCTGCTGTGCACCTTGTTCATCGGCTATCGTTGAGTGGTTGCTGAACAACCACATACAACCCACCATCTTCTACTTCAATCCAAACATCTACCCGGAGACGGAGTATGAACATCGCAAGCAAGAGAGCAAGCGCCATGCCTCTTCGTTAGGTATAGAGTGGATCGATGGCGACTATGACCACCTGTCGTGGTGTGCTTATATCGCAGGCTTAGAACGAGAAAAAGAGCGCGGTAGGCGTTGCCAACAATGCTTCGCCTACCGCCTCAAGCGGAGTGCCGAGAAAGCCAAGGAGCTTGGCTTCAGCTATTTCACCACCACCCTTGCCTCCTCTCGATGGAAAAGTCTGGAACAAATCAACAGTGCCGGTCAGTGGGCTGCCGAGCAGGTGGGAGGCGTCAGGTTCTGGGCACAGAACTGGAGAAAAGACGGACTGCAAGAGCGCCGACAGCAACTGCTCAAAGAGTACCGGTTCTATAATCAACTCTACTGCGGCTGCGAGTTCAGCATGCCTAACACGCCGACTGTCGATTAGCTCTTCTACAGAGTATGAACGGATTAGATTCTCTAAAGAGTAAGACCGTATAGTTGTTCGATAAAGGTCTTGAGTGCATACCTGTCCCAGTCGTTTCTGTTGGCAAGCACTACAACCAATCCTTTCTTCTCCGGATATCTGGCAATAAGGATCTGATAACCTCCGTTGTCGCCGGTGTGATATACACACCCCTTCTTAGGCTCAACGAACCAGCCGTACCCATACCATGTATCTTCTCTGTTCTGGTAGTCGCTCCAGATGCTGCCGGTGCATAGTTGGTGAGGCGCCATAGCGTCACTTAACAGCTCTGCACTGACCAAAGCATCTTTATCGTCAGCAAGCGACCGTTGCAAAGCCTTGTCCCACAAGAGCAGTTGCTGAGCCGAGGTGTAGATGCCGCCATCTGCACGGGTGGCAAAGAAAGTCTCTTCGCCATAATCATATTCATACCATTCATGCTTGACCTTGCTGTCGCTGACCTCATCCGGCTCGTCATACTTATACCCGTGTGAGAGATGAGGGGCTGAGTAGTCGAGGTCAGGCGTGAAATAGAAGGTCTCGGTCATACCTGCGGGCACGAGGATATTCTTTTCTGCATAATCGGTGAAACACATCCCGCTCACGCGCTCCACCAACATACCGAGCAGGACATAAGTGGGGTTCATATACTCATACTCTGTACCCGGCGCAAAATGCAGTTGGTCGAGAGTCCACAGATACTCTGTTGCCAACTGCTCGTCGCCGTAAACGCGTTGTTCGCGCGACAGATAGCCTCTGGCATCAGGGATGCCTGACGAGTGCGATAGCAGATGACGCACTTCGATACCGTCCCATATACTGTTCGTAAGCTCGGGAAAATACTTCCGCACGGGTGCATCGAGTTGCACCTTACCTTGCTCCACCAACTGAAGGACAGCCACCGAGGTGAACTGCTTAGAACATGAGGCTATATTGAAGAAGGTCTGATGGTCGATCTGAGCATCGGCTGCAGAGAGACTGTCAGACATGAGTCTGAGTCCGTAGCCTTTATCAAACACCACCTGACCATCAATAGCCACAAGCACTTCTGCCCCCGGCTCATCTGCCAAGAACATCTCGCTCAGGTGTTGGTCTAACATTTCGGTTTTCTTATCCTTCACGCAAGAGAGCATGAGCAAAGAAAGTAAAAGACAAATAAAGATACGGTTCATGGTTGAATAGTTGAATGGTTTAATTTCCTCCCGCCCCCTCACCCCCTCCCTCCTGTGGAAGGAGGGGGAGACCATG
>CAMHOK010000191.1 GCA_946186735.1 uncultured Bacteroidales bacterium
TGAAAGAGCAAAGACCGCTTCGCTGAAAGAGCAAAGACCGCTTCGCTGAAAGAGCAAAGACCGCTACGCTGAAAGAGCAAAGACCGCTACGCTGAAAGAGCAAAGACCGCTCCGCTGTTGGACCGCTTTGCTGTTAGACCGCTTTGCTGTTAGACCGCTTTGCTGTTAGGGGTTAGAGGTTGAGGACAGCTCATTGAACAGACGAATAACTAAAAGACAAAAAGACATAAGCTATGACACATCGTTTACTCACATCACTCTTGTCGGTGCTGTTGACTGCTATGGCGGCAGCCTCCACCGTCAATATCAACGGTAAGAACTATCCTGTGGACACACTGGAGAACTACCAAGTGGGTCCGGGTACGCACTACTCGCAGTTTAACATCACCATGGGCTCGACCCTGCATCGTATGTACCTGCTCACCGTGGACATGACCAACCCTTATGTGAGGCTTGAGGAGTGTCAGGGCAAGGGTATCATCGGTCAGACCGAGCTGATGACCGCCTCGCACCAGCGGCTCGACTCCGCCGAGCATCACCCTATAGGCTCGGTCAACTGTAACTTCTGGGTGGTGCAGGGCAACCTCACTAACAACCCCGAGGCGGTGCGTATATGGTCGGGACTGATAGGTCAACCTTTCTCCGGCACGGCACACGACGGTGTGCTCATAGGCGACCCCTCGGAGAACTGGAACCGCGGTCGCGGCGACTCCGACCTCAACCATGAGGTGGGTTTCTTCATCGTGGATGAGGCACACCGTGCTTTCATCGACGACATGCGCTACCAAGGGTATGTGAGAGTGGGGGAGGACACCTGCTTCCTGCGCGACTGCAACCGTACGCGCGTCAACCCCGATGAGCATGAGCTCGTCCTCTTCAACCATTATATAGGCAAGCCCACCCGCACTATCAGCAACGGCGCCGTGGAGATGGTGCTGCGGCTGAACGCGCCATGGGCTATCAACCATGAGATAGAGTGCGAGGTGGTGTCGGTGAACAGCACCGGCGGCACCACTATCGACCCGGGCTACGCCGTGCTCCAGGCACACGGACTGCAGGCTCTGTGGCTCTCAAAGTATAAGCAAGGCGATAAGATCATGCTTAACACCGTCGTTCAGACGCGTCAGGACGGCATACGCAAGGCTATACGCGAGATGGTGACGGGCAACTGCCTCGTCCTGATGAACGGACAGCAGACCAACCGCAACACCAACGAGAGCTACAACAACCAGAACTACCCGCGCACCATGCTCGCCACTAACGACGACGGCACCACCGTATGGATGCTCGTGAGCGAGAAACCCGGCAACTACACCTCTGAGATGTGCTCACTGCTGCAGAACGTGGGCGCGACCTATGCCATAGGTATGGACGGCGGCGGGTCGGCACAGATGAACCTCTTCGGTAAGATACAGAACACGACGACCGAGGCGTCGCCCCGTGCGGTGGCTAACTCGCTGTTCGTCATCAACACCGCACCCGACGATGAGACCGTCTCCTCGCTCTCCACGATGACACCCGTCATCCGTCTGCCGCGCTACGCCAAGCAGCGCATAGTCGTGGCAGCCTACAACAAGTACGGCACGCTCCTCTCGCGCGACTACCCCGTCAGTTACTCATGCGACAGCGAGGTGGGTTATGTCAGCGACGACGGCTATTTCGTGTGCTTAGGCAGCGGAGTGGTGCACGCTACGGCAGGTGAGGCACAAACAGACATCATCGTGGAGCTGCAAGAGAGCCAAGACCCGCATTTTGAGCTCGACTCGGTGCTCCTCTCCTCCGACACACACTATCCCATCGCTATCTTCTCCACCGTGGGCAACGAGCAGGTGAGGTTAGCCAACGAGGGCTTTAGCTTCGCCGTAGCTGACGAGGAGGTATGCTCGGTGAGCGAGGAGGGAGTGGTCAACGGTCTGAAGAACGGCACCACCACCATCACCACCACGGTGGACGGACAAGAGCTGAGCATGAGGGTGCGCGTGGAGATACCTGCCGCTGCCGACAGCCTCCTCACCGCTTTCTACGACACCGAGGGCTGGACCATCAAAGCCTCGACCGACAAGTGGAACACACGGCTCCTGCCACCACCCGCCGGCTCGATGGGACAGAGTGCACGACTCGTCTTCACTTACTCCACCATGCGCAACGCGAACATACGCCTCTCGCAAGACATCCGACTATATAGTCTGCCCCGTAGCCTCGAGCTCAGGCTTAACCCCGCCGACCTCGTGATGGACAAGTTCACTATCCTGCTCACCACGGCGGCAGAGAACAAAGAGACGGTGGTGAACATGGCACCGCTCAGCCTCACCCTCAACCAAACGAACAGCCTCGTCCTCAGTCTCGACAGCCTCTATCCCGTGCCCGAGAAGATAAGTGCCTACCCGCTCATCTTCAACGGTCTGACGCTCTATCCGCAGAACGCGGTGACGGGCAAAGAGTATGAGCTGGAGCTCATAGGTCTGTGGGCACACTACGATGGTGTGTCGGTGTCGCTGCCGTTGCTCAGAGAAGAGCATCAGCTCATAGCATACCCTAACCCCACCAACGAGAGACTGTATATATCAGGTGTGGAGCAGGCAACGACAGTCCTCGTCTATGACATGCAAGGGCGAGTGCTTAGCCGCCGGACGATAGACAGCCAAGACAACAGTATCGACCTCACACAGCTCTCCGCCGGCGAGTACGTGCTCCGCATAGGCAACCAAACGATAACAGTGGTGAAGAGAGGTGAAAGATGAAAGACCGCTTCGCTGTTGGACCGCTTCGCTGTTGGACCGCTTCGCTGAAAGAACAAAGACCGCTTCGCTGAAAGAGCAAAGACCGCATAGCCTCCCCGCCGCATGGTCTCCCCCGCCCTCGTGAGGGAGGGGGAGAGGGGGCGGGTGAACAAAGACCGCTGCGCTGTTAGATTTTAGACCGCTGCACTGTTAGACCGCTGCGCTGTTAGACCGCTGCGCTGTGAGAGGTTAGA
>CAMHOK010000192.1 GCA_946186735.1 uncultured Bacteroidales bacterium
GATTCAAGAATTTCAATCGCGTAGAATACAAGGCTATCAACTTGTCAACCCTGCAAGCTCTTGCTGAGGCTCAGGGTCTTGAGAAGATTGGTATGGATGAACTCATCAACGCCGGTTTCGTACAGAAATCAGCCTTGGTTAAGATTCTTGGTAACGGAACACTGACATCTAAACTTACGGTTGAGGCACATGCTTTCTCAGCTTCTGCAAAAGCAGCTATTGAGGCAGTAGGCGGAACCGCTCAAAAACTTTAAAGACAATGAAATTCATTGAAACATGTAAGAATATCTGGAAGATTGAGGACCTCAGAAACCGTCTGCTCACCACACTTCTGTTTGTGTTGATATATCGTTTTGGTTCGTTCATCGTTCTTCCGGGTATCAACCCCGATGCATTGACAGCATTGCACGATCAGACCCGTGGCGGTCTGATGGCACTGCTTGACATGTTCTCCGGTGGTGCTTTCTCTAACGCTTCGATCTTTGCGTTGGGCATCATGCCGTATATCTCGGCAAGTATCGTTGTCCAACTGCTTTCGATAGCTGTACCTTATTTCCAGAAGATGCAGCGCGAGGGAGAGAGCGGCCGCCAGAAGATGAATCAGATCACCCGTTACCTCACGGTGGCTATCCTGCTCATCCAGGGCCCGAGTTACCTCGTTAACTTGAGCGTGCAGATGCGTTCGGCAGGTGCAGCCATGCCCGGTGGTTTCTGGTTCTCGTTCTCTACGACGATAATCTTGTGCGCCGGCTCCATGTTCGTCATGTGGCTGGGTGAGCGTATCACCGACAAGGGTATAGGCAACGGTATCAGCTTTATCATCTTGATTGGTATCATTGCCCGCTTCCCCGGTGCTATAGTACAAGAGTTCTCGTCGCGTCTGAACGAGACAGGCAATGGTGGTCTGGTAGTGTTCATTGCTGAAATGGTTCTCTTGCTTGTTGTCTTCGCTTTGGCTATCATGCTCGTTCAGGGTACACGTAAGATCCCCGTACAGTATGCAAAGCGCGTTGTAGGTAACAAACAATATGGCGGCGTTCGCCAATACATTCCTTTGAAAGTGAATGCAGCCAATGTGATGCCTATCATCTTTGCTCAGGCTATCATGTTCATACCTATCAGCATCGTAGGTTTTTCAAACTCTCCTAAGGCAAGCAGTTTCGTGAATGCGTTCATGGATAATACCGGTTTCTGGTATAACTTCGTGTTCGCGATCCTCATCATCCTCTTCACCTATTTCTATACAGCTATCATCATCAACCCGCAGCAGATGGCTGAGAACCTCAAGCAGAACAACGGATTTATTCCGGGTGTGAAGCCGGGTAAGAAGACGGCTGAGTATATCGACTCTATCATGTCGCGTATCACTCTTCCTGGTTCTATCTTCCTTGCTATCGTTGCTATCCTTCCGGCGTTCGCACGCTTGGCAGGAGTGAGCACCGGTTTTGCTCAGTTCTTCGGCGGAACGAGTCTGCTCATCATGGTAGGTGTTATCCTTGACACCCTCCAGCAGATTGAGTCGCACCTGCTCATGCGCCACTACGACGGCTTCTTCGAGTCGGGTATGCGCATCAAGGGACGCTCAACAGCAGCTATGGCTTATTGATGACAAGCATTGATAAATAAATTACGATGATATTTCTCAAGACAGACGAAGAGATAGAGCTCCTCAGAGAGAGCAATCGCATACTGGGCATGACCTTGGGCGAGATGGCCAAGGTCATTGCTCCGGGTGTTACGACGGCTCAGCTCGACCGTTTGGCTGAAGAGTTTATACGCGACAATGGCGGTATCCCCTCGTGCAAAGGTTACGAAGGTTATCCCGCCACTCTGTGCACTTCGGTCAACGAACAGGTGGTTCATGGCATACCCTCCGACAAGGTCGTGCTCAAAGAGGGCGACATCATCTCGGTGGACCTATGCGTGCTCAAGAACGGTTTTCATGCCGACTCGGCTTATACCTTCCCCGTGGGTGAGGTGAGCGATGAGGTCATGCGACTGTTGAAGACCACCAAGGAGTGTCTCTACTTAGGTATTGCCCAGGCTCAGACCGGTCATCGTTTAGGCGACATCGGTTATGCCATACAGTCGCATGCCGAGCAAGCAGGCTATAGTGTCGTTCGCGAGTTTGTCGGACACGGCATAGGTCGCGAGATGCACGAAGAGCCTGAGGTGTGCAACTATGGTCGCCGAGGCAACGGGATAGTGCTCAAGTCGGGCATGACGCTTGCCATTGAGCCCATGATCTTGATGGGTAGGCGCAACGTGCTCATCGAAGATGACGGATGGACCGCCCGCACCATCGACCGCAAACCGGCAGCTCACTACGAGCTCTCGGTGGCAGTGAGAAACGGTAAGGCTGACATCCTCTCCACCTTCGAGTATGTTGAGAAAGTGCTGGGCGAGAGATATATCTAAGGTTTATCAACACTAATAATCAATCTCAGTTATGGCAAAACAAGACGCTATAGAAGTAGATGGCACGATCACCGAAGCGCTCTCGAACGCTATGTTTCGTGTCGAACTGGAAAACGGGCATGTCATCACGGCTCATATATCAGGTAAGATGCGTATGCATTATATCAAGATACTTCCCGGCGACAAGGTGAAGGTGGAGATGAGTCCGTATGACCTGACCAAGGGGAGAATATCGTTCCGTTATAAATAGAGGTGAGAGGCGAGGCAACTCCGTCTTACTTCAATAATCAACAACTACTCTTATGAAAGTTAGAGCATCAGTAAAGAAGCGCAGTGCGGACTGCAAGCTTGTGCGCCGCAAAGGTCGCTTGTATGTAATCAACAAGAAAGAACCCAAGATGAAAATGCGTCAAGGGTAATCAATTAACCTTATTTATTCATTTACCTCAAGCAAAACAAAGAGGTATAAGTAATTAACAAAACCAAAAAAAAGAATTTATGGCTATAAGAATTGTCGGTGTAGATTTACCCCAGCAGAAGAT
>CAMHOK010000193.1 GCA_946186735.1 uncultured Bacteroidales bacterium
TTTTGCTACCCTTACGGTATTTGCAATGCTCTCAATCGGAAGTGTTGCAGTAATGGCACAAGAGACTGCAGCCGATCAGGCAGCAGCTACAGTTGAACAAGTAGTTGAAGAACCGGCAGCTGATGTACAAGAAGCTCCCGCACAGGAAGCTACAGGTATGGTTGCTCTGCACAAGACCCTCAAGACTAAGTTCATCGAAGGTGGTGCAGGTTTCATGGCAGCTACCCTCCTCTGCTTGGTATTTGGTTTGGCTCTCTGCATTGAGCGTATCATCTATCTGAGCTTGGCAAAAACCAACACAAAGAAACTCCTTGAAGACATCGAGAAAGCTCTGGCAGAAGGCGGTATCGAGAAAGCTCTGGACGTTTGCCGCAACACCCGCGGACCTGTTGCCAGCATCTTCTACCAAGGCCTCAGCCGCTATGACGAAGGTGTCGAGGTGGTTGAAAAAACCGTTTCGTCTTATGGTGGCGTTCAGCTCGGTCTGCTCGAGAAGAACCTCAGCTGGATCACCCTGTTCATCTCTATCGCTCCTTCGTTAGGATTCTTGGGAACCATCATCGGTATGATCCAGGCCTTCGATAAGATCCAACAAGTAGGTGATATCTCGGCTACCGTTGTTGCCGGCGGTATCAAGGTCGCTCTGTTGACCACCCTGCTCGGTCTTATCATCGCTATCGTTCTCCAAATCTTCTACAACTACATCCTCAGCCTTATCGAGGGTCTGGTTAACGAGATGGAAGACTCGTCTATCAGCCTCATGGATATCGTTGTTAAATACGCAGCACAAGAAAAGAAATAATTTTCAGCTATATTTTTAACTGAAAAACTAACCTTTAAAATATAACTGAAATGAATAAGAATCTTGCATTATTACCAAAAATAACACTTTGGGTGCTCCTCGCACTCGGTATAGTGTTCTCCGTGCTGTTCTATGTAGGTGGATCAGCCGGCACTTTGGAGGTTGCAGGTGACTATTTGGATATCCCTAAATTCACCGACGCTTTCCTCACATGGAACTATATCCTGCTCGGAATCATCTGCTTGGTTACTCTGTGCGTCGTAATCATCTCTTTTGTTCAGAAATTCAAAGTTGACAGGAAAGCAGCCATCAAGTCGCTCTGCATCGTCTGCGGCTTCGTGCTTATCGCTGTTATCTGCTGGCTGCTCGGTAGTCCTGAAAAGGTCGATATACTCGGCTATGAAGGTACCGACAATGTAGGCGCTATGGCTCAGATGACTGATGCCATCATGTACTTCACCTACATCCTGCTCGCAGGCGTTATCCTCACCATCATCTGGGGCGCTATCTACACCCGCAGAAAATAACAGAGGCAACTAACTTCAAACTCTTAAACAAAAGAATATTATGGCAAAGAAAGTCCCACAGATAAATGCCAGCTCAATGGCAGACATCTCCTTCTTGCTGCTCATATTCTTCCTTGTAACCACCTCTATGGATGTCAACACCGGTCTCTCACGACGCCTACCCGCGCCCGTGCCGCCCGACCAAAAGATAGAGGACACCAAGATCAACAAGCGAAACCTGTTTATCGTTAAGATCAACTCGATGAACCAACTGCTTGTTCAAGGACAAGAGATGAATGTCAGACAGCTCAAGGATAAAGCAAAAGAGTTCATACTCAATGCCAATAACGACCCATCTATGCCAGTATTGTACACCGAATACATCGAAGGACTCGGAGAAGTGACCTACACCAAAGAGCATATCATCTCCGTACAAAACGATGTGGACACACAATATCAAGCATACTTGGATGTACAGAACGAACTCGTTGCTGCCTACAATGAGTTGCGAGACGACTATTCGCACCTTAAATTCAACAAAGCCTACGCCGAACTCGACGAAGACCAACAGAAACTTGTGCAGAAAGTCTATCCGCAAAAGATCTCAGAGGCAGAACCTAAAAACTATGGAGGACAATAAGTATGGCAAAAATTCGTAGAAATGAAAAACGCGAGATGCCGGCGCTCAACACTTCGTCGCTGCCCGACATCATCTTCATGCTTCTGTTCTTCTTCATGACCGTTACCTCAATGAAAGAGGTAACCTATAAGGTTCAGATAAGCAATCCGCAGGCAACCGAGCTCACCAAACTTGAGAAAAAATCGTTGATACGCTATGTATATGTAGGTACGCCTACTGCTGAGTTCCGCAAACAAGCCGGTGCTGAGACCCGTATCCAGCTCGACGACGCTTTCGCAGAGGTTGGCGAGATAGAAAACTACATCGTTAGCGAGCGCTCTGCCATGTCAGAGCAAGACCAAGGTATGATGATTGTTTCCATCAAGGCCGACAAAGACACCCGAATGGGCATCATAGCTGATATCAAACAGGCACTCAGACGAGCATACGCACTGAAGATATCTTACTCTGCCACACAAAGAACATCATACTAATCCATATCAAATCAATAATCAAATCAGAGTGTATAAATCTTTTTATACACTCTGATTTTATAAAACGACACTAACTTCACAATGATAAACTTAATCTGTCTCATATTATTTTTTGCCGCCCAAACCAACAACATAGAAATCAAAGTGGCTTCTGAAACAATAGATATGGCAGATAGTCTTTCTCATATACATCAACTTTACACCGATACAGATCGTTTATTCCAAGCTGAAAGAATTTTCCTACAAAACAAAAAATCATACCGTAAAGAACTTGCTAAAACATATTATTATCTTGGGCACATTAACGACTATCTACACCATTACGAAAAAGAAGTTGACTATTATATTTTATGTTTGGAAACGTATAATAAAGACAATCAGATTAAAGGACAAATTTACATGCACTTTGAAAGCATTAGCAGGAATTGCGGAGATCTTCAAATGGCCACTTTAAAGATCTCCGCAATTCCTGAATTGTTAATCGAATACTAAGGGACCTACATA
>CAMHOK010000194.1 GCA_946186735.1 uncultured Bacteroidales bacterium
CGTCTAATAATAACCCTCGTAACGCAATACGAACAACATACACAGCAATGGATAAATACACATGGATAGGCTTTTTCTTGATAGCCGCAATCATCATCGGATTCTCACTCTTCAATCGCCCAACTCAGGAACAGCTTGACGCTCAACGCCGTTATTATGACTCTATAGCGCTCGTTGAGGCTCAGCAGCAGGCAGAGCAGATAGCTAAGCAACAGCTTGCAGAGCCCGTCAAACAGGCAGAGATGACCGATGAACAACGCCAGCAGTTGGCAGAGAACCTCTACGGACACTTCGCAGTCAGCGCTTTAGGTGAAGAAGAAGAGATAGTGGTTGAGAACAACAAACTGCGTCTCACTTTCTCGACCAAAGGCGGTCGAATAAGCAAAGCAGAGCTACTCGACTATAAGACTTATGGCGACACCGTCAACCCTCTCGCACTCTTCAATAAAGATGAAGCTTCACTCGACTTCGTCTTTACCACTTCGCAGAACAGATACCTCCACACTTCTGAGTTATATTTCACTAAAGCTGAAGACACTACCGACAGCGAGGGCAACCGTAAGCTTGTGCTCCGACTCAACTCTTCTATCGACAACTCTTGGATAGACTTCTGCTACCTCATACCACAAGACGATTTCATGATTCGCTTCGACATCGTGCCGCATAATGCTCAGAACCTCTTGTCGCATACCACCACTTCTGTTGAGATGCTGTGGGCAGCACGTATTCCGCAACAAGAGAGAGGACGTAAGTTCGAAGAGAGATATGCAACACTGCAATATATGTTTGTTGAAGGCGATGTGAAGAACCTCAGTGAGAACAAACATGAGGCTAAGCGACTTACTACTGAGTTGCGATGGATAGCTTACAAAGACCAGTTCTTCTCCACCGTCATCATTGCTGACAAAGGTATAGAGTCAGCCGAGGTGGAGTCAACGCCCGATGACAAACACTCAGGATACATAAAAGACTATCAGACCAACGCAGTGCTTGCTTATGAGCCTCAAGACAATAGTGTTATTCCTTTCCGTATCTATCTCGGACCTAACCACTATAACACCCTCAAGGCTTACGACAAGAACGTGGATAAGGCAGAGCGACTCAACCTCAAGAAATTAGTGCCGCTCGGTTGGAAGATTGTGGCATGGATAAACATGATTCTTGTCATTCCTATGTTCGACCTCTTTACCTCATGGGGACTGCATATAGGTCTGGTTATCTTCCTCATGACGCTTGTCATCAAGCTTATCATCTTACCTTTTGTCTTCTCGTCTTACCGCTCGTCAGCGAAGATGCGCGTGCTCAAACCTCAGATAGACGCTATCAACGAGAAATATCCGGCCGACAAGATGCAAGAGCGCCAACAAGCTACCATGGCGTTGTACAACAAAGCAGGGGTGAGTCCGATGTCAGGATGTCTGCCCATGCTCTTCCAGTTCCCCGTCTTGATGGCGATGTTCTGGTTCTTCCCTACAGCTATCGAGCTTAGAGGTAAGTCGTTCCTCTGGGCTGACGACCTCTCGGCCTACGATGCCATCTGGACATGGTCAACCGAGTTGCCACTCATAGGCAACCACCTCTCACTCTTCTGCTTGCTCATGACCGTGACGAATGTTATCTATACATATATCAACATGCAGTCGCAAGCCGGCGGAGGAACAGAGATGAAGCTGATGAAATGGATGATGTATCTCATGCCGCTCATGTTCTTCTTCATCTTTAACGACTATGCTGCCGGATTGAGCTACTATTATCTCCTCTCTCTGTTCATCACTATCATGCAGACGATGATCTTCCGTTGGACTATTGATGACGAGAAACTGCTCAAGCAGATGCAGACCAAAGCTGCTAAGAACGCAGCCAAACCAAAGAAGTCGGGCTTCATGGCTCGCTTAGAGAAGATGCAGCGCGAACAGCAGCAGATAATGCGCGAGCAAGCCAAAAAGAACGCGAGGAGATAAAGAGGGTAAACAGCTATGAGAATAGTCATACTTGGTGCCGGTAATATAGCCACCACTCTCGCACCGGCATTGGCAAGAGTAGGGCACGAGATAGCACAGGTATATAGCCGAACACTCCACTCGTGCCTTATACTCAACCAACGACTCCAAACAGCAGGGCAAGAACCATTGCTCACCAACTCCTTAACAGACATCATCACCGATGCCGACCTATATGTCTATGCTCTACCTGACGATGTCATACCTGACGTGGCAAGCCTCTTGAAGACAAACAGCCGTTCGGTTCATCTGTTGGTGGCGGGAACAGTAGCGATGTCGGTTTTTGATAGTAAACAGCGCAAGGCAGTGATGTATCCCTTCCAATCGTTCTCACGACAAAAAGAGGTGGACCTTCGAGGTGTGCCGATGCTTATCGAAGCCGGCGATGATGAGACTCTCCGTGAGGTGAAGCAACTTGCACAACAACTCTCCGACAAGGTCTTCGAAGCCAACTTAGAAGAACGCTGTCGCTTGCATCTGGCAGGAGTCTTGGTCAACAACTTCACTAACCATCTTTATAATATAGCTAAGCAACAACTCGATCGTGCCAACTTGCCTTTTGACCTGCTCTTGCCGCTCATCGACTATACCGCGCAGAAAGTGCATCAGATGACACCCGAACAAGCTCAGACCGGACCCGCAGTCCGTCATGACGAGCATACCATAGGCATTAACATGAGTCTGCTTGACAACCCAACTCACCGTCAACTCTATCAACTCTTCACGCAAGATATACAGGGGTAGAGGTTAGACCGCTTAGCTGTTGGAACGCTTCGCTGTTGGACCGCTTAGCTGTTGGACCGCTGCGCTGTTGGACCGCTTCGCTGTTAGACCGCTTAGCTGTTGGACCGCTGCGCTGTTGGACCGCTG
>CAMHOK010000195.1 GCA_946186735.1 uncultured Bacteroidales bacterium
AATAAGTACCACATCGGCATCGTTGCTCACAGCCGACTGAAGGGTATCGAAAGCAACAGAGGCAGGGTCGGCTCCCATCTGCTGTTTGACCACGGGCACTCCAATGCGTTCGCCCCAGATAGACAGTTGCTCCACTGCTGCAGCACGGAAGGTGTCGGCTGCACCCAGATAGACCTTCTTGCCTGCTTGTTTATATTGATACGCCAACTTACCGATAGTAGTGGTCTTGCCCACGCCATTGACTCCTACCACCATGATGACATAAGGCTTGGAGGGTAGGGCATCGGCGAAGTCGGCAACAGACGAGAGGTTGTTCTCTTTGAGCAACTGTGAGATCTCGTCGATGAGTATGCGGTTGAGCTCACCCGTACCCATATACTTGTCGCGAGCCACACGAGCTTGCAGACGCTCGATAATCTTTAGAGTGGTCTCCACTCCCACATCTGAAGTGATGAGCGCCTCCTCAAGGTTGTCAAGCACATCATCATCGATGGTCGATTTGCCGACGATAGCGCGTGAGATCTTACTCAGAACACTCTCTTTGCTCTTCTCTAAGCCTTTGTCGAGTGTCTCTTTCTTTTCTTTTGAAAACAAACCGAAAAATGCCATATCGTATAAATTTAATTGTTATTATTCGTTGTATCTCTAACCTCTTAGCTCCTTGATGACTACCGATGGCCATTTCCAGTTTTGGTAAGCCAGCTGTGCGATGCCCGGTGCAAGAATCATTCCCCATATACCCATGTTAAGCGGACCGAGCATGAGATAAAGCAGGACGATAGTAGCAGCACCGGAGAGGAGCGATGGTATGCAGAATGGTACCTTATTGTCAGCCATGATGAAGCCGGCCGCGATAGAGTGGTTCTGTTCGAGGAACTGTATCAAGAGCATCACCATTATCATGTCGCGAGGCAAGAAGAGCGTCTGACTATGTATCAGGCGCATAGCCCAGTTGCCCCCAAACATAAGAGCCACACCGAGCACCACCATGACGATAAGCAAAGAGACAATGCTGAGTCGATATAATCGCTTGAGCTCTTTGAGGTTGTTGTTCACTCGCTCATGTGCCAGTTTGGGTACGCAGGTCTGATAGATGACGAGTCCTATTCCCGAGATGAGTGTTATCACTCTGTAGGTAACGCCGTAGGCTCCTGTATCGGCAAGTGTGAGATAGTGAGCACCAATGAGTATGGCCGACTGATTGACGCAGAAACCTCCGAGCAGTGTCAGTCCGACCTTGAGAGCATTAGGGAAGATGGCGTTGAGTATCTGCCGAGAAGACTGCGGTTTGATAGCACTCAGTTGGGCCTTCATCTCCTTGGTGAAGAACACCTTATGAGAGAGTAGGCGACGGATAAGGATTGACAGAAGCTGTGCACTCACTATGGCTGTCAGTCCGCAACCCAAATAAATGAGCAGTATAGCCACGAGCAGATAGACCGACTGTCCGATGATGGTTATCTGTTGTGAGCGTTTGACATAACCTTTGCCTAAGAGCAGCGAGTCGTAATAGAGGGTGTAGAGGTTATAACAATTGATAAGGATGAGCATTGCCCATGCAATCCATGCATCGGTATGGTTACCCGAGTACTTGCTCATCACCTCGAAATGAAGATACACAGACCCTCCCACGCCTAAGACCAACAACGCGCCTAAGGCTAACCACCGATAGAAGATGCGCATTGCATGCAGCGTACCTTTGAGCAAGGAGTAGTCGATATCGGTCTGAGTGTCGTTAACGTTCTCCACGCCCACTCGCTGCAGGTGCTTAACGCCGGATAAGATATAGCTTATGTTCCTCGCGAAGGATGGCCGGAACCCGAAATCAAGAAGCAGAACAAGAGTGGTTATGGCTTGGAAGATCTGCCATACACCTACGGTCTCATCGCTAAGATAATGAAGGATGAAAGGCAAGAGTATGACTCCTGCCCCGGCAAGAAAGAGTGTGGAGGCATAGCTCCAGATAACATCTTTCTTACCTATGTTCTCTATTCCTTCCTTCATCTCTTTATTTGTTCTTTAAACGATGAACAGTGACGAACGCTTGATTAAAGACGGCAGTCAACCAGTTCGCGATCAACAAAGCCCTTTACATCAAAGATGACTGCTCCTTCTTCGCGATATCTCTTGAAGTCGAAAGTCTTAAATTCATTATGTCCCACACACGCCACGATAGCATCGTAATGTTTCTGCGGGTCGATGGCAGCAATGAGTTGCTTGCCATATTCTTTGGCAATCACTTGTGGCGATGCCCAAGGGTCATATAGATCCACTTGGCAACCGAAGTCTTCTAACTCATCGCAGATATCGAGCACTTTAGTGTTGCGGCAGTCTGGGCAGTTCTCCTTGAAAGTGACGCCCAAGATGAGCACCGAAGCCCCTTTGATCTTATGGTCTTTCTGTATCATCAGTTTGAGTGTCTTGTCGGCAATGAACTTGGCAATAGAGTTGTTGACGGCGCGTCCTGAGAGGATGACTTGAGGGGCATAGCCCAGCGACTTGGCTTTATGAGCAAGATAATAGGGGTCAACCGAGATGCAGTGTCCGCCTACCAGACCGGGACGATACTTATGGAAGTTCCATTTCGAACCGGCTGCATCGATAACATCGTTGGTGTCGATACCTATACGGTCGCAGATGAGAGCCAGCTCGTTCATGAAACTGATGTTCACATCGCGTTGTGCGTTCTCTACCGCCTTAGCGGCTTCCGCCACTTTGATACAAGGTGCTTTGTGCGTGCCGTTCTCAAGGATGGTGTTATACAGCTCGTCAACGAAATCGGCAACAGCAGGAGTAGAGCCGGAGGTAATCTTAGTTATTTTCTTGAGAGTATGCACTTTGTCTCCCGGGTTGATACG
>CAMHOK010000196.1 GCA_946186735.1 uncultured Bacteroidales bacterium
AAAAGGTTCACGGTTCGTGGGTTCGAGCCCCACATTCCAACCTACAAAAAATGGCTAACCAAAAGTTAGCCATTTTTCATTATTAGCCGGTGTTTTTCTATCTCATCAGAAAGCCGTGGATATTATTGAACACTTCTTCACCTGAGAGATTATACTCTTCAATATCATTGATAGCGAGCTCCAGGGCAAAACGATGACGCGGACATTTCTCTATCACTTCTGCAGCAACTCTCTCAATCTCCTCTTTAGATTGCTCCAGACCAAGCTTTTTGACCTCTCCAAGCACCCTTGATACCACATACTCTTCAGGCACATCTTCGCCCATATAAAGCAGTGTGTTAGAAACGAGCAAATGGTAGTCAGAGGATAAGTTTAACTTCTTTAGAGCTTCATCGGTTACATGGTCGAGAACATAGTCAAAGGCTCTATTCTTTTTTTCTTCGTCATTCATCTTCGACATAACAGAAAGTTTTTAAGTGGATAAATTTTACAACTGCAAAGATACAGATTATCGGCGAATTGTGCAATAGTCGTTCAATTATAATTGCTACTTCCAGACATTAGCTGAGTCATTAACGAATTAATACATATACATATCGCTTGGCAAATAATCTCTTGGGTTGGGAATGATATTTACCAACATTTTCGCATTGTGTTTGCCTATATTCGCTGCTGAAGAGCAAAAATAATAATCCGAAGCTGCTTCAACTCCAAAGATTCCATCTCCGAGTTCTATCACATTGAGATATACTTCAAGTATCCTTTCTTTTCCCCAAAACAGCTCAATCAGCGTTGTGAAATATGCCTCAAAGAGTTTGCGTGTATAGGTGCGATCGGGCAGACAAAAGACATTCTTTGCCGTCTGTTGCGATATAGTACTTCCACCTGCCACTACTCTATTCATGAGTCGGTTAATATAGATGGCCTTAACCATATCGTCATACGAGAAGCCGCCGTGCTCGTAGAAATGCGAATCTTCCGCATCAACAACTTCAGCAATAAGATTTTTGGAGATACGCTCTATCGGGACCCATTCTTGTCTGATCTTGAGTTGTCTGCCATTCTCGTAAGCTTCGGCTTTGCGAATAAGCATGAGCGGAGTCAGCCTTACAGGAACGAAACAAAACAAAATCACCAACGCTATACTTGTAGCGAAGAAAACTGCTGCGCACACGGCGCATAACTTAACGAAGCGCCTTACCATGGTCGTCAATCAATGTGCCGAAGCGGTCAGAATATTCGCCAAAAGAAGCAAAGAACACATGCTTGGTCTGTGCCTCAATAGAATGGAAAAGGGGCGGCGTGAGAACATGATAGTATTTGTCCATGAGTCCTCGCTTACCGTTATAGTCAACATAAACGAAACAGTCGGTTGGCTCTATGATGTCTTCATCGTTCTTGTCTTTGCGGTGGGTGTTGTAACTAATCTCCTCTATACTCTTAAAGATGACCTGATAAACGAGCTTTCCATCGTAGTCAAAGAGTCGCTGAATACCATTATATTCAGTGGCAATGAGTCCTTCCGAATAATCTACTTCTATCGACTTGTATGCTCCTCTCAGTATCGGTTTGAGATAGCGGTCATATACTATACACTCGTTGTTCAATTTAGTATTATAAAGTCTATTATGATAATCCGGAGTGATCATTGAATAAATAGGTTCCAAGACCCAGTTGCCTGCCGTATCAATCATGCCGACATGGTCGTAATCACTATTAAGAACGAGAGTGTTGTTAAAGAAAATATACTCATACATGTCATAGCTCTTAAAGCCGCTATTGTTCACCAACGAACCGTCTCGACGAAAGATAAAGATGGAGTCGTTGCGTCGCATTACCCCTCTGTCGCAGGCGAACTGCCAAGCTCTATCGTAATCGAGCGGTGTGATAAGCTCAGCATTATTAAGGTTGATATAAGCACGACGGTTATTCTTGGCTAATATACCGATAGTGTCAGCACTCCTCACATACAACCATTCGATACTGTCAACCAGCACCTTCCCCGTCTCGGGATTGAAGATATGAGAGCCATGTTTGTAACGCAAACCATTCCTGCCGATACTCTCACCATAGAGACGCTTCTCAATCAACCTATTGGTGTTCGATTGTCTGAGACTACGACCGATAGAGACGGTGAACGCCAGAAGAATAACACAAGAACATACGAGCAACACTCGTGCTGTTACTGAACGAGCCTTCCAAAAGGCCACGATTTTCGTCCAAAGACGAACAAAGAAAGAAGAAAAACGATTCATAATTACTTAGTTTAAGTTTGATTTTCACCGCAAAAGTATTTCTTCTTCTTCGATGTGGCAAATATTAGCGATGGCAATGTACGAAATAGGAAATGACGTGTATGAAGTTGTTTCACACACGCCATTTGGTACACCCGACAGTCTCGATTATGCTCGGTTTCACCGAGAATACTAATAATACCTATACACTTAGAATGTTTACAATATTGCCCTTGCTATCCAAGCACACGCCTCTGCATCTGCAAGTGCATGATGATGACTTGTAAGATCGAACCCGCAGGCCTTGGCTACAGTCTGCAGTTGATGGTTGGGCAGACTTCGGCCAAAATGACGGCGTGATGCGAGCAATGTATCTAAAAACTCATAACGAGGATAAGCTATCTCGTAGGCTTCGAAAGCAGCACGCAGGCACCCCTCGTCAAACCGCGCATTGTGGGCGACGAACGGAACCTCTGTATCTTCCATGTAAGGAAAATAAATGTGTATTTTTGCCTGTACCTGTGCCCACACCTCCGGGAACGACTCAGCCTTGTCGGTGTCGCCGTGTCCCAGTCCATGCACTCGCCTGCAGAACCACGAATAGTAGTTGG
>CAMHOK010000197.1 GCA_946186735.1 uncultured Bacteroidales bacterium
TGAACGATGAGGTTATCTATATCAGCGACAAGAAAGCTTATGAGCAAGGACTCAAGCAGATGAACGAGATATACCTGCAGTCGCTCCCGTATTTCGAGAAAGCACACGAGATGGCTCCCGACAACCGAGACTACATGATTATCCTCAAAGGACTCTACTATCGCTTCCACATGGATGACAAATATCAGCAGATAACCGATGAGATGAACAAATAAGTGTTCAACTATTCACACTTAATACTTCTTTTTGTCCGAGTAGGCAAACAGATAATAGAAAAAGGCGCTTTTTTAGGCGCCTTTTCTTATTGCTATTGCTACAATCAGAAAAAAATACTAACTTTGCAGCGCACTTTATGGCATGGTAAGAAAAGCTCTAAACAAGTGTAAGAATGAAACGAAGATATATCTATATTTATGTGGCTGTTTGGCTGAGTATGCTCACCTCGTGTGTTACTTCAACCAAGGTCAACTATTTCCAAGAGCCTAACGACAACATACCTGCTTATGTCGATACGCTTGATTATCAAGAGTACACCATAAGGCAAGGTGACCGCCTGTATATCCAAGTTCACACCTTTGACGAGAAGATGAACCAACTCTTCAATGGCGGAACTTCACAAAACAACCAAATAATAATGCAGGGCGGAAACATGAACGGAGGAGGCAACTCTGATCTCTACTCATATATAGTTAACGACTCCGGTTATATCAAGTTCCCAACGCTCGGTATGGTTAAAGCTCAAGAGTTGAGCACGCGTGAGCTCAAACGCGACTTAGAGAAACGACTGTCAGGAATGATTGTTACCCGTGGCGAGATGGCAAACATATCGGTTGATGTGTATGTCATTCAGAGATACTATTCGGTGATAGGAGTTAATATGTCGGGTAGATATCCTATTACAAAAGAGAAGATTACTATCTTCGAGGCGCTTGCACAATGCGGTGATATATCTGACTTCGGAGACCGACACCGAGTGCAGATAATAAGGCAGATAGGCGATTCAACTACGGTAAAGACTTTTGATGTCAGATCTAAAGACATCGTCAATTCCGAGTTCTACTACATTGAGCCTAACGATGTCATTTACATAAGAAAGATGCGCGGAGAGTCGTTTGGTCTGAACTCTGCCAGTGCGGCTATCTCTACCGTTGCCACCACTTTCTCCTTCGGAGTGTTCATCTATACTCTTGTGGATAGGTTTATCATAACTCCAATAAATAAGAACTCAAGCAAATAACAATATGCCAACTAATATGAATATGAAAATCGGTCAACATATCTTACTCATATTGTTATGTAGCTTGTTGCTCACTTCATGCTACACCAACCGAGCCATCGGTCTGCTGCAAGAACGCGATGACCTGCCACAGTATGAGCCCGAAGAGTATCACCCTTATCGAATAATGCTCAACGACCAACTCATCTATCGTCTCATAACCATGGATGAGACGATCTCTAAAGCTATGCAAAGTAATTCAGGATCATATAACACTAATAACTATATCGCTTACAGAGTTTATTCCGATAGTACGGTTGAGCTGCCTTTCATCCCGCCAATCAAAGTGTTAGGTCTGACCTTGCCCGAGGCCGAGGAGAAGATACAAGAGGCTTTTCGCGAAGTCATACCCGATGCCGAAGTCAAAGTGGCTTTGGCAAACAAAACATTCTCAGTCATCGGTGATGCTAACTCCGGAGTTTATACCATCTATAAAGATAAACTAACTATCTATCAAGCTCTTGCCATGACCGGCGACTTGTTCGCACAGGGCGATAGGCGACATGTGAGAATCGTCAGACCCAGAGACAATGCTGAACCTGAGATACTGGAGTTTGATATACGCACGAACACAATCATCGATTCAAAATACTATTATGTCTATCCCAACGATATGATTTATGTATCGCGCTCGAAAGGCAGCTTCTATAAAGTGGCTTCCTACAGTGGTTTCTTGGGCTTGATAACGAGCTCATTGGCGCTGCTCGTCTCGGTGCTTAACTATGTCGGAGTAGGGAAGTAGAACATAAAAGAATCAATCATTATGGCTACAGAGAAAGAACAAAACCCTTACGGAAACAACCCTTACGGGGCTAACCCTTACGGAAGTAATCCTTACGGCTCTAACCCTTACGGCTCTAACCCTTACGGAAGTAATCCTTATGGTAGCACCAACCCTTATGGTAGCGGGCAGACCCCACAACCACAAGGAGGCAACTTAGACGACGAACCAAGCTCATTCAATCTGATGGATTGGGTGTTGCGTATCCTGAGATATTGGTATCTGTTCGTGCTTGGCGTGATAATTGCCGTTGCAGTGGCTTTCGTTGAGAATAGGAAATGGATTCCACAATATCTATCCACCGGTACTATCATCATCAAAGATTATGGAGGCACTTATGGCAACTCGGCTCTCATGATGGGTTTTGGTGTGGACGCAGGATATAAGAACGTCAACAACCAGGTTATCATGCTCTCTTCTTACGACCTGATGTGCAGGGTGGTCGATTCGCTTCCTTTCATGCAAGTTGACTATATCACACAAGGCAGATTCAAAACCCGTAACATCTATCGCCAGACACCTTTCGAAGTGGAACCGACAGAGATACGCTTCGGAGGTTACAACAGACTCTATGTAATCAACATAGGCGATGACGGCACTTTCCAACTCTCTTCTGATGTTGAAGACGATAACATGCTGGTTGAAGGCAGGTTCGGTGTGCCCGTCTCAACACCTTTCTTTGATGCTACCATCTGGCCGACTAACTTGCTGAGAAAAGGCAAGTACTTCTTCCGCTTCAGAGATAAAGGTTCGTTAGTTGATGAGTTCATGGGAAGGCTACAA
>CAMHOK010000198.1 GCA_946186735.1 uncultured Bacteroidales bacterium
CACGACGGCCTGCTCGAAAGTCTCTTCGGAGGCAAGGATGCGCTCACGAATAGAATCGAGTTGGTCGAGTGCTTTGCGGGTATCGTCAGGCGAGACACGAGGTTTGAGCAGGATATGCCGACAGTTGACGCGCTCACCTTTCTTCTCGATAAGCTGTATAATATGGTAGCCGTATTCCGACTGCACTATACGCGACACTCGTTTGGGGTCGCTGAGGTTGAAAGCCACATCGGCAAACTCAGGAACCAGCTGACCCTTGCCCAGAAACCCGAGTTCGCCTCCGCGCTTAGCGCTCTCAGTATCTTCTGAATAGAGTCGGGCGAGCATACTGAAGTCGGTCTTGCCTGAGTTGACGCGCTCGGTAAAGTCGCGCAGCGTCTGTTTGATACGCTCAATCTCTTCTTCGGGCACCTTAGGCTCAAAACTGATGAGCTGCACCTCCACCTCACCTGCCACCATAGGTATGCTGTCTTCCGGCAGAGAGTTATAGAAACGGCGGATCTCAGCAGGGGTGGGCTTGATGTTCTCCGTGAGCTTTCGACGCATCTGCTGGATAATCATCTGCTGACGGATAGTGGTCTGCAACTCCTCGCGAATCTCAGAACTGGTCTTGCGGAAATATTCCTCCATCTTCTCTTTCGAGCCTATCTGCGATATATAATAATTGAGCTGCATGTCGGCTTGGTGGCTGACCGTCGATTCGTTGGCGGTGATAGAGTCGATCTCTGCCTGATGAAGGAAGAGCTTCTGAATAGCTATCTGCTCAGGAATAACACAATAAGGGTCGCCGGGTATCGACTGTCCTTCATACTGCGCACGAAGACGCTGCTCTTCTACCTCACTGAGCAAAATAGCGTCATCACCTACTATCCAAATAACCTCATCGATAATCTCTTTCTTCTGCGCCTGAGCCAGGAAGAGCGGAAGCGAGCAGAGAAGTATTGTTACGAGTCGTTTCATTTCGTTTGGTTTTTCCAATTATAATATGTCTGTTGTTCGTATTGCTTGATAAAATCAATCTTGCGTTGCTGAAGCAAGAGGTTCCTTATCTCGGGCTCGGCAAATTCGAAAGGCATGTTATCGCCAGCGAACCGCTTGTCGGTGATACTGAGGATATAGATGCTTGTCGAGTCGGTTGTCTCTATCAAATTGTGCTTGGCCATCTGCTTAGAGAGGTCAACAGCGTCAAGCGGAGTGTTTTCAGCTATGGTGTTAACCTTCTGCCACGAGTCGGTAAAGAGTTGATAGGCAGACGCATATTGATAAGCAAAACGCTCAATGTTTTCAATCTCATCTATTCCTTTCTTGAGCCATTTGCGAAGCTCTTTGAGTTGGGGACTCTTTTTAGGTGTAACAATCAAAATGCCTTGAAGAATATTCTCCGACAAGATAAATCGGTCGCTGTTAGCCTCGTAGAAAGAGAGCAGCGTATCGTTGCTCAATTGGGTAGATACCCTCTGCGACAAGAGTTGCTCTTCATACTTTTGCACATACAGCGAGCGACGATAGCTCTCAACCATCTGCTCTATATCATCGTCGGTGCCCACACGACGCTTGGCATTGTTGTAAAGCAAGATAGGCGTAGCCCACTGACGAATATATCGTTCAGCAAGTTGTGCGCTATCTTCGGGCGAAGAGGCTTTGAGGGTGGCAGATTGCAAATCTTCGGCATAAAGAATCTCGTTTCCTATCATCTCCACCATTCCTTCTTTGCTCGGACGAGACTTGAACTTCAAAAGCAGCTCATCAACATACTCACAACTCGACAAAGAGAGCGTCAGAAGCAAGCACAAGAAGAGTTTAAGATTGGTCGTTTTTAATGTTCGGTACATATAAAGATAGTTTTGCGGCAAAGTTACAAAAACTTTGCCATATTGCAAAATTTCGTCCACACAACAGCAATTTCTTGCACCGCTGATTCATTTTTTAACCGCAGAACATCTTGTCTATTGTACCGCAGATCCTCTTGTTTATTGCACCGCTGATTCTTGTATTTAACCGCAGATCCTTTTATTTAACCGCAGATTGAGCAGATTTATAAAGATTTATACAGATTTTTTTCATTTTCTCCCTCTTTCACTTCTTGTACGGATTGGCTACGCCATGACAGATTCCCACAGATGATGTTAATGGAATTTCACACATATGATACAGATGAAACAGATGAAACAGATAACAAAGGTTAGAAAGTTGAAACCGTTGATTCTTTTATTTAACCGCAGATCCTCTTGTTTTTTGCACCGCTGATTCTTATATTTAACCGCAGATTGGACAGATTTTTATAGATTTATACAGATTTTTTTCTTTCTATTTGGTTTCAATTGGCTTCGCCATGACAGATGACACAGATGATGATAATGGAATTTCACTCAGATGACGCAGATTAAACAGATTAAACAGATAACAAAGGTTAAAAAGTGGAATAGTTGAATAGTTGAATCCGCAAATACCCCCATGCAGCATGGTCTCCCCCGCCCTATGGTAGGGAGGGGGTGAGGGGGCGGGTGATAGCACAGGATTGAAAGGTGAAAGTTGAAAGGTGAAGAGTTGAATCCCACCCGCCACCTCACCACAGACGACATAATGAAACCCACCGCAAATGACATAATGAAATCAACCGCAGATTTAGCAGATTTATCAGATTCTAACAGATTCTTTTATGGCTACGCCATTGCTGATTATAACAGATGAGCGAGCAGTTGAATAGTTGAATAGTTGAAAGTTGAATACCCCCATGCCGCATGGAACTCCCCTCCTTAGATAAGGAGAAGCGATAGAGCCGCACCGAGAATGTCCGGTG
>CAMHOK010000199.1 GCA_946186735.1 uncultured Bacteroidales bacterium
CTTTCAGCGAAGCGGTCTTTGCTCTTTCAGCGAAGCGGTCTTTGCTCTTTCAGCGCAGCGGTCTTTGCTCTGCCAGCGCAGCGGTCACGCCTACCCCCACATACCACACTATGATGATAGCACCGAGGGCATAGATGCCTGACCGGCTGCCTCTCACAGCACACCACACCACCGTCAGCAACACCAACAGCACAGCACCGATGAGGAACACATACCTCACACAGTTATGCTGCCAGCTCAGGTCGTGGAACTTAAGCGAGAACAGCGGCAGGTCGCACACCAACAGGTAACACGAGAGCCACGAGCCGACCACCATCGTGTACAGCAGCCACGGCATAGCCAGTCCCTCCACCGAGAGCCACGAGATAAGCGAAGCCCAGAACAGTGCGTTAGCCGGTGTTGCCAGACCACGGAAAGAGTCGGTCTGACGCTCATCAAGGTTGAACTTAGCCAGCCTCAGCGCCGAGAAAGCAGCCATAGGCAAAACACAGAAAGCTAAGTTATGCAGCTCGCCCAGACACTGATAGACGAAAGTGAAGAGCATGAGCGTGGGAGCAAGACCGAAAGTGATGTCGTCAGCCAACGAGTCTAACTCCTTGCCACGAGGGTTACTCACATGCAGAACACGCGCCGACATACCATCGAAAAAATCGAACACGGCACCAATAAGGATGAACAACAACGCCATCGGATACTCGCCACGACAAGCGAACAACACTGCCACTGCACCCGACAGCAGGTTACACGAAGTGATAAGATTAGGGATATGCTTTTTCATTACACTGATTGATTAATTTCTTTACACGGATGTTTTCTTTACACTGATATTTTCTTTCTGTACGAATCTCACGAATCACACGAATCTCTTTTTTTTCTTTTTTAACGAACACGGAGACTCACGGAACTCTCACGGAGGCTCTTGGTAGCGTTCTCAGCCGCATGGAGCTCCCCTCCTTAGATAAGGAGGGGCAGGGGTGGTTGGAATTTCAACTTTTTCTGTACGAATCTCACGAATCACACGAATGTTCTTCTACACTGTTTCTCTTTTTCTACACTGCTTCTCTTTTTTAACGAACACGGAGAATCACGAAGGCTCACGGAAAACACGGAAGGTTGCTTTCTACGTTCATTGCGTTCGGATTGTATCCGAACAACAACGTAAGTTGTTTCTGTACTTTAGAGACACATTCACATGCGTCTCTACACAACGCGAATTTAACTCTCCCGGGGCACCCGCCCCCTCACCCCCTCCCTCACGAGGGCGAGGGAGACCATGCGGCGGAGAGGGCTATGCGGTCCTCGCTCTTTCAGCGAAGCGGTCCTTGCTCTTTCAGCACAGCGGTCTTTAGTATCACCCGCCCCCTCACCCCCTCCCTCACGAGGGCGGGGGAGACCATGCGGCGTGGAGGGCTATGCGGTCCTCGCTCTCACAGCACAGCGGTCTTTGCTCTTTCAGCGCAGCGGTCTTTGCTCTTTCAGCACAGCGGTCTTTGCTCTTTCAGCGCAGCGGTCTTTGCTCTTTCAGCGAAGCGGTCTAAAATCTAACAGCGCAGCGGTCTAAAATCTCACAGCGCAGCGGTCTTACTTCTAACCCTCTACTTCCTTCCGTACTGCTCATCTACTTGTCGGCGGACGAACACGGTCACCACCACCGTTGCCACGCAGCACGCTATCACCATCCAGAAGAAGTTCTGATAGCCCAGCGCCTCTTGCAGATAGCCTGCGAACATGCCGGGTATCATCATCGAGAGTGCCATGAAAGCGGTGCATATAGCGTAGTGGGCGGTCTTGAACTCACCCTCCGAGAAATACATCATATACAGCATGTAAGCGGTGAAGCCGAAGCCATAACCGAACTGCTCGACAGCTATCGCTATAGCTATGAACACGAGGTTAGTGGGCTGCACCATACTCAGATAGACGAAGCTGAAGCAGGGCAGGGTCATGCATGCTGCCATCCACCACATCGACCTCTTCAGTCCTACCCTCGAGGCGAACAGCCCACCGAGTATGCCGCCAAGCATCAGGAAAGCGACGCCTATAGTGCCATACACTACACCCACCGTCTCCGTGCTCAGTCCTAAGCCGCCGCGCTCGGTGGTGGCTACGAGGAACGGGTTGATCATCTTGATGAGGAAAGCCTCGGGCAGACGATAGACCAGCATGAAGATCATAGCTAACCATATACCGGGTTTCTTGAAGTAAGTGAGGAAAGTGCGTCCGAACTCCTGCATGATGCTCTTCGCCGACTGTTGCTTACCCTCCATGCTGGAGCGGTCGGAGTCGGGCTTAGGCAAGAAGAACACATGCCACAGGTTGATCACGGCGAAGATGACGGAGGTGACGAGCAGCGTGAGCTGCCATGCGAGGGGTATGTTCTGCGTGCTGGTCTCCAGCGAGCCTGCTATGACCAGCAGCACGCCCTGACCGAAGATGCTCGACAGGCGGTAGAACACCGAACGTGCTCCCACGAAAGCGGCTTGCTGGTGCTGCGTGAGGGCGAGCATGTAGAACCCGTCGGCGGCTATGTCGTGAGTGGCTGACGCGAAAGCAGTGATGATGAACAGTATCAGCATCACGGTGAACATCGATATAGGTGTCTCACCGGCGGCAATCATCTCAGCCGACGGATGGGGGATAGTGAGGGTGAGCAGTACGAAAGCAGCGGTCATGAGTATCTGCATCGCCAGTATCCACCAACGCTTGGTCTTGATGATATCCACGAACGGACTCCACAACGGCTTTATCGTCCAAGGCAGATAAAGCAAGGAGGTGAACAACGCCATCTGACCG
>CAMHOK010000200.1 GCA_946186735.1 uncultured Bacteroidales bacterium
ACTTCGGGGGTGCGCTGGTATGTGAGTTTGTCGAGGTTGAACTGTGTATAGTATGAGTTCTGCTCATAGTCGTAAGAGGCAAGCATGGCTCCTTGCTCCACCATCGGCATCGGGTTAGTCTGAACGCTGCTAACCGTCAGGTGGTCACGCAGGGTGTCAATCAACTCATAGAACTCGGTGAACTCCTTGGGTGTTATCACACCTTTGTCGCGAAGATTGCATGTCATATCATAGATATATGCCAGATACCCCTCGCTGTATATGTCGCGCACATTACCGTTCTCGTCAAGGAACGGAATGGAAAATTCCACATCGCTGAGTTTATCGACGCTTATCTTTACCTGATTGTTGTTGAAGAACTGCATGTCTATGGTGGTCTTCACCGTGTCGTAGCAAAGTGCCGGAGTATCGCCGTTGCTCAGCATTTCATTCTCATACTCAACCAAAAGGTCAGGCACATAGAGTCCTACTATGACCGTTCCGTCATAATGGCCGTTAATAGCCTCCACCTTTATGTCGTTGGCAGTATTGTCGCATGAGCATACCATGATGGCGGAGATGGTTATTGCGACGAATGCCTTGAAGATGTTATGTATCTTGTTCATAGTCTTGTGCTTTCTTTAGGGTTAGAATATTACAGACATCGCCACTCCTATGGTGAAGGAGTTTATCTTATGCGAGAAACTGAAGTTGGTGTGCTTTGTCACCATGAGTAGCAAGTCTTTGTGGTATGGGGTGTATTCCACATCGAAGGTAGGCTTTGAAAAGTCATAATCCACAAAGCCTGATATTGCCATACCGCTATTCATGGCATAGGTGTAGTGCAAGCCCACCGTGAAGTTGTCGGTGTTGGTCTTGTCTATCTTCATTGCGTCGCCATACATAGTGACAGCTGCTTCCTCGTTTGTCTGTGTGTTAAGGTAAACCCGGTCCGAAGCGGCTATCAGGTTGAGGCTACCGAAGAAACGGCGACCGTAGAGAGCCTTGATGCCAATATTCTGCTTCGGGCTGAAAGGCCATGCCAGATACAAGCCGGCGCCGATATCTACGAGCGACCATACCTCAGACACGGATGCGGAATTCATGTTGCGCGTAAGCACATCTCCTTTTTCTGTATAGGTGTATAGTCCTTCGGCTGTCACAGGGGCTGTGGTAATGCGTGCGCGAGCTCCAACGCCTAAGAACTTGTTTATGAAGTAAGCAGCCTCGCCTGCTACTGTGGTACCTGTACCGACTTTTATCCTTGGTGACTGTCCTTCTGCGTATGCAGGAGTACCAGAGGCGTAATTCTTGAACTCGCGCTTCTCGGCATTGTAGTCGTCAGGTATGCGGAATGGGTTGCCGTTACGCTGTATGGTATAGTAGTCATCATCGAGGTATGCACCACCATAGTTGTATAGGTTGGCGGTGGTGAGGAAGTCGGTATTGGTAGGCATTTTAATGTCGTTGGTAAGCTGCATGCCAAGCTCCAGATTGAAGAAACTTGGGTTCTGCCACAGGTCGGAGTTTCCTCTTAGTGGTTCGCGTTTGATGCCTTTCTTCTTGAAAATCCAGTCGGCGCACATATATCCCAGATCAGTAGATAAGATACCAAGACCTGCACCTACCAGCACATCGCTTATCCAGTGGCGGTTGTTGAGCGTGCGCATGATACCCGTGGTAGTGGCACATCCGTATCCGAAGATTGACCACCAAGGCGAGCGAGTAAGACCGTATTCCTTGTGGAGAATGGTAGCTGCGGTGAATGCCGTAGCTGTATGTCCTGAAGGGAATGAGTTGGCTGTAGAGCCGTCAGGTCGCATCTCCTTGGCGGTATATTTTATGCTGTTCACGAAGAGCGCACACCAAGCATAGGACAATGCGCCGCTGGCAAGGTATCGTCCTGTGTTACTACGACCCTGATAGCCCGCAAAGTTAAGACCCGATGCTACTACGAGTGGCACGAGCTGCAGGTTGTCGTCAAAGCGGTTTTCGTAAGCCGGTATGAAATTGTTTCGTGCAGCGCGGAAATTCTTCTTGTTGGCCTTGGCTGCGAATCCGAAAGCTATGAGTGGTACTGTTGACCATTCAAACTCTCTCAGCGGTGTATAGTAGCCATATTTTTCCACAGCCTCCGGCGTAGCCACCCAGTTGTGTGACTCGTCTTTCATCATGGTGGCATTATAGCTACTCATGTCGTTTATCACTACGCTCTTTTCTGGTTTTTCCATGGCAATAGCGTTGTTACTATTCTCGATAAGAGAATTATAGACCTGCTCCCACGCATCGGCGTGGGGCTTCATTCCCATGTCACAACTCTCAAACTTCAGTTCCATGTCCTCGGCACTTGCTGAAAGTGTTATGAGAAGTGAGGCTATTAGTGTAAATGTGTTTTTGTTCATGATTGGTAAATGTAAAATTTATGGTGCAAAAATAAGCAATTTTATTTTAATATCAAAAGTTTTCGTCAAAAAAGTGAAAAAATATTGTGTTTTTCAAGTTAAATTATAAAATGAATAATGAAAAGTGAAAAATACAAGTTACTTTTCCCATTTACAACGAATGGTTGCAACTCGTATTTTTCACTTTTTATTTTTAATTTTTCATTTACTTTTACTTTCCGAGTGCCTTCTTCCAGCGCTCGTAAGCTGCCTTGTACTCTGCTGTCTCAGCAACAGGAGCCTCGGTAGAGATGTGCTTCAGAG
>CAMHOK010000201.1 GCA_946186735.1 uncultured Bacteroidales bacterium
GATCAACCGCGCGATGAAGAAGACCAACGACAACCACATCACCAACCTCTTCCGTACTAAGAAGTTCGTTACCGAAGAGTATGAGAAAGATAAGGTGGCTCTCATCGAGAAATACAACGAGAAAGGTTATCGTGACGCACATATAGTGGCCGACTCGGTGGTGCAGAACCCCGAAGACCCTACACGAGTAGATGTCTATATGACTATCGATGAGGGCGAGAAATATTTCTTCCGCGACATCAATTGGGTGGGCAACACCCTCTATCCCTACGACTACCTCAACGCTGTGCTCGGCATCAAGAAAGGTGATACCTACAACCTCAAAGAGCTCAACAAACGCCTCCAGGAGGACGACGACGCCGTCTCTAAGCTCTATACCGACCGCGGCTACCTCTTCTTCAATGTTGACCCCGTGGAGGTGAAGATAGACCACGACTCTATCGACTACGAGATGCGTATCTTCGAAGGTAAACCCGCAACCATCAACGAGGTAAACATCGTGGGTAACACCCGCGTCTATGAACATGTGGTCAGACGCGAGCTCTATACCAAGCCCGGACAACTATACTCACAGACCGACATCATGCGCTCGCTGCGTGAGTTGGCACAGATGGGACACTTCGACCAAGAGAAGCTCGTGCCCGACATCCAGCCGAACCCCGAAGAGGGAACGGTGGACATCACCTATCAGCTGGAGACCAAGTCGTCCGACCAGTTGGAGTTCTCGCTCGGCTGGGGCGCCACCGGACTGGTAGGCTCGGTGGGGGTTAAGTTCACTAACTTCGCCATACAGAACCTCTTCAAACCTAAGACCTATAGGATAATGCCGCAAGGTGAGGGACAGACCTTCTCGCTCAATGCCCGCACCAACGGTCTGCTCTATACCAGCGCCAGCATATCCTTCCTTGAGCCCTGGCTCGGAGGCAAAAGACCTAACTCGCTCTCAGTGAGCCTCTATTTCGCTTCGCAGCACGGCTACTCTAACCGTTACTATCAGGCTTACAACAACCTATATAGCAGTTATGCCTCGTCATACTACATGTATGGCAACAACTACTCCGACTACTATCAGCAACTCAGGCAGGCGGAGAACGACCCCGACAAGTATCTGCGTACGCTCGGTGCCTCTATCGGTTATGGTAAACGACTCAGCTGGCCCGACGACTACTTCACTTTCTATGGCGAGATATCTTATCAGATGTACATGATGCGCAACTGGCCCTATCTGCTCGTGGCTAACGGTACATCACATAACCTCGCACTCAACCTCGTGCTCAGCCGAAACAGTATAGACAACCCTATCTACACACGTCGAGGCTCAAGCTTCACTCTCGGACTCAAGATAACACCGCCATGGTCGCTCATGAACGGCAAAGACTACTCAACCATGACAGATGCCGAGAGGTATAAACTCATTGAGTACCATAAGTGGAAATTCACGGGAAAGGTGTTCACTCCTCTCACCAAAGACTCTAAGCTCGTGCTCATGGCAAGAGCCGAGTTTGGCTACTTAGGCTACTATAACATCTTCGCCAAATCACCCTTCGAGAGCTATTTCATGGGTGGCGACGGTATGTCGTCCTACACCTCTTACTCCACCGAGTACATAGCCATGCGAGGCTACTCCTCGGGCTCACTCACACCTTACGACGAGGTGACGGGAAGAAACATGGGATACCTGTATAATAAATATACACTCGAACTACGCTATCCTATCTCACTCGAACAGAACGCCACCATCTGGGCTCATGTGTTCGCAGAAGCCGGTAACTGCTTCTCCGACATACTCAAGTACAACCCCTTCGACCTCAAACGCTCGCTCGGCTTAGGCGTGAGAATCTACCTGCCGATGTTCGGACTCATGGGTATCGACTGGGGATGGGGCTTCGACGAGATCAACGGCTCTAAACAGTACGGAGGAAGCCAGTTCCACTTCGTACTCGGACAAGAACTATAATTCAACTATTCAATCATTCAACTATTCAACCATTCAACCATGAAGAAGCTTCTCATTATCATAGCCTTAACGCTCCCTCTCGCCGGTTTCGTCTCTGCACAGAAGATAGCCTATATCGATATGGCATACATTTTGAAGAACCTGCCACAGTACGAGACAGCTAACGAGCAACTCGCTATCGTGAGCAAACGCTGGCAGAAAGAGATAGAGCAGGCGCAACAGGAGGCACAACAACTCACCTCTAACTATCAGACCGAACAGATCTTCCTCTCCGAAGACCTCAAAGCTAAACGCGAAGATGAGATCCTTCAGAAAGAGAAAGAGGCGATGGAGCTCAAACGCAAGTATTTCGGTGCCGACGGCGAGCTGTTCAAGAAACGCGAGAGCCTCATCAAGCCTATACAAGACGATATCTACAACGCCATACAAGAGATAGCCAACGAGAAGAGATACGACATAGTCAAAGATAAGTCGTCTGACCCGACACTCATCTTCCTCAATGTCAAATTAGATATCTCCGACCTCGTGCTCGAGAGGTTAGGAGCAAAGTAGCACTCTTTGGACCGCTTCGCTGTTGGACCGCTTCGCTGTTAGACCGCTTCGCTGTTAGACCGCTTCGCTGTTAGACCGCTTCGCTGTTAGACCGCT
>CAMHOK010000202.1 GCA_946186735.1 uncultured Bacteroidales bacterium
ACCTCGATAGCGGTATAGAGCTTGTTGCGTGAAAGGAAATGAAGATACGATTTCATAGGTCAGAATTTTAATTTTCTGTTTTTCTCTAATCAGAGTTCGTTTTTCACGTCGCTTACTATCTTGCCGTCGAAGAGGTTGATGGTTCGTTGTGCGAAGGCGGCATCACGTTGTGAGTGGGTGACCATGACTATTGTAGTGCCCTCGGAGTTGAGCTCGCGTAGCAGTTCCATCACCTCTTTGCCGTTTTTGGAGTCGAGGTTGCCGGTAGGCTCGTCGGCGAGTATGAGTTTGGGTGATGCCACCACAGCACGGGCTATTGCTACGCGTTGTTGCTGTCCGCCGGAGAGTTGCTGCGGGAAATGCTGCGCACGGTGACTTATTGCCATTCGTTTCATCATATCCGTAACACGCTGTTTGCGCTCGGATGCGGAGATGTTGAGGTAACGCAGAGGCAGTTCGATGTTGTCATAGACATTGAGTTCGTCGATGAGGTTAAAACTCTGAAAGACGAATCCGATATTGCCCTTGCGGAAGCGTGTGCGCTCTTTCTCGCGGAGTCGGCTTACTTCGGTGTCCAAGAGCCGGTAGGAGCCCTGTGTGGGGTTGTCGAGGAGTCCGAGGATATTGAGGAGAGTTGACTTACCGCATCCGGAAGGTCCCATGACGGCGACAAACTCGCCGTCGTTGATTTCAAAAGACACACCATTGAGTGCGGTGGTCTCAATCTCTTCCGTGCGGAAGATTTTCGATAGATTGGTTACCTGAATCATGTTTTTTAGCATTTTAATGTTTTTATGTTTTTGTCTTTATAAAATCAGAACATCGTTATCGCCGAAGGAGTCATAGGCGGAGATGATAACCTGCTCGCCCGGTTGGAGTCCTTCTATTACCTCGTAGAATTGCGGGTTTTGTCGTCCTATACGAATCTCGCGTCTGACGGCGCGGTTGCCGCTTTTGTCGAGAACGAATATATATTTGCCTGCGGTTTTCTGATAGAACGAGCCGCGTGGTATGAGCACAGCTTCTTCGGGTTGCCCGAGCTGGAGGTTGAGATAATAGGTCTGTCCTGCGCGTATGTTTTCGGGTTGATCGCCTGTGAATTTGAAATCGGCTTTGAACTTACCTTCTCTGACTTCGGGATAGACCTTGCGTATGACAGTTGAGTAAGTATCGCCTCGTCGCTCGAAGGTGGCTTCGAGTCCTGCGGCGATGCGGTCGATATAATGTTCGTCGATAAGTGCTTCCACTTTGTACATACCCACGCTGTTAATCTGTCCTATTTTTGTGCCTGCAGCGATGCTCTGTCCGAGTGCGACGTCAAGCAGTCCCAGTTCTCCGTCGATAGGTGCTTTGACGATGAGGTTGTGTTTTCGTCGTCGTATCATCTGCATGTTGCGCTGCATGTTCTCAAGGCTCTCTTCCATACGGTCGATCTGCGTGCCGCGATAGAGGCTGTCCTGCTCCGCCCGCTCGATGATGAGTTGCTGTTTGTTTTCTGCCAAGCGGTAATCCTCCTGAGCCTTAAGATAGTCTTCACGTGCAATAAGTTGCATTTGATAGAGTTGCTTCTGCTGCTCGTATGCCCGTCGTAATCGCTGCGTTTGTGTACGGTATTCGAGTATGTTCTGCTGCACGTCGAGTTTCTGTTGCTCCATCTGAATGCGTGTGTTACGCAGGATATTCTCTTTCTCTGCCAGTTCGGCTTCGGAGTTGAGTATCTGCAGGTCGAGGTTGTCGTTGGAGAGTATGAGTATGTTGTCGCCGGCATGAACGGTTGCGCCTTCTTCGATGAGTATTTGCTTGACAATACCCCCTTCCTGCGGTGACAGTTGAATGGTAGTTAGCGGCTGCACGCGTCCGCTGATACGTATATAGTCGTTGAACTGCCCCCGTTGCACCGTGGCGATTGAGAGTGAGTTTTTGTCCACCCGCAGCACATTGCTCTCAGGCTTAGCAATAAGGTATATGATGAGCGCCAAGGGGAGGATGCTTGCCCACAACCATAGTGTTTTGTGTGTGAAGAGCCGCCGCCATCCTTTTTTCTTTTCGATTATCTTGTCCATATTATTGTTGGTTGATATATTCTATCCCGCTGTAATATTCCACAACCGCCTGCTTGATGAGCAGTTGGAAAAGCGCTTTCATCTCGTCGGAGAGAGCCCGGAGGTAGTCGTTTTCTGCCGTTCTGAACTCGATGTGTGAAATAAGTCCTTGCTCCCATTGTTTTTGGTTAAGACGGTATGCCTCTGTCTGCAATCTGACTTTCTGCCGTGCTGCGAGGTATGCTTCGATATTGGCGTCGCGGTCTTGTATAGCCCGCCGGACTTCTGTCTCCACTTCGCGCTGCTTGGCGTCGAGTTCCGCATTGGCCTTTTCAAGAGCATGTTTCTTGCGTGAGATACGCGAGGCTCTTGCCAGTCTGTCCCATAGCGGCAGCGAGAGCGACAACTGGACGTATTCTCCGCCGTTATTGCGGAACTGGTCGGCAAACGACATGGTCGTAGTGCCCTTGTATTGATAATATGAAGTGTTCCAACCGGCATAGAGTCCGAGTGTCGGTAACGTCTGCCATTTGGCTGTCTGCAACTCACGGCGTGCATTG
>CAMHOK010000203.1 GCA_946186735.1 uncultured Bacteroidales bacterium
TCAAAATCTCAAAATAATGGCTCCAACTCAATAAGTGAGACGGTGTCTCACCTTTTTGTGCGAATAAGTGAGACAGTCTCTCATCTTTTGCAAAAGTGTAGTAGAATTTCCTGATATAGAGCAGATTGCTTTTACTATATCCTTTGCCAAGACGCAATGTCAAATCTTTTGATAAACGATTAATCAGATTATCTCCATACTTGGCGCGTGCATTCCCGTGTTGTTCAAACTCAACAATATATCGACCTATTTCCCAGTTGGTATCAATCAAAATAGTATTGACGGCAACTGCTAATTTCTGATGAGCCAATTCAACCGCCTTACTGATATTATCCAGCAAAGTTTGATATTCTTTATCATTAGATAATTGCTCATCAGGTGTTATATGTTGTATTTTCTCTTTCATTCTTTCTCTATTTTGGTGCAAAGATACAGAATTTCTTTGAGACATGCAAGATTATTGTTTCGTTTTTTAGTTGTCAAGAATCACCCAAAGTTAAAAGAAAAGAGCGTGCTTTGAGAGCACGCTCTTTTCTTTTATCTGACAATAAAGTGGTCTGACAGCGCAGCGGTTAAATCCCTAACGACTGTTTGATGGCCGGAACACGGGCTTCTGCCTGCTCGGTGCAACGCTCGTAGTCGGCTCCGGTGAAGCTCTTGCCTATCTCGGTCTTCACGGGTATCTCGAAATAGAACTTGATCTTAGGCTCTGTTCCTGACGGACGAACCGACACCTTCAGACCTCCATCGGTGAAGTACTGGAGCACATTTGAGGTGGCGTTAAGCGGCATCTCTATCTTCTCCTTGACCCACTTGCCATCTACGAGCGAGCACTGCTCGAGGGTCTTATAGTCTTTGATCTTAATCACCTTCTCGCCGGCAATCTCTTGAGGCGGGTTCTCGCGGTAGTTCTTCATCATAGCCTGTATCTCTTCGGCTCCGCTCTTGCCCGGACGAACGACATTGATGGTGGTCTCGCGCTGGAAACCATAGTCTTGATAGATCTTAAGCAGGTAGTCAAAGAGAGTCATGCCGTTGTCCTTAGCATAAGCTGCTATCTCGCATATAAGGCAGATGGCCGAAGGCGAACATTTGTCGCGAACGGCATCGTAAGGCATGAAGCCGAACGACTCTTCACCGCCGCCTATAAACTTACGCTTGCCATGGCAGTGCTCACCCTTAGAGTTGACATAATCAACCTCGTGGTCTGACCACATACGGATACGGTTGGCAATCCACTTAAAGCCCGTATATTCGTCGGTGAGCGTGACACCTTGTGCATCGGCAATCTTACGGATGAGCTCGGAGGTAACGATAGTCTTAACGATATACATATCGTCGCGCATCTTGCCCAGACGCTTCATGTTGTTGATGATGTAATAGTGATACATGATGTTGGTCTGGTTACCATTGATGATCACCCACTCGCCCTTATCGTTACGACAAACGATAGCTATACGGTCAGCATCAGGGTCGGAAGCTATAACCAGGTCGGCTCCGAGCTTCGTTCCTAAAGCCATACCCATGGTCATAGCCTCTGGGTTCTCTGGGTTAGGAGAGATGACAGTGGGGAAATTGCCATCGATAACCATCTGCTCCGGAACGACATGTATGTTCTGGAAGCCCCATGAGCGCAAGCACATAGGCACTATCTGACGACCGGCGCCGTGCATAGGAGTATAGACGATATTAAGGTCTTTCTGACGAAGGATAGACTCTTGGTCGATCATCACTTGCTTGACTGCCATCATGTAGTCATAGTCCATCTCGCCACCGATGATCTCTATCAGGTCTTTCTGAGCCTCCCAGCGTACATCAGCCATGCTCACTTTGTTCACCTCGTCGATGATACCTTGGTCGTGCGGCTGAAGCACTTGTGAGCCGTCCTCCCAATAAGCCTTATAGCCGTTATACTCTTTAGGGTTGTGCGAGGCTGTCACATTAACACCACCTTGGCACTTGAGATGGCGTATAGCAAAAGATATCTCAGGAGTGGGACGCAGACTCTCGAACAGATACACCTTGATCCCGTTAGCCGAGAAGATATTGGCCACCGTCTCAGCGAACAAACGACCGTTATTACGGCAGTCATGACCTACCACGACGGCCACACGTCCGCCTTGTACATGCTCAAAACCACCCTCTCTCTGCACCTTGAGGAGATAGTTGGCATAGCCTTGAGTGGCTTGCGCAACGATATATTTGTTCATACGATTGGTGCCCGGACCCATAATGCCGCGCAGACCACCCGTACCAAACTCAAGAGTACGATAGAAAGCATCGATAAGAGGAGTCTTATCCTCGGCTTCCATCATCGCTTTTACCTCTGCCTTTGTCTGGGCATCATAAGGACCGTCAATCCATTGTTGAGCAGTCGCCATCACTTTTTGTAGTTCATCCATGGTTGTGAAATATTTAATGGTTATTATTTGACTTATCACATCAGCTGCCTCCTTACACAGAAGCGGTGCAAAGATACCTACACTGAAGCGGTGCAAAGATACGAAACTTTCTCCAATTATGCAAATCCCGAAACACGGAAGCTCTTTCCTTACACGGAAACTTTCTTTTAACGAACACGGAGGCTCACGGAATAC
>CAMHOK010000204.1 GCA_946186735.1 uncultured Bacteroidales bacterium
GGTCTAACCTCTAACAGCGCAGCGGTCTAACCTCTAACAGCGCAGCGGTCTAACAACACCCTTGCATATTTAATCTTTTCTTCTTACCTTTGCAGGCGATAACGAAATGCATAAACTGCAACATGCATAACACATAACTATGCATAAAACTACAACATGCATAACGCTACATGCATAACATAACATGCATAACGCACTACATGCTGAGCACACTTATGCTTACAACACCAAACACTACCGCCATGCAGAAATCTTTCTTTGGCTTCATCGCCACACTCAGCCTGCTGCTCACAGCCTGCTGCCACAACAGTCACAAATGCCACAACTGCCACATAGACGGCAGTACACCGCAGTCGTTCACCGTCAACGCCGACATCTCCGATAAGTTCGTCGTGGAGCGCCTCAGCCGTATCGACTCCGCCTTCCAACGATATATCGACAACGGCTATATGCCCCACGCCGTGCTCATGGTCGTACAAGACGGACGCATCGTCCACCACAAAGCATACGGCTGGCGCGACATAGAAAACCGTATACCCTGTCAGAGAGATGACTTCTTCCGCATAGCCTCACAGACCAAAGCTATCTCCGTCGTTGCCCTCATGACACTCTTCGAAGAAGGACGGTTCCAACTCGATGAGCCCATCAAGAAGTATATACCCGAGTTCCGTAACCCGCAAGTGCTCGTCAGTTACGACCAGAAGACCGGCAACTACACCACCCGTCCCGCCAAGCGCGACATCACCATCCGGCACCTCATCACACACACCTCAGGCATCTGCTACGATGGCGTGTTCGATAAGATACTCCGTGAGCAGGGCGTCGCCGCTCACAACACCTTAGACTCTATCACCCTCCAAGAGAACGTGCGACGTATGGCACGCGTGCCCCTGCGCCACGACCCGGGAGACGACTTCACCTACTCCTATAACATCGATGTCTTAGGCGCCCTCGCCGAGATCATCTCCGGTCAGGACTTCGACTCTTTCGTCAGAGAGCGAGTACTTGAGCCTCTGGGCATGAACAACACTTTCTTCCACCTGCCCGCCGACAAGAAAGACCGACTCGTACGCCTCTATTGCTACACGCAGTCGGCTGACGACAAAGAGGCCTCTACCCTGCCCCACGGCATGGCTTATGCCGGCGACCAACGCGGACGACTACACCTCAGCGACTCTGAGCTCTACCAGACCTTCCCCTATGCCGGCGCACAGACCTTCGTCTCACCCTCAGCAGGGATGGTGGGCACCGCCGAAGACTACGCACGCTTCTGCCAGATGGTGCTTAACAACGGCGAGTTCAACAACCACCGCATCCTCGGACGCAAGACCTTAGAGATGATGCAGAAGAACGGTGTGGGAGACATGAGAGGAGAGATAGGCTTCGGCATGGCTTGGGACGTGTTCACACCACAGAACGCACACAACACCATCGTCTCCGAAGGCGCAATGAGATGGGGAGGCATGTTCGGAACCGACTATATCATCGACCCCGAAGAGCAACTCATACTCATCATGTACCAGAACAACATGCCCAACCTCTCAGGATACAACGCTAAGACACTGCTACACAACGTCGTCTATCAGGCACTCAAATAACGAACAAACACCTTGGACCTCAACCTCACCGACATAAAGTTCCTCCCGGGCGTAGGACCGCGACGAGCCGACATGTTGCGCAAAGAGCTCAACATACGCACTCCGCGCGACCTGCTCTATCTGTTCCCGTATAAGTATATCGACCGCAGCCGCTTCTATAAGATACGCGAGATCAACGACGAGGAGACCTATGTGCAGATCATCGGCGAGATAATCAGCATCGAGACAGTAGGCGTAGGTAAGAACGAGCGACTCGTAGCACGCTTCTCCGATGGCACCGACGAGATGAACCTCGTCTGGTTCCACGGACTGCAATACCTCAAGCTGCAGAAAGGTGTGCGATACCTCTGCTTCGGCAAACCCAACTATTTCAACCACCACTGGGACATCATGCACCCCGAGATGGAGCTGCTCGACAAAGTGGACCTCTCGCAGCGACGAGGACTCGAGCCCCACTACAACACCTCCGAGAAGATGAAGAACGGCTCGCTCAACTCCAAGGCGATGACGAAGATAATGCACTCGGTGGTGCAGATACTGCGCGAACAAGGCATACAAGAGACCCTGCGAGACACTCTGCTCGAACAATATCATCTGCTCAACCTCAAGCAGAGCCTCATCAACATACATTTCCCCGAAGACCTCCGACTCATGCAGCGCGCACGCGAGAGGCTTAAGTTCGAGGAGCTCTTCTATATCCAACTGCAGATACTCAGGCAGGTCAAACAGCGGGAAGCCAACACCGAGGGCTTCCGTATCAATAAGGTAGGACAGGCGTTCAACTCTTTCTACCACCATTTCCTGCCCTTCCCCCTCACCTCCGCGCAGAAACGTGTGGTGCGCGAGATACACGAAGACATGAAGAGCGGACAGCAGATGAACCGACTCCTGCAGGGCGATGTGGGCTCCGGTAAGACACTCGTGGCA